>NZ_FNKQ01000002.1:600000-900000 GCF_900100875.1 Halopelagius longus | reverse complement strand
CGCCGGCCTCGGCGCGTCGCCCGGCCTCGGCCACTACACCGCCGCGAAGCACGGCGTCATCGGCCTCACGAAGACGCTGGCGATGGAGTTAGCGCCGCACGACATCACCGTCAACGCCGTCTGCCCGACGGCCGTGGACACGGAGATGACCTCCGGCATCGTCGAGACCATCGACGAGGACATCGCCGAAATCGCCGAACAGACGGGCCCGGACAACCTCTTCGAGGACATCCTCCAACCGGAGGACGTGAGCGCGGCGTTCATGTGGCTCTCAAGCGACGACGCTCGCTTCGTCACCGGCGTCGCGCTTCCGGTCGCCGCGGGCGCGACTGCCGTCTGACGCCGCCCCGATGGAAACGACCCGCAACGCCACGTATCGCCCGCGGCAAAATTCGCAGACGGGTCGGGAATCACCCCGCTTCTGATTGCCATAGATTTATCATGCAGGATTCGGTTTATTACCATGACCTATGTCAGATGGTGACGGTGAACTAGAGGCACGGCTGGTTGAACAGGAAGAATTCGAGCCCTCTGACGAGTTCGTCGAGCAAGCGAACGTTTCGGACCCCGACATCTACGAGGAGTTCGAGGAGAACTGGCCCGACTGTTGGGAACGGGCCGCCGACCTACTCGACTGGGAGGAGGAGTACGAGACGGTTCTGGACGACTCGAACGAACCGTTCTACGAGTGGTTCTCCGACGGGACGATCAACGCGTCGTACAACTGCGTGGACCGTCACGTCGAGAACGGCGACAAGAACCGCGTCGCCATCAAGTGGGAGGGCGAGTACGGCGAGACGCGGACGTACACCTATCAGGACCTCTACCGCGAGGTCAACGAGTTCGCGGCGGCGCTCCGCGACATGGGCGTCGAGGAGGACGAAGTCGTCACGCTGTACATGCCGATGGTGCCGGAACTGCCCATCGCCATGCTGGCGTGCGCCCGCATCGGCGCGCCCCACTCCGTCGTCTTCGCCGGGTTCTCCGCGGACGCGCTGGCGACGCGGATGAACTCCGCGGACTCCGATTACCTCGTCACCTGCGACGGCTACTACCGCCGCGGCGACGCCCTCGACCACTTAGAGAAGGCCAACGAGGGGCTCGAAGGCGTCGACCACGACGTCGAGGCCACCGTCGTCGTCGACCGTCTCGGCGACGACGGCTTCGGGCACGAGTTGGCGGAGAACCAGCACGACTGGGACGACCTGATGGACGAACAACGGGGCGAGCGCGTCGAACCCGTCGAACGCGACGCCGAGGACATGCTGTTTCTCATGTACACCTCCGGGACGACCGGAGAGCCGAAGGGGGTCAAACACACCACCGGCGGCTACCTCGCCTACACGGCGTGGACCTCTCACGCCGTCCTCGACCTGAAGCCCGAGGACACCTACTGGTGCTCCGCCGACATCGGCTGGATTACGGGCCACTCCTACATCGTCTACGGACCGCTGGCGCTCGGAACCACGACGGTCATGTACGAGGGGACGCCCGACTTCCCCGAACGGGACCGCCTGTGGGACATCGTCGAGAAGTACGCGGTCGACGTGTTCTACACCGCGCCGACGGCCATCCGCGCGTTCATGAAGTGGGGCTCGAAGTTCCCCGAACGCCGCGACCTGTCGTCGCTCCGCTTGCTCGGGACGGTGGGCGAACCCATCAACCCCCGCGCGTGGAAGTGGTACTACAAGCACATCGGCGACGAGGAGTGCCCCGTCGTGGACACGTGGTGGCAGACCGAGACGGGCGGGATGATGATAACGACCCTGCCCGGCGTGAAGAACATGAAGCCCGGGTCCGCCGGGCCGCCGCTTCCGGGCATCGACGCCCGCATCGTCGACACCGAGGGCGAGGAGATAGAGCCCGGCCGCGCGGGCTACCTGACGGTGAACAAGCCGTGGCCCGGCATGCTCCGAACCCTCTATAAGAACGACGAGCGGTTCATCGACGAGTACTGGGCCGAGTACTCCGACGAGGACGCCGACGAGTGGGTGTACTTCCCCGAGGACGGCGCGAAGATAGACGAGGACGGCTACATGACCATCCTCGGCCGCGTGGACGACGTCATCAACGTCTCCGGACACCGCCTCGGGACGATGGAGATAGAGTCCGCCATCGTCGGCGTCGAGGGCGTCGCGGAGGCGGCCGTCGTCGGCGGCAACCACGAGGTGAAAGGCGAGGCGGTGTACGCCTACGTCATCACCGAGGACGGCTACGAGGGCGACGACGAGATGCGTTCGCGCATCATCGAGGGCGTCGAGGACGCCATCGGCCCCATCGCCCGCCCCGAACAGGTCGTGTTCACGCCCGAACTGCCGAAGACGCGGTCCGGCAAGATAATGCGCCGCCTGCTGGAGGAGATAGCCAACGAGGAGGAACTCGGCGACACCACGACCCTCCGCAACCCCGAAATCGTCACCGACATCCAAGCGAAGGTGCAGGGCGACTGACGACGGGACGCCGCCGCAGAACCGCTCGACCGGGGTGATTCGACTCTCCGGACGCTTTTTTCGCGACGCCCGAACCGCCGAGCGGAGTCGCCGCCTCCGTCCGCCCGTGGTCCGTTCACTCGCCGTTCAGCCACGCCTCCAGAGACGACTCGTCGCGGACGTACTCGCGGACCCTGTCGCCGCCGACGTCGAGGACGACCAGCAGGTGCTTCTCCGAGAGCGGAATCTCCTCGCCGCTGTAGGCGCACGATTCGACCCGTTCGTCTCCCGGCCGCCACAGGCGGTGCGGGGCGACGCGCAACACCGTCGCGTCCTCCCGCCCGTTCGGCGAACGACCGGCGTAGTCTGAGAGGGCCATTGACCGGTCTCACGGGGCGAGCGGGTAAGTTACTTTCTGCAAACTGATAGGTAGGTAACCCGTCTCCGGGGGGAGAGAAAGAGCGGTACCCCTCGGTACGGTGACATCCATAGCAGTACCGAGAGCCGAGCGGACCGCAATTTTATACTGATAGATGATTATGTACGCTCGGTATGGAGAAACCACTCCTCGTCACCGACTTTTTGGACCGCGCGCGGCGGTACTACGGGTCGAAAGAGGCCGTCGTCGCGACGACCGGAGAGCGCTACACGTACGACGAACTCGGCGACAGGGCGGACCGGTTCTCGGCGGCGTTGCAGCGACAGGGCGTGGAGAAGGGCGACAGGGTCGCCGTCCTCGACCCGAACACGCACTACCACCTCGAAGCCGCCTACGGGTCGATGCAGGTCGGCGCGGTTCACACGCCGTTGAACTACCGACTCGTCCCCGCGGACTACGAGTACATCCTGAACGACGCAGGGGTGGACGTGGTGTACGCCGACTACGAGTACGCCGAGAAGATAGAGGCGATACGCGACGACGTGCCGACGGAGACGTTCGTGACGAACGACGCCGACGCGGTGGAGGGCGAGTGGCTCTCGTTCGACGAGTTGCTCGCGGAGTCGGCCGAGTACGACCGCCCGGAGATGGACGAAGGAGACGTGATCACCATCAACTACACCTCCGGGACGACGGGCGACCCGAAGGGCGTCTGCCGGACGCACCGGACGGAGACGCTCCACGCCTATCTGGTGTCGATGCATCAGGAACTCGCCGACGACGACGTGTACCTCTGGACGCTCCCGATGTTCCACGTCAACGGGTGGGGTCACATCTACGCCGTGACGGGCCACGGCGCGAAACACGTCTGCACCCGCGGCGTGGACGCGGCGGACGTCTTCGACGCCGTGCGCGAGGAGGGCGTCTCCTACATGTGCGCCGCGCCGACGGTGCTGAACATGCTGATGGACCACTACGACCGGGAGGGCGGCGTGGAGACGACGGGGGCGAACCCGGTTCGCGCCGCAACCGCGGGTGCGGCCCCGCCGGAGGCGACCATCCGCACCGTCGAGGAGGAGTTCGGCTGGGAACTCATGCACGTCTACGGCGCGACGGAGACGGGACCGCTCGTCACCACGTCGCACGCCCGGCGGTTCTTCGACGACGACGACCCGGCGCGGTTCGACCTGAAGAAGCGGCAGGGAATCGGTTACGTCGGGACGGACGTTCGCGTCGTGGACGAAGACGGCGAGGACGTGCCCCGCGACGGCAAGACCGTCGGGGAGATAGTCGTCCGCGGCAATCAGGTGATGGACCGCTACTGGAACAAACCCGAGGAGACGGAGGCGGCGTTCTCGGAGCGTCTGGAGGGGTACTACCACATGGGCGATTTGGCCGTCGTCGACGAGAACGGGTTCGTGACGATTCAGGACAGGAAGAAGGACATCATCATCTCCGGCGGCGAGAACATCTCCAGCATCGAGTTGGAGGACACCCTCTTCGACCACGAGGCGGTGGGCGACGTGGCGGTCATCCCCGCGCCCTCCGAGGAGTGGGGCGAGTCGCCGAAGGCGTTCGTCGTGCCCGGAAACGGCGACCCCGCGGACCCGGGCGTCACCGAGTCGGACCTGCTCGACTACTGCCGCGAACGCATCGCGACGTTCAAAGTCCCGAAGGAGGTGGAGTTCGTCGCCGAGTTACCGAAGACGGCGACCGGGAAGGTCCAGAAGTACGAACTGCGGGAGCAGGAGTGGGCCGACGAGGACCGGATGGTCGGGCAGGGTTAGAGGTACGAGGCGTCCCAGCGGGTGGCTTTCCGCTTGTTGCCGCAGGAGTTGCACTGGATGCGCCCCATCGTGTCCATCGCCAAGTCGAAGCTGTCGTCGTTCGTGCACATCCAGCCGTACCGGCTCTCGCGACTCTCGTCCGAGTACGTCGCCACGAACGGCGATTCAGACCCCCGAGCGGCCTCGTCGAAGGCGACGAAGACGCGTTCGCCGTCGTGCGTCTCTCGCGGTTCCAACGCCGGCCCGTCGTCGATGGCTTTCGTGTATATCCGCTCGACGAACGTCTCCTCGCCGATGTCGAGTTCTCGGTCGTGCGCCTCGGAGAATCCGTGGTCCTCGTAGAACGTCGTCCCGGCCTCGTTCTCGGTCAGCACGCGGCCTTGGATGCGAGCGACGCCCTCGTCTACGAGTCGTTGCTCGACCTCTCGAAGCAACCGCGTCCCGTGTCCCTCCCCCCGGTAGTCGGGGAGAACGTGGAGCCAATCTATCTCGCCGACGGACACCTCCCCCTCGGAGACGTAACTCTCGGCGAACGCCACCACGTCCCCGTCGTCCTCCCCGACGACGAGTACCGCGTCGTCGTCGCTCACCGTGGCGGTCACCTGCTCTCGGTCGTACCACTCCGCGACCGCCTGCGATAGCGTCTCCTCCTCGAAGGCGTGCCCGTACGAGGCGAGAAGCGACTGGTGAGCGACGGAGCGTATCTGTTCCGCGTCATCCTTGTTAGCATTCCTCACGTCCATGGGTTCCCTACGGAGGTTCTTCACTTTACGCCCGTGAGGTTTTCACGGATTGGGTTCGGTTATCACAGCGTGCGACGGGCGTTTGATGGTTGTCTGTGAATTACGCGGGCTTTCTCCCGCCGCGTTCGGCGACTCCTCCGTCGGGAGAGCGCACTCGCCCGTCTACGGGGCCGGTTATCCAAATAGGAACTTCGACCGGAAATTCACCTAATACTACCTATAGGGATTTGTGTATGTTTGCTCTATAATAACCTCAATTAAGGAAATATATACAAAACAATTATTAACAATCTTGTCAGGGGTAGTGTCATGGCACGCGATAGCAATCCTCTCCATCGGAGGGACTTGTTGAAGGCTGCTGGCGCGAGTACCGCGGGAATAACTGCGCTCGCCGGCTGTTCCGGCGGGGGCGGCGGTGACGACGGAACCGACGGCTCCGGCGGCGACGGCGGGACCGACGGCGGAGGCGGGGGCGACGGCGGAAATCAGGACGACTACCCGGCGCTGGGTAACTTCCCCGTGGAGGGCGACAAGGCCATCTTCGGGTTCAACGTCCCGCAGTCCGGTCCGTACGCCTCGGAGGGGCAGGACGAACTCCGCGCCTACGAACTCGCCGTCAAGCACCTGAACGAGGGCGGCGGGTGGGTGGACTCCCAGTTCGACGACCTGTCGGGCGACGGCGTCCTCGGCTACGAAATCGACTACGTGGACGGCGACACCAACACCGACGCGGACACGGCCCGTAACTCCGCGAAGCGCATGATAGAGCGCGACGGCGTGATAATGGTGTCCGGGGGGTCCTCTTCCGCCGTCGCCATCGCGGTGCAGGGGCTCTGTCAGCGGGAGAAGGTCATGTTCATGGCCTGCCTGACGCACTCGAACGACACCACCGGGAAGGACTGCGCCCGATACGGGTTCCGCGAGGTGTTCAACGCGTACATGACCGGCCAAGCGCTGGCACCCGTCGTCAAGGAGGAGTACGGCGAGGGCTTGAAGTTCTACCAACTGTACGCCGACTACAGTTGGGGGCAGACCCAGCAGGCGTCGATGGAGAAGTTCATGACCGAGGAGGCGGGCTGGGAGCAGGTAGACAGCGTCGCGACGCCGCTCGGTACCTCCGACTACTCGACGTACCTCTCGCAGGCGGCCAACTCCGGCGCGGACGTGCTCATCCTGAACCACTACGGGCTCGATGGGTCGAACTCCGTCCAGCAGGCGGTGGACGCGGGCATCGACCAGGACATGGAGATCATCGTTCCGCTGTACAACCGGCCGATGGCGGAAGCCGCGGGCGGGGCCATCGAGGGCATCTACGGCACCGTCGCGTGGGACTCCCAGATAGACAACGAACCCTCGAACCAGTTCACGGAGGCGTTCCGATCGGAGTACGACCGCCTCCCCTCGGGGGTGGCGCAACTGGCGTACGCCCAGACGCTCCAGTACGCCGCCGCCGTCGAGCGTGCGGGGACGTTCTACCCGCCGGAGGTCATCAAGCAACTCGAAGGCTACGAGTACGACAACGTCGGCATGGGGCCGGAGACGATGCGCAAGTGCGACCACCAAGCGCAACGCGCCGTCCCCGTCGTGAAGGGCCTCTCCGCGTCCGACCAGTCCGACGGCCAGTACTACGAGATTGTGAACCTCACGAGTCGCGACGACCTCGGCTACGCCTGCGACGAGGGGCCCGCCGCGGAGTGTGAACTCGGGTCCTACGAATAACGCGCGCTTCGGCGCACACGCACCATATTTAGACAACAACTCGCATCCGATACTCTCATGCTAAAACTACACACGAACGGTGTCGCACGGATACCGCGGCGGGCCGCGGAGGGAAAGCGATGAGCCTCCTCGCCGACGTCGTAACCATCCTCTTGAACGGCCTCCAACAGGGCGCGATATACGTCCTCTTGGCGGTCGGCCTCTCCATCATCCTCGGTACGCTCAAGTTCGTCAACTTCGCGCACGGAGCCCTGTACGTCGTCGGGACGTACGCGGGCCTGTTCGTCGCGTTGGAAGTGAACCTCACCTCCGGGAAGCTCTCGGAGTGGGGCTACTCGACGCTCGGGCTGGAGTGGGGCTTTCTGGCCGCGTTGCTGTTGGTACCGCTCATCGTCTTCTGCGTCGGTCTGTTGATGGAGCGCTACGTCGCGCGCGCCTTCTACGACCGACCGGACACCGACCAGATTCTCGTCACCTTCGGCCTCGCCATCGTCCTGCAGGAACTGTTCCGCGTGCTGTTCGGCAGCAACAGCCTGCCGTTCGAGCAACCCGCGCGCATCCTCTCGTTCGGCGGGTTCGCGGGCATCCCCGTCTCGGGGCCGGTTGCGCTCCCCGTCGTCGGGAACTTCCCGCGGTGGCGACTGTGGGTCATCGCCATCACGGCGGTGCTGGTCGCCATCGTCTACGTCCTCGTCGAGTACACCGACTTCGGACTCGTGGTGAGGGCGGGGACGAGAGACGCCGAGATGGTCCGGCTCCTCGGCATCAAGATAAGCCGCCCGTACCTCGTCGTCTTCGGCATCGGCTCCGCGCTGGCGGGCGTCGCCGGCGTCGTGGGTGGACCGCTGAACGTCGTCAACCCCACCGTGGGGATGGACATCCTCGTCCCGGCGTTTCTCACCGTCGTCATCGGCGGCGTCGGCAGCATCGCCGGCGCGGTCGTCGGCGGCATCCTGTTCGGCCTCACGACGGCCGCACTCGTCGCGTTCGTCCCGGCGTGGTCGCAGGTGGGCCTGTACGCCATCGCGGCCATCGTCCTCCTGACCCGGCCGCAGGGTATCCTCGGTACCGAGGAGGTGGCCCCGTGAGCGACTCCGAAGCCGAACCGTCGCCGACGGGCGAGGGCGGAACCGTCCTCGAGGGGCCGGGACTGCTCGCGCGGTGGGAGCGGATACGCGAACGCGAGGCGACGGTTATCGGAATCACCGCTATCGTCGTCGCGGTGTTCCCGTGGCTGTTCGCCCGCGCGCCGTTCGTCAGCGACGTGCTCCTCGGCTACCAGAGCCTCGCGACGCTCATCCTCATCTGGGGCATCTTCGCCGTGGGCTTCGACCTGTTGCTCGGCTACACCGGACTGCTCTCGTTCGGACACGCGGCGTTCTGGGGCGGGGCGGCCTACGCGGCGGGCATCTTCTCGAAGAGCGTCTCGGCGGACCCCATCGCGATGGTCGTCGTCGGCACCGTCTTCGCGGTGCTGTTCGCGTGGCTACTGGGGTTCCTGTCGCTCCGACGCGGCGGCATCTACTTCAGCATCCTGACGCTGGCGTTCGCGCAGATGGTGTACTACATGGCCACCGCGCCGCTTTCGGAGTGGACCAACGGCGAGAACGGCCTGACCGGCATCGAGGTGGCTCCCCTGTTAGGGACGTTCCGCCTCGAATCCGAACTGCCGGGCGTCGCGGGCGAACTGATGGGCACGTGGCTCTACCTGTTCGTCGGCGTCGTCACCGTCCTCTCCGTCGCCGCGGCGTACCGCATCCTCAACTCGCCGTACGGGATGGTGTTCCGCGCCGTCCGCGAGAACGAACAGCGCGCGCAGTTCGTCGGGCTCGACGTCTGGCGCTACAAACTGATGGCGTTCGTCATCTCCGGCGCGTTCGCCGGAATCGCCGGCAGCCTGTTCACCATCCACGGGTCGTACGTCCCGTTGCAGTCGCTGTACTGGACCGAATCCGGCGAGATAGTCATCATCGCCGTCCTCGGCGGCACCGCGTCGCTGTTCGGCCCGATTCTCGGCGCGGCCGTCTACCTCTACGTCGAGAACATCGTCAGCGGCATCCAGACGCTCCAGATACCGTTCACGGATATCGTCCTCGTAGACGACTTCGGGACGTACTGGCACCTCCTCTTGGGACTGGTGTTCGTCGTCGTCATCTGGTTCGCCCCGCGGGGCATCTGGGGGGCGATACGCGACGTTCGCGCGTTCGTCTCCGACAACGCCGACGACGTCTATTCGTTCGTCTCCGACCGACTCGGAGGTGAGCGACTGTGAGCGAAACTCCGCTGTTGGAGACGGACGGACTCCTCAAGGAGTTCGGCGGCCTCGTGGCCACCGACGACGTGGACCTGTCCGTCGAGTCGGGCGAGCGCGTCTCGATAATCGGCCCGAACGGCGCAGGGAAGTCGACGCTCATCAACCTCATCACGCGCCGACTCGACCCGACCGACGGCGACATCCGGTTCAAAGGCGAGTCCATCGTCGGGTTGAAGCCGCATCAGGTGGTCCAACGCGGCGTCTCGAAGTCGTTCCAGACCGCCTCCATCTTCCCGGACCTCACGGTCCGAGAGAACGCCGAGATTGCCGCCCTCGCCGCTGAACACGGCGAGTTCGGACTCAACTTCCTCACCCACCGCAACGACCTCTCTTCGGTCCGCGAACTGGCCGAGGAGACGCTGGCGGACGTCGGCCTGTTGGATCGCGCCGACACCGAGGCGGTGGACCTGCCGTACGGCGACAAGCGCCGCCTCGAAATCGGCATCGCACTCGCGGCGGAACCTGACCTCCTCCTCATGGACGAACCCACCGCGGGGATGTCCCCGGAGGAGACCCAGTCGACGGTAGACCTCATCGAACGGGTCAAAGCGGAACGCGGCCTCACGTTCGTCCTCGTGGAACACGACATGGAAATCGTCTTCAGCATCTCCGACCGCATCGTCGTCCTCAACCGAGGACGAGTCATCGCCGAGGGCACGCCCGACGAGATTCGGGGCAACCCCGACGTCCAAGAGGCGTACCTCGGGGGGGTGGAGCTGTGACCCCCGCCGTACGGTCCGTCGGCCCTCGACGGCGGCGCCACGCCGACCGGAGGTGGTCGGCGTGAGCCTCCTCGACGTGGAGGCGATAGACGCCTACTACGGCGAGAGCCACATCCTCCGGGACCTCTCGCTGTCCGTCGAGGAGGGCGAGATATGCGCCTTGCTCGGACGCAACGGCGCGGGGAAGACGACGACGCTCCGGTCTATCGCCGGCGCGACGCCGCCGGACGTGCGCGACGGCGTCGTCCGATTCAAAGGCGAGGACGTCACCGGCCTCGCCGCGGAGGACGTCTCCGGGCGGGGCATCTCCTTGGTGCCCGAGGAACGGCGCATCTTCCCGAACCTCACCGTCGCGGAGAACCTCCACCTCGCAGAGGTGGCCAGAAACACGTCCAACACGTGGGGGCGGTCGGTGTCCGTCGGCCACGAGGGCCTCTCGACCGACGAGGTGTACGCGCAGTTCCCTCGACTCGACGAACGGCGGACCCAACGGGCGGGGACGCTCTCCGGCGGCGAACAGCAGATGCTCGCCATCGCGCGGGCGTTGAAGCAGAACACCGACCTGCTCCTGTTGGACGAACCGTACGAGGGCCTCGCGCCCAAGATCATCGAGGACGTGGAGGACGCCGTCCGTCGCATCAGCGACGACGGCACCACCATCCTCCTGGTCGAACAGAACGCCGCGGCGGCGATACAGCTAGCCGACCGCGCCTACGTCATCGACCACGGGGGAATCGTGTTCGACGGGAGCGCCGAGGAACTCCGCGAGGACGAGGAGACCCGCGAGCGGTATCTGGGGGTGTGACAGTGAGCGCAGACTCCCCGCCGGCGGACGGCGGCCTCCCCGACCCGGAAGCGGTCCTCGACGAACTCCTCGAACTCGGCGCGGTGACCGAGGGCGACGACGGGTCGCTCTCGACCACCTCGGCGTTCGAGGACGTCCGGCGCGTCTACCACGACACGTACGCGCGGATGGACGACGGCGGCGTCGAGTCGACGGTGGCCGACCTCTTCGGCGTAGACCGGACGGAGGCGGCCGCTTTGCTCGATTCGGGCGAGGTGACGCGGGCGGACGTGACGGCCTACCTGTCGGTTCGGTCGTTCGCAGACGGCGCACTCGACTCGCCGACCCTCGCCGTCGCGGCGAACCTCCTCGTCCGACTCGGCCCGGGGACGCCCGTCCCCGAGGCGTTCGAGGAACTCGACGACGGGACCTACCGGTCGTTCCTCGACTCGAACGCCGAGGCGGTGCTGACCGTCTGGCGGAACTACTGCGACCCCTGCGAGGCGATGAAGGAGGACCTGCCGGCGATTCTCGATGCGGTCCCCGACGGCGTCGCGACCGCAGGCGTGGACGGCGAGGCGGTGCCCGAGTTCCGTCGCGAGTTCGGCGTCGAGAGCGCCCCGGCGGTGCTCATCTTCCGCGACGGCGAACTGCGGGAGACGCTGACGGGACGCCGCCGCCCCGAAACGCTCGCCGACCGATTCGCGGACGCGTTCGGCGCGGACGCCTAGGCCCGTCGCCGTCGTCTCTTTTCGCCGTCGCTCGGTCCGGGTCCGAACGTCTCCCGAAAAACCGACACCGTACTTCGACCGCTCACTCGACGCCGGTGACCATCACCGGTCGCTCTGCGCCGAGGATGACCGACTGCGTGACGCTCCCGAACAGCGCCTTCCCCGCGGGCGACCGCTTTCGCCCGCCGACGAGGATGAGGTTCGCGTCTTCCCGGTCGGCGGTGGTCACGATGGCGTCGGCCGGGTCGCCGCTGGACTCTTCGATTTGGTACTCGATGCCGTTCTCTTCGAGGTAGTCCGCCGCCTCGCGAACCGACTGCACCTGCGTCGCCGACGCGCCGTTCGGGTTGTCGACGAACGCGTGGATGAGCGTCACCGACTTCTCCTCGGGTCCGCCGGGGAGTCCGACGACCTCTTCGGCGCACCGGAGCGCGCGTTCCGTCTCGTCGTCGACACCGACTACCACGTGATACATACGCACAGATGAATGGTCGCGCGGCTTAGTCCTTTGGGGGACGGCGGCGGGATTCGGCCGTCACACCTCCCGACGCGTCCGCTCACCCCTCGACGACGTTCTCCGAGACGTAGACGACGAGGAGGAGCGGAATCCCCAACACGACGGCGATAGTCAGCGCACCGTAGGCCGCAAAGCCGAACGGCGTCGGCGGCAACGGTATCAGAAAGAGAAAGCGCGGCGCTTCGAGGTTCTCGACGAACGTGCCGACGAGGAACCCGGCGACGCCGGTGAAGCAGACGAGAATCACGTAGAGGTAGCCGACGAACCGCGACCCCTCGACGCCCGAACCGTCGGACTGGGAGACGGACTGACTCACGTTCGAACCTACGACCCGTCGGGGTTAGGGATTCCGCTCTCCTCGTCGGAACACCGACGAGTCTTTGCCCCTCGGCACTAACGGTCGAGTATGTCCGACAAGGACCTCCTCGGCATCGTTCTCGCCGCGGTGGCGGCGTTGATGTTCCTGACCGGTATCGTCCTCGTGTTCTGACCGCCGGCCGCGTCGGGCCGCACCCTCGGACGCACGGCGCGTCGCGACCGCACGCGCCCGTTCGACGTTCTCAGTTCTCGCCAGCGAGGGCGCTCGGAGACGATTCAGGGACGCGAAAACGAAAATGCCGAACCGCAGTACCGCGATTACTCGTCGGCGTCGGACTGCCGGCCGCCGTCGGTGAGGGCCTCCTCTTCCTCGCCGCCGTCGGCGATGGCGGTTTCGAGCTTTCGGCTGAACCAGTCCCACTCGGAGGTGTAGAGGTTCTCCTCCTTGAGGTTCCACGGGTCGCCGTCCGTGACGCGGGGGCCTTCGAGCCACGACTGGGCGATGTTACCGACGAAGATTATCTGACCGACGAGCAGGATGAACGCTCCGACGGTCGCAAGCAGGTGCAGGTCGGTGAACTGCGGGAGGTACGTCGCGTAGCGACGCGGCATGCCGCCGTAGCCGAGCAGAATCATCGCGAAGAACGTGATGTTCGTCCCGACCATCGAGAGCCAGAAGTGCGCCTTCCCGAGGGTGCGCTGGTACATCCGGCCCGTGTAGAGGGGGAACCAGTAGTAGATGCCCGCAAAGCCCGCGAAGGCGATGGCGCCCATGACGATGTAGTGGAAGTGACCCACGACGTAGTAGGTGTCGTGGAGGACGAGGTCGACCGGAATCGACGCGAGGAAGACGCCGGTGACGCCGCCGATGATGAAGTTGGAGATGAACCCGATGCAGAACAGCATCGGCGTGGTGAGTCGAACGTTGCCGTTCCACATCGTCGTTATCCAGTTGAACGTCTTCACCGCCGAGGGGATGGCGATGGCCAACGAGACGGCCATGAACGAGGCGCGGAGACGGGGGTCGATGCCCGTCGCGAACATGTGGTGCGCCCAGACGCCGAACGAGAGGACGCCGATGGCGAGCGTCGAGTAGACGACGAACTTGAACCCGAACAGCCGACGGCCCGCGAAGCGCGGTAACACGAGGCTGACGATGCCCATCGGCGGCAGCACCAACACGTACACTTCGGGGTGTCCGAAGAACCAGAAGATGTGCTGCCAGAGTATCGCTCCGCCGCCGTCGTTGACGAAGAACGATGTAGCGAAGTTACGGTCGAAAAGCAGCATCAGAAGCGCGCTCCCAAGCAGGGGGAACGCGAAGAGGATGAGCCCCGACTGGGTGAGTATCGTCCACGAGAAGATGTCGAGGTTCGCCCACGTAACTTCCTTCGCGCGTTCGGTGAAGATGGTCGCGATGAAGTTGATAGCGCCCATCGTCGCGGAGACACCGGTGAGGTGCAGTCCGAGGAGCATCAGGTCGACGCCGGCGTTGGCCTGATTGCCGTTCCCGACGCCCGCCGAGAGCGGCGTGTACATCGTCCAGCCCGTCTGCGCCGGAATGACCTCCGGGAGGGGGAAGAAGCCGGCCCAGATGAGAAGCGCGCCAGGCGGCAGAAGCCAGAACGCGATGGCGTTGATGCGCGGGAACGCCATGTCGTCGGCACCGATGAGAAGCGGGATGAAGTAGTTCGCGAACGCCGCGATTATCGGCGTCCCGAACAGGAACAGCATCGTGATGCCGTGGCTCGTCATCAGCGAGTTGTAGAAGGTGTTCGACATCAGGGTCGCGTTCGGGTCCGCGAGTTCGGCCCGCATCAACACGACCATCAACCCGCCGACGGCGAACGCGGTGAGCCCGTACGTGCCGTACAGAATGCCGATGTCCTTGTGGTCTACCGTCGTCAACCACCGGATGAGCCCGGACGGTTTCTCTCGGTGGACCTCCTGTCCGTACCCGCCAGCGCCACCACCGCCGGCAAGCGGCGTGTAGGTGCGCCAGTTTTCGATCCGCGCGAGCCACGCGGCGACGGCCACGAGGAAGACCCCCATGAGGACCGTCAGCGCCAACTGTCCGTTGATCTCCATGCGTGCTTCTCAGGAACGGAGGGTAATGAAAGGTACGGGTATGAGTCGACGCGAGGTCGCTACTGTCCGTCGGAGTCGGCCGATTTGGCGTCTACCGCACCGGATTCTTCGCCGGTCTCCGCCGGGACGTTTTCGGCTTCGTGCTCCGACTCGTGGAGGGGTTCGACCCCCGGGACGGTCGCCTGTCCGGCGGGGTAGACGGTCGACGTCTTTTCGGCGGTGGAGACGGCCTTCCCCGAGAGGTACGTCAGGACCGTCAGCATGACGAAGGGGACGACGAGCAAGCCGAACTGAAGCGCGGACGGGAGGAGGTCTGTTCCGAACGCCGGGTACACCGCGAACCCGACGATGAAGAAGACGATGATGAACAACGGGATGAAGTTGACCGTCAGGTCCAACACCGTATCCCTGTCGAAGATTTTGTTCGCCATGGTAGTGTCTTCTCGGCCGGAATCAAATAGGTTGTTGGTTCGCTACCGGTCGTCGCGTGCGAACGTCGTACTTCAGTACGGCTCCGTCCCCTCGCCGACGACCAACTCGCCGACGACGCCGCCGACGAGGAGTATCGCTCCCGCGGCGGCGATGGCGTACCCGCGGGTGAGGAGACCCACGTCGGCGAACACCACCGCGCCCCCGGCGACGAGCAGAATCGCCGCGAGGACGACCAGCGCCCGCCACGGCGTCTTCGCGTACCCCGACTCGTGGGACATCCCGGCGACGCTTCCGGAGAAGAGGAGCAGTCCGCCGACCGCCACGGGGAAGAGGTCGAACAGGATGCCGATCTCGGAGATGGGGATCCCGAGCGCAACGAACAGGGGCCACGGGCTGGCCATCCGGTACTGGTCGGAGAGTCCCGGCGTTTCGTCCATACCGGAAGATGGTCGCGCGGGGTACAAAGCGCTTCGGAACGAATCAGCGGACGGTGACGCCGCGGTTCGTGAGAAACTGCTCGACGGCCCGTATCTCCACCGGACTGGCGATGATGCGGCAGATTCCGTCCTTCGGGAAGACGGTGACGGTGAACTCCGATTCGAGTTCGTCTCGAACGTCGCTCAACGACTCGCACGGAACCGTTATCTCCGTCCTATCCCGAAACGTGGAAGCGTCCGGCATCTCGTCTAGTTCCTCGGTCACGAGTGCTCGATATAACGCTATCGAAGCGTTTCTCGCGCGCTCCCGCGTACGCGAAACAACAACCGATGCCGAGACGAAGGAACAGGTTTTTCGACGCACGTGGCCGACGTGTACCCGATGGGACTGGAGGAAGAGATCGAAGAACTCCGCGAGGAGATCGCGAACACGCCCTACAACAAGTCGACGGAGTCACACATCGGGCGTCTGAAGGCGAAGCTCGCGGAAAAGAAGGAGAAACTCGAGAAACAGTCCTCCAGCGGTGGCGGCCACGGCTACGCGGTCGAGAAGACCGGCGACGTGACCGTCGCACTCGTCGGATTCCCGAGCGTCGGCAAATCGACGCTCATCAACGCCCTGACGAACGCCGACAGCGAAGTCGGCGAGTACGAGTTCACGACGCTGAACGTCAACCCGGGGATGCTCAAGTACAACGGAGCGAACATCCAGATCCTCGACGTTCCGGGTCTCATCGAGGGCGCGGCGGGCGGCCGCGGCGGCGGCAAGGAGGTGCTCTCGGTCGTCCGAACCGCCGACCTCGTGGTGTTCATGCTCTCGGTGTTCGAAATCGAGCGCTACGAACGCCTCCGCCACGAACTGTACGAGAACAAGATTCGACTCGACGCCGAACCGCCGAGCCTCACCATCTCGAAGACGGGGAAGGGCGGGCTTCAGGTCACCACCACGGACGACGTCTCCCTCGACGAGGAGACGATCAAGGACGTCCTCAGAGAGCACGGGTACGTCAACGCCGACGTGACCGTCCGCGGCGACCTGACGATAGACGAACTCATCGACGGCATCATGGACAACCGCGTCTACCTGCCCTCGATGGTCACGGTCAACAAAGCCGACCTCATCGACCGCGACTACCTGCCGACAGTCGAGGAGAACCTCAGGGAGGTCGGTATCGACCCCGAGGAGGCCGTCTTCATCAGCGCGGAGGCCGAGAAGGGCCTCGACGCCCTGAAGGAGAAGATGTGGGAGGAACTCGGCCTCATCCGCATCTACATGGACAAGCCGGGCCGCGGCGTCGATTACGAGGAACCGCTCGTCCTCACGGAGGAGGAGAACACCGTCGACGACGCACTCGACAGACTCGGCGGGACGTTGGACGAACGGTTCCGGTTCGCGCGCGTCACCGGACCGAGCGCGAAACACGACGAACAACAGGTCGGCCGCGACCACGAACTGCAGGACGAAGACATCCTCCGCATCGTCGCGCGGAAGTAAGCCGGCAGTGGCCCGACGTACCGACCGACAGGAGTCTCCCTCCGACGACCGCACCGTCCTCGTTCTCCTCGCGCTTCTGGCGGTTCCGTGGTCGATTCAACGCTACGCCGACGGCGGGACGACGCTCCTGTTCGCGTGGGGGCTCCTGAACACCGCGCCGTTCGGAGTGACAACGCTCAGCGACTTCCTATTCGTCTACACCCGGGGACTCCCGGAGTACATCTTCTCGTGGCCGCTCTCGGTCGCCTGCTACGCCGGTGCGGTCGCAAGCGCCGTCGTCGGGTGGCGGCGGGGGCGCGAGGACTCGCGCGTGACGGGCGGACTCCTCGCAGTCGCCGGCGTCGCGCAACTCTCGCTGGCGCAGGGGTTCTCCGTGCAACCCGGTCGGACGGCGTGGCCCCTCGGAACGCTCGCTCTGTGGGCCGTCGCGTGGTGGGCGTACTGGCCGCGGGCGAAGCGCCGGCGGACGTGACGCGACGGCGCGAGAGAGCGTCCCAAACTGCCGTGGGAACGGGCGTCGGTGGGTTCCGCGTTCGGTACCCTTTTCGACGCGCCGGCCGAAAATCGGCGTGTATGTCCGGAGTACTTGACCACGTGATGATGCGCGTCGAGGACCTCGATGAATCGCTCGAGTGGTACCAGACGCACTTCGACTACGAGGAGAAGGGTCGCTGGGAGGCCGACACGTTCACGAACGTCTACCTCGGGCCGGAGGACGTCCACGAGGACGGCGCGGTCCTCGAACTGACGTACAACCACGACGACCGGACGTACGAGATGGGCGACGCGTGGGGCCACATCGCCGTCCGCGTCCCCGAGGGCGAACTCGAAGAGCACTACCAGCAGTTGATGGACGAGGGCGTCGAGGATTACCGCGACCCCGAGTCCTGCGGCGGACGCTACGCGTTCGTGAAGGACCCCGACGGCCACGAGGTCGAAATCGTCCAACGCGACCACGGCGCGAAGTGGAGCATCGACCACACGATGATGCGCGTCGAGGACGCCGACGAGGCCATCGGCTTCTGGACGCGGAAGTTCGAGTACGAACACACCGGTCGCTGGGAGTCCGACACGTTCGCGAACTACTTCATGAAGCCCGAGGACGCCGCCGAAGAGGCGATGGCCGTCGAACTCACGTACAATTACGACGGCCGAACGTACACGATGGGCGACGCGTGGGGGCACGTCTGCGTCCGCGCCGACGACCTGAACGAGTACTGGGACACCCTGATGGAACGGGAGGCGGAGGACTACCGCGATCCCGAGTCCTGCGACCAACGCTACGCGTTCACGAAGGACCCCGACGGTCACGAAATCGAGGTTCTCAACCCCAGCGACGACTGAGCGCCGGCCGCCCCTCGCTTTTCGTCTCCCCGTCTCGACCAGATTCGCCGCTCGCACAGTCACAACAACGAGAATCGCGGATGAGCGTAACAGGTACCGGATACAGGTAGCACGCTGAACCGTCGTGTTGTTATCTGGTAGACATTAACTTCGATTGAGTGGTCCCATATCTTCATTTTCGCTGTGAAAACAATTTCCAGAACAGAAGACATATATAACACTGGGAGAAGTTTCGACCTGTACCCCTACCCAAGGTGACATCAGCGAGTACCGTCGTCCAAGTCCGCTTCGGCGGGCGTCTGGATATCGAGGGCGACCGAAAGGTGCTGTTGCCGACTAGCGACCTACCCAACTAAACATGACACGGAAATCTAAGCAGATCCGCGCCGTCGCGCTCGCCGCGCTGATGGTTCTGTCGGTCTTCGCCGGCACCATCGCGTTCACGGGCACGGCTGCTGCGGCAGCAAATTCCGTCACAGTCGAATCTGGTTCCGAGGTAGTTTCCTCGGGCAGTGACGTGGCGTTTACCGTCACGAACAACACTTCGACTACTGGCGATATTCAGTATTGGATCGACCTGAACAACGACGGCTTCTACAACGATTCGGAGCCTAGCGGATCGACGGCGGCTGATTCCAGTGGCGAGTACACTGGTCAGACGCTTACGGTCCCCTCGGGCGCATCCGAAGGCAGCTACCAAGTTGCTGCCTACCAGAACGCCTCGCTCTCCGTTGGAGATGAGGCAGAAGCAACGGCTTCCTTCGAGGTAGACAACTCGAAGCCTACGCTCAAGTCCGCAATCCACTACGACAACGACACGGCGTCGGGGTCGGACAACGTGGACGCTGAGCTTGAACTGGCGTTCAACAAGAACGTTGATGCGAGCAGCGCGACCGTGACTCTCCTCAACAGCGACGAAGAGGAGATCACCACGCTCTCGAACGCTGACACCGCCGCCAGCGAAGGTGGCCGTGTTGTCTTCGACCTGAGCAAGGTCTACACGGACGACATCTCGATCACCTACAGCGTCGACGACACCGCGGGCAACACCGTCAGTGTCTCCGATACTGACGACGCGAAGTCCGTGACCTTCGCCTCTACGACGATTCGCTCCAACGACGCGAATGCGTACAAGGGCTCGAAGGTTGCAGTCGTCTCGAACAGCACGGATTCGTCTGTCGAGATCGAAGGCGAGGACAACTACGCGTTCTCCGGTTCCACGGGCGACCACAGCAAGGTGTTCGTCTTCAACACGGAGAACCGCGCACTCGGCGAATACAACGTGACGTTCGATAGTGCGACGCGCACGATCGACCTTCGCGACCTCGGTCTTTCCCTCGACGTCGATGACCAGAACATCACGACGTCCGACACCGTCTCTGGTACGGTCTCCGCCAACGCGGGTAACCGTCCGGTCTCGCTTCAGCTCTACGAGTCTGACGGCGACGAGTTCGGTGCGGAAGTCAACGACTCCCTGAACGGTCAGGGTGAATACGAGTTCGACATCGACGCCTTCAGTGACACCGACAACGGCGAATACACGCTCGAAGTCCGCGACGACTACTCGGGTGTGACGGTCGAATCCTCGACCATCAAGGTTGCTAAGGCCTCCGACGGCTCGGCCAGCTTCAGCAACTCGATCATTACCGAACAGCGCGGTGACACGGTCGAAATCCCCGTCACCGTCTCGAACAACGACTACGCGACGGTCAACATCGGTAGCACGGACGTCGGTTTCCTTGCTAACGTGACCGTCGAAGACGAGAACAACGACGGCAAAGTCGTCATCCGCTTCAACACGTGGGAAGCGATCGGCGCCTCCGGTTCGACGACCGGTAGCTCCGACGTCTTCACCGTGAAGAACGACGACGACGCGATCGTCAAGTCCGACATCCAGTCGGAGAACTCCGTCGAATCGCTCCTCGACGCTGGCGAGTACGACCTCGAAGTCCGCGCGAACCAGGACGCGAGCTCGAGCTCCCAGAACGTCGGCACGCTCGTCCTCGAAGAGCGCAGCACGGAATCGCTCCAGACGTGGACCGCTTCCGACCGCACCGACCTCAGCGACCTCAGCGCACTGAACGAGGCCGCCGAGAACGGTAACCTCACGCAGGACAGCAAGATCGCTGACGGCGACTACGTCGTCACCCAGATCGTCGCATCCGGCATCGGCGGCATCGTCGATGGCGCGAACGACAACGCTTCGGCGCTCCTCAACAACAGCAAGTTCAGCCTCACGTTCAACCAGAGCGAAGCTCCGACCAACCGCGAGGCGTACTCGCTCAACGTGAGCGAGGACAACGTCCAGAGCGTCGTCGCTGACACCGAGAACGACACGTACTACGTCGTGTTCGACTCGGACGCAGGCGACATCGGCGCGTTCCGCCCGAGCGGCGAAGTCGACTTCGGTGACGGTGACAGCCTCACGGCTAACTTCACCGTCGCGAAGGACAAGGGCAACCTCTCCAGCGAGGAGACCAGCACGACGGCTAACTTCGACCTCATCGAGGGCGAACACAGCCTCGACGACCCGTACAACGTTGCGAACGCTGCGGGTCAGACCATCGAAGGCACGTCCAACGTCGCCCCGGGTACGGAACTTCAGCTCCGTGTCCGCAGTGACTCGGACGTCCGCCCGAGCTTCCTGAAGACCGCGACGGTCCACGTCACCGAGAACAACACGTTCTCTGCTGACTTCGACTTCAGCGGTCAGAACGTCAACGACACGTTCACCGTGAAAGTGAGTGGCAGCAACGCTGCCTCTGACGAAACGGTTGACGGCGAAGTCGTCGAAGGCTCCCAGGTCACCGAAACCGTGACGGACAACGGTACGGCGACGACGGACGAGCCTGTCGACACGACGACCGACGCGCCGGCCACCACGACGGCCGTGACGACGACGTCGACCGGCGAGACCGCAACCGAAGGGCCGACGGAGACTGACACGAGCACGCCCGGATTCGGCGTGGTCGTCGCTGTCACCGCGCTCCTCGCTGCGGCGCTCCTCGCCGTCCGCCGCGACTAACTAACTGAGTCCCGGAGGGTTTCCCTCCGACTCGGTCCCGAACTTCCTTTCTTTCGGACTCGATCGGTGAGCGACAGCGTCGTCTCACCCTGCCGTACCGCCCGCAGTCGTCCGTTCACGGTCCGACTCGGACGGCGCACAGAACGACAAGGGATTTAATCCGAACGCCGTATCGTTCGTCTATGCCCGGAGTTCTTTCCGACGCCCTCGCGTGGGTCGTCATCCTGACGTTCGTCGTCGGCGCGGTACTCGAACGCCGCGACGAGCGGTACGCGCGATACGTCACCCTGGCCGCGTGGGCCGGTTTCGCGCTCTTTTGGCTGCAGTTGGTCCCTCACTTCGCGTTCGTCCACAAGAGCTACATCGAGGGGTTCCTCTCTTTGGCCGCCGTCCCGGCGTGTCTCTACGCGGGGTATCTCCTCTACTCCGGCCGAAGTTCGCTGTTCGTCCTCTCCCGCGCCGTCGCCGTGATGGGGGCCGTCTACCTCCCGTTCGAGACGATACCAGCGTTCACGCTCCTCGGACTCCACGTGCCCGCCCCGAGGGGCGTCCTGATGGAGACGGTCGCCGCTCAGACGGGGTTCTTGGTCAACGCCCTCGGCTACCACCCCGAACTCGTCGTCGGCGAGCAGGGCTATCTGAACACGTTCCGCTTCTGGGCGGGCGACCACCGCCTCGAAGTGTCCGTCGTCCTCGCGTGCACCGGTCTGGGAAGCATGACCATCTTCGCGGGCCTCATCGCCGCGGTGAAGGCTCCGCTCCGGCGGAAACTCCGCGCGCTGGCTATCGCCATCCCCATCATCTACGCGCTCAATCTGCTTCGGACGACGTTCATCACCATCGCCTTCGGAAAGCAGTACTTCCAGTTCTTCGTCGACGAGATACTGCTTCTGTTCGGGTCGAGCGACCCCTACATGGTCTCGTTTTTCATCTCGGATCGGATAATCAGCCAACTGCTCGCGGTCGTCGCTCTCGTCGGCATCACCTACCTCGTCGTCCGCGAACTGCCGGAACTCCTCACGGTCGTCGAGGACGTGTTGTACATGCTCACCGGCGACGAGTACGACTTAGCCGACGCCCTCGACGTAGAGGACGTACAGGGGACGAACCGCGGCGGAAGCGTCTGAACGGTCGAACGGTCGAGGGAGTTACAGTTCGTTCTCCGCGACCACGTCGTCCGGCGCACCGCCGAGCGTCCGCACCGCGTCGGCCTCGACGTGGTGGAGGTCACCGGGAACGAGGAGCATGTGAAGCGGGTCGCCGAACTCGCGGTCCGCGAGTGCGGAGAGTCGGTCCGCCGCCACGACGGGGTCCGGACTCCCGGCGCGGGCGACGACGACGCCGAGGACGTCCTTCCAGTCGGACGCCAGTTCCCCGGCGGCGAACTGCGCCGTCATGTACTCGTCGCGGTCGGCCTTGATGTCGAGGTACACCAGCGTGTGGAGTCCTCGCTCTCGGTTCGCCTCGATGGAGTCGACGACGCTCTGCGGGACGCCCTCCGCACCGTGCGCGTACGGGAACGGGAGCGTCACGGCCTTTCCGAACCGGTAGTTCTGAAGCCCGCTGAGACCGCTCGCGGCCGACTGGGCGGTTACGCCGTGGACGACGCGCGTCTCGATACCGCGCTCTACCGCCCGGAGTCGCAGGTCCACGTGCGTCGTCGATATCATCGTGTCGCCGGCGGTGAGGAACGCGACGTCCTCGGTCTCGGCGGCGTCGAGCATCTCCTCGGGACGCTGTTCGACGCCTTCCCGACCGAGAACCTCAATATCGACGCCGTGGTGCGACTCCAGTTCGTCGACGGTCGCACCGAGCAGTTTGCTCGTGTAGAACTCCGCGTACGCGCGGTCCGCCTCTCGAAGCGCGTCTCTCCCCTCGACGGTTATCGAACGCTCGTCGTACAGACCGAGACCGATGAACGTGAGCATATCCCTCCTCCGCCGCGGCGGATGATAAAGTGCCTGAAGCGACGGAAGACGACCAACTCGTGTCAATACAGTACAAATTTAAGCAGTGAGGATATACTACCAGTGGGCGTACGAACGCCCTGGTTTGTTCGGACGACGCCCCCGTGAATCCGGTGCGACTGGTGACCGCACTGGAGGGGGTCGTCGAGAGAACCAAAGAGAGGAGCGACGGCCTCGAAACCGCTTGCTTCGAGGAGACAGGAACTGTCGTCATAGCGACATAGTGCGCCGACGGAGCAATTCGGAAGTCGGCGCGCACGGACGGCGGGTGTCGCCGACGAGACAGGGGTTTCGAACTTCGATACACATTTGACTGTGTGTCTCCAGCGGAGACAAGTCAGTATCTGATTCAGTATCTATGAGAGAACATACACCACCGAACGGAAGTCTCCGCTCCACCACCGACCCCGCGAACGCGTCCCGCTCCGCCGAGGAGGGGGACGCGGGCGAGACGCCCGTGACGGTTCTCTGGACCGACGACCGCTCCGAGGTCACGTTGAACGACACCCAAGTCATCGACGCAGTCATCTGGGGGACGACCGACCACGAGGAGTTCACCGTCTCGAAGACGTACGACGTCGTCGTCGGCACCTCGATGGAACCCGCGCGACTCCAGACGGTCACGGAACGCACGAACGGGGACTACCGGCTTCGGTTCGCGCGGGAGTAACTCTCGCCGACGGTTCTCGACCGACGGCGTTAGAGTCAGCAAACCGTGTGAACGTTGGAACCTAGCAGCTGAGTTTAGTGGGACATCGTCTCCACGGAGGGAAGATGCGCTGCTATCGCTTGGTGAAATCCGAGATCTATCGTAATCGAAACGAGAGCCAATTTCGCTCCGATAGTTGACATTATTACCACTGAGCTAGACTCCATTGGAATGTACCTCTTCTCAATCGACGTATACCACATATTTTGGCCGGTAGAGGGAACACAAGGGGAGAATACATCTGTTTGTCAAATTAAATTGAAAACTCTCAGCAGGCTACGGGTGCGGAACGAATAGAGTAAGGTGTCAGCGGGGAAGCATATATGTGATCCAACTGTGATACCGAAGGTATGTACGGGAAAGGGAGGGGATGGCGTGACGGATAGTATTGGCGTCGTTATTCCGGCATACGAACCGGATATTCTCACGCTCGAACGGTACATCGAATCGGTCCGACGCGTTCTCGATCCGGTGGTTATTCGTATCGAGATCGACGCACCGAAGCAGGCCACCGTCAGCCGACTCGAAGAGGTCGCGGACGTCAACGTCTCGAACACCCAACGTGGAAAGGGGGCTGCGATTATGGAAGGTTTCGACGCGCTGGATACGGATGTTATCGCGTTCGCCGACGCCGACGGGTCCGTTCCCGCCACGTCGCTTTCGGACGTTGTCCGACAGGTTAGCGAGGGCACCGCCGAGGTAGGAATCGCGTCTCGTCGACATCCGTCCTCGCGCATCGTCGCTCACCAGACGGTTGTTCGTCGACTTCTCGGAGACGTTTTCGCGTTCGCGGCGCGGAAGATGCTCCCGACGCAGTGTCGAGACTACCAGTGCGGTGCGAAGGCCGTCCGGGCGGATGCGTGGGAAACTATCGGGCACCACTGCTACGAACCTGAGTTCGCGTGGGATCTAGAGTTCGTGAGCGTGGCCGGTTCGCTCGGCTACGAAATCGCGGAGGTCCCCGTCGATTGGGAAGACCACCCCGACTCGACGGTCAATCCTATCTCGACGTCGATCGAGCTCGCCACGGCGCTCGTAGACGTGAAGCGTCGCACTGATGCGATCGCGACTAGCCCTCGATTCCGAGACGTAACGAAGACAGACCGCTCGAAGCTGATGAAAACTGGTAGCAATGGTGAGTAGCTCGAATCATACCGCTCGGTTCCCGTCTGCCCGCGAGGGGAGGTAGAGTGAACGATGCCCGATATAGATCTACGAGAGATTCAATCGGTCTCTGGCGTCGAGAAACAGAGGTCGGAGACAATAAACGAGTATCTGACCCGCGTTGCTGATCGAGCTAATGTCGGTGAGGAAACCGCCAGGCTGACGAAGTCTTACTTCTCGAAGGTGGCGGGGTTTTCGCCCAGTTCGACTGTCTCCGATGACGAGGCGAAAGCCGTCGAATCGTTCGTTGCTGCAGTTCGCGAGCAGTCTCACGGCGCAGAGGACACGGACCGACCGGATTCGAAAGAAAGGGAATCAGTAGAGACAGAACTCGAACCGCAGTCGGCTGGTTCGACAGGAGACGCTACGGATACATCATCGGGGGCCTCACCGTCGGGCCCTCCTCGACTCGCGACGGGACAACCGTCGGAATCGACCGGCTCATCTGGCAGTCCGTCCCCGACGATACGCTCGTCGGTCGGATCTGAGCGGACCGTCTCGAATCGAGGGAAGTTCGGCCGACTCCGCTCGTTGCAGGCCCAAATCGCGCTGACGGCGATGGACAAGGCGTTACTGGTCGCTCTCGTGGTCGCCGGTGCGATAATCTACTATCGGGGTCTCGGGTCGTACCCGCTGATCGCCTGGGATGAGGCGATCTATGCGAACGCGGCTCAACATGCGGTCCACCGTGGCCACTGGCTCTTCCCGCACGTCAACTGGATGGTCGGAAGCGGACAGATACGGGAGGCTGCGTTCCTCGAAAAACCTCCCCTCGCGCTTTGGGTAGAGGCGGTTTCTATGCTCGTGTTCGGGACGACGGCTTTCGGGGCTCGCTTTCCCTCTGCGACCGCGACGATCGCCGCGTCGGTGCTGATATTCTTCTTCGGGAAAGAACTCCACGGTCGGGAAGTCGGATACTTCTCTGGATTAATTTTCTTGGTAGTCCCGTACATCTGTGCCGGCAATAACGCTGGCCGTACCGGCGGGACGGACATGCTCAATACGTTGCTCGGTGCGGCCTTCGTCTACCTTGTGTTGAAAGCGGTGAGAGAGGATCGTTCAGGGTTGTTCCCCGCAGTCGGTCTCGTCGGCGCTCTCACGGTTCTCGTCAAGGGGTTCGGTGCGGGGATTTTCGCGATAGCAGTTCTTCCGCTCGTTTTCGTGAACTATCGCGTGTTCCTGACGAAGGATTTCGTTCGTGGGCTCGGAGTCGGCGGTGCAGTTCTACTCCCGTGGCCAATTCTCGCTTGGGCGACTTACGGTGAGCAGTTCATCCGGGAGATATTCATCGAACAGGTTCTCACTCGTGCGACCGAGTCCAGTATGTACACTGTAGAGGGCGCGATGTTCGGATTCATGAAGTACCCCTACTTCAAGAACTTCTTAGTCCATTTCGACCCGTGGGTGTACTTCCTGATTCCCGCTGCCTTGGTCACGAGAGATCTCTCCACCGACCGGGACGACATGACCTCTCTTACCCCTCTCTTCCTCTGTTGGTGGGGCGTCTCGACGATGCTCTTCTTCGTCTATACCGGCAACCACCAATGGTACATCATTCCCGCCTACGTACCCTTCTCGCTCCTCGTGGGCTGGCTATTCTCACTGGCCCTGCGCCGAGAACCGACCGCGATCGTCGGTGTTCTGGTCGGAACAGCACTCACGCTCTTGTTCTCGTTCCGAATGGCGGAGTTTTCACCGTTTGCAGAACCGAGAACACAACATCTACTTTCGGGAGAGCTCGTAACTGGCGTCCAATTTTTGCTCGGAATCGCCGTCGTAGTCGGCGCAATCCTGCTTTTTCCCACCGTCAAACGAATCTTCACAGATGGGATGAGCGACGGAGGTTATCACATCGCGTCGAACATCGTTCCGGTAGCACTTGCTGTATTTGTTGTAGTCGCGTTTGTCGGGGCACCCCCATCGCTCTCAAAGGAAAGGATGCAGGAACAGAAGGCGGCGGGTAACCTCGTCGACTCCGGGGTGCCAGCCGAAGAACGAGTGTATGTCGGCCGCCACGCGGTCGGGTCGGTGCACTTTACGTGGGCGTTTTACGCGGACCACAGTCTCGAATCGATCGAACTGAGCGAGGTGGACGGTAGCGTTCAGTACTTGGTCCTTCATCGGGACCGGGTAGAGTCTCTCGACCGACCGTACCGAAAGATCGGACAGAGACCGCTCGAAGACAAGACGATCGTCCTCGTGAAGCTACAGAACTCGTCGTAACTCCCGCATCGAATCAGGCGAGACGACCTGTCGGAGTTCGTGTCGGGATATGGCTATCTTCTGAACGACAGTCGCTCACAGGTACGCTCCTTCGTTGGCTCCACCAATCACCCGTTCGACGCTCACGGACTCGTCGCTACGCACCCCGTGAAGTTCGTCGCAGAATAAAGCCGGTGGAGGGATTTGAACCCTCGGCCTATTCCTTACGAAGGAATCGCTCTGCCAGCTGAGCTACACCGGCGCTCACGTCGTCGTGCACTCTCAGGTAGCCCGATGAACAAGAAAAGGCTTCCGAATTATCGCGAGGTGAGCCTGACATCCACGCACACGTTCAGTTCGTGCGGCGCGTACGACCGTACGGTGTGTTCGGCCAGCACCTCCACGTCGTACGTCGGTTCCGCGGCGTCGCGAATCGCCGAGATTCCGGGGCCGTACGGGTCGTCTTCGTGTTGGATGTCGTAGTAGTGAATCACGCAGTCGTCGCCGGCGAGTCGGACTGCGGTGTCGAGGAAGTCGTCGGCGCTGTGGGGGAGGTTCATCACGATTCGGTCGGCCCACCCCTCGTACTCTTCGGCCACCTCGCGAACGTCGCCGTGGACGGCGGTCACTCGGTCTTCGACGCCGTTGCGTCGGGCGTTCTCGCGGAGGTACCGAATCGCCGCCTCGTTCAGGTCGCACCCGACCACCGCCGCGCCTCGCTTGGCGAACGGGACGACGAACGGACCGACGCCGGCGAACATGTCGAAGGCGTTCTCGCCGGACTCGACCTGTTCGGCCACGCGGTGTCGCTCCGTCGCCAGTCGCGGCGAGAAGTACACCTCAGCGATGTCCAAGAGGAACTCACAGCCGTACTCGCGGTGGACGACTTCCGTGTCCTCGCCCGCGAGCACGTCCCAATCGCGGACGCGCAGTTCGCCCTTGACCTTCGAGGCCCGGTTGACGACGGTGTCTGCGGGGAGGTCGGATTCGACGACGGCGTCGGCTATCTCGCGGGCGCGTTCGTCGTCGTCCTCGTCTACGATGACGATGTCGCCCAGTCGTTCGTACGTCGGTTCGAAGCCGAGGACGTCGGCGGGCGTCCGTTGCTGACTCCGGGCCTCGGCGTCGAACTCGACCACCTCGAACTCCTCGGGAACCGCCGCGGCGTCGGTCACGGGGATGTGGAGGTGTCCGTCTTTGACCGCAATCTCGAAGTCCCGGTCGATACAGTCCGCCTCCGCGAGGGCGCGGCGCGTCGCCTCGCCGTCGGTTCGCGGGACGCGGACGCAGGGGACGTTCATACCGAAACCTGCCGGCGGGGGAGAGTAAGCGTGACGCTTCGGTGGCCCGGGGGCGGGGTGCCGGCGGGTGGTCCGAAGCAGCGACGCGCCGTCGAAGAAACGCCTATCCGTCCGCCGCGCCACGGTTTCGCCGAGGTGACCCACCAGTGACCGTACCGTCGCTCTCGGAGACGCTCGAACTCGACGACGACTCGGTCGTCGCCGCCGTCGGCGCGGGCGGTAAGAAGACGACGCTCTACCGCCTCGCCGCGGAGACGGACGGCGTCGTCACCGCCACCGTCCGAATCCCGATATTCGACGAGGAGGTCGAACGGGTCGTCGTGACGACGGATCCCGAGGCGGCGGCCGATGCGGAGGCGCGGCGGCCGTTGGGTCTCGTCCCCGAACGCGAACGCGAGGACCGCTACTTCGGCTACGACCCCGGCGTCGTGGACGGACTCGCCGCCGCGGGCGTCGGCCCCCTCCTGGTGAAGGCCGACGGCGCGCGGAACCGCCTGCTGAAGGCCCCGAACGACCGCGAACCGCAGATACCGTCGGCGGCCACGCACGTCCTCCCCGTCGCGTCGGCGCGCGTCGTCGGCGAACCCCTCTCCGAACGGGCGGTCCACCGCCCCGAGAGGGTGAGCGGACTCGCGGACGTCGAGGAGGGCGAGGAGATTCGCCCGTCGCACGTCGCGGCGGTCCTCGCCCACGAGGACGGCGGCCTGAAAGGCGTCCCGGAGGGAGCGCGCGCGGTTCCGGTGATCAACATGGTCGATACGCCCGAACTCGCCGAGACGGGCCGGAAGATAGCGCGCGGCGTCCTCGACGGTACGTCGGCGTCGGCGGTGGACCGCGTGCTCCTCACGCGGATGATCGCCGACGACCCCGTCGTCGATACCGTCGAGCGCTGACCGTCACTCGTCTCGGAGTTTCCGCTCCGCCGCGGCCAACTCCTCGCGGGTGTTGACGTTCTCGAAGGTGTCGGCGGCGGCGTGCGCTTCGATGTCCGCCTCGCCGACCGTCGCCCAGTCTAACTCCTCGAGTGCGGCCAGTATCTTCCCCTCGCCGCGTTCGAGTGCGCGTTCGCAGGCGTCGGCCATCGCCGCCGCGCTGTAGACGGCCTGCGTCGTCTGGTACCACTCGTCCTCGCGTTGCGGGACGGCGGCGTCGCGCCCCTCGGCGCGCCGGCGGAGGTAGCGGAGGAACTCCGGGTCGAGAAACGGCATGTCGCAGGCGACGACGGCGGCGTACTCCGCTTCGACGGCGCGGAGTCCGGCGGCGATGCCGGCCATCGGACCGCGGTCCGGTTCCGGGTCCACGGCGACGGCGACGGGCACGTCGCAGTTCTCGACGGCCGCGCGGTGCGACTCGGCCTGTTCCTCGCGGCAGTTGAGGACGACCCGGTCGCAGACCCTCCCCAGTCGGGAGACGACGTGCGCGAGGAGGGGACGCCCCCGCAGTTCCGCGAGGGCCTTGTCCTCGTCGCCGAAGCGAGTCGAGTACCCGCCGCCGAGGACGACTCCCTCGAACGCGCCGTCGGCCACCTCGCCCGCCCGGTTCGCGTCGGACACCGGCGTCACGCCCCTCGTTCGCCGCCGTCGCCGGGGACGGTGAGGACCGGAACCGGTGAGCGGCGGACGACGTTCTCGGCGACGCTCCCGATGACGGCGTGCTTCAGGCCCGTCCGGCCGTGGGTCCCCATCACCACGAGGTCGCCGCCCGCCGCATCGGAGTAGGCGATAATCTCCTCGGCGGGGTCGCCGCGTTCGACAGCGCTAACCGCCGCCGCGTCCGCCCGTTCGGCCCGTTCGAGGACCTCTTCGACCGCCGCCTCCGCGGAATCCTCCTCGCCCGCGCCCCCGCCGGAGATCCCTGAGGACCCGACGACCGAGAGGGCGTGGACCTCCGCGTCGAACGCCGCCGCGACGCCCACGCCCCACACCTCGGCGGGGTCGTTCGCCTCGCTTCCGTCCGTCGGGACGACCACCTCCCGGTACGGTAGTTCGCCGGGCGCGTCGATTCTGACCGTCAACACCGGAACCGGCGAGTGGCGGACGACTTTCTCGGCGACGCTTCCGACCACGTATCGCTCGACGCCGCGTCGCCCGTGCGTCCCCATCGCCACCACGTCGGAGTCCGTCCGGTCTACCGTCTCCAGTATCTGTTTACTCGGCTCTCCCGTCTCGACGGCCCAGTCGGCGTCTACGCCCTCCTCGCGGGCTCTCTCGGCGGCGGCGGTCACCACGTCCTCGGCGCGCGACTCCGCCTCCGTTCGGTCGGCCACCGTCGACATGCCGTAGGGGTTCACGACCGACAGAACGTACAGTTCGGCGTCGCACCGGCGGGCGATTTCGACGGCGTGGTCTAAGGCGACCACGTCGTCGTCGCGGTCGGTGGGAACGAGAACGCGGTCGCAGGAGTCGAGTCCGTCCATGGCGCGCGGTAGGGGGCCGAGAGAGAAAAAAGCGGAGGCAGTTTCCGATTCCGTCCGAATCGGCGGTGGCTACACGGACCTGCGGCGCGTACGACCCCGTATGTACCGGACGATTCTCGTCCCCACCGACGGAAGCGACCCGGCGGACGCCGCCCTCGACCGGGCGATAGACCTCGCGCGGACGTACGACGCGACGCTCCGCATCCTCTCGGTCGTTGACGTGGGCGACGTGGGCATGCTGTCGCCCGAGAGCGTACCGCTCGACGGCGTGCGCAGTTCGCTCCGCGCGCGGGCGGAACGGGTGGTCGGCGACGCCGCCGAACGCGCCGAGGAGGCGGGCGTCCGCGCGGAGACGGAGGTGCTGATAGGCATCCCGCACGTCGAGATTCTCGACGCCGCGGCGGACGCGGGGGCTGACCTCGTGGTGATGGGGACGCACGGCCGGACGGGCCTGCGGCGCGCCCTCATCGGGAGCGTCACCGAACGGGTCGTCCGGCGGTGCGACGCCCCGGTGTTGACCGTCCGCGAAGAAGAGTAGCGGCGTGGGACTCAGTCCGCCGCCGTCCCCGTCCCTGCGGGGTCCGCGGGGTCCGACCCGCGTCGCTCGGCTTCGGTGAGGTAACACTGCGGGTCGGGGGCGAACACGTCGCCCTCGGTGGCGATGGCGCGGAGGCGGGATGCGCCGCGGCAGATGTCCCGATACCGGCAGTCGGCGCACCGCCCCGTCAAGTGTTCCTCTCGCTCCCGGAGGGCGGTCAGGAGGGGGTTCGACTCGTCCTCCCAGATGGCTCCGAACGGCCTGTCGCGGACGTTTCCGAGGCTGTACCCCTGCCAGAACTGCGTGGGGTGGACGTTGCCGCAGTAGTCCACGTCGGCGACGCGTTCGCCCGTCGGGTCGCCGCCGTTGACTTCGAGGTACCGACGGACCGCGTTCGCCTTCTTCTCGCCCAACTCCTCGCGGGCGTACTCGACGAGGAACGCGGCGTCGCAGTAGTTGCCGACCAGAAGCGTCTCTATCTCCTCGCCGCGGGCGTGGTACTCCCGCGTCATCTCGCAGAGGCGGCGGACGGCGCGCCGCCGGGCGTCCGTCGAGAGGTCGGCGTCCGCGATGTCGCCGCCGCGCCCGCCGTAGTCGAGGTGATAGAAGCAGAAGCGGTCCACCCCCACGTCCGTCAGGAGGTTCACCACGTCCTCCATGTCCGGGGCGTTCTTCTGGGTGATGGTGTAGCGCAGTCCGGTCTTCAGGCCGGCGTCGAGGCAGTTCTCGATGCCGCGGACGGCGGCGTCGAACGCCCCCTCCTTCCCGCGGAAGTCGTCGTTTCGCTCCCGGAGGCCGTCCACCGAGACGCCCGCGTACGAGAGGCCCGCGTCCCGGAGGTTCCGGGCGCGGTCGGCCGTCAGAAGCGTCCCGTTGGTCGAGAGGACGGGCCGGATTCCCCGGTCCGAGGCGTGCGCCACCAGCGCCTCCAAGTCGTCGCGCACGAGGGGTTCGCCGCCCGAGAACAGCAACACTGGCACGCCGTACTCCGCGAGTTCGTCGATGAACTGCTTGGCCTCGGCGGTCGAGAACTCGCCGGGGGCGGCGTCGACGTCCGCCCCGGCGTAGCAGTGGTCGCAGTAGAGGTTACACCGCCGCGTGGCGTTCCAGACGACGACCGGTCGGCGCTGCCTCTCCTCGGTTATCTGCGCCTCGTTCGTCTCGCCCGCGGCGTCGTACCGGAGGCCGTCGCCCGCCGCGCCGAGGCCGCAGAGCAGTTTGCTGACGGATATCATCCCGGCACCTCCGTCTCCGCGGCGTCGTCGCGGGCGTTCCCGTCTCCGCGACACTCTCCGTCCTCGCGGCTCTCCCCGTTCTCGCGACCATCCCCGCCGTCGCTCTCTCCGTCGCCCGCGTACGCCGCGCCGTCGAGGGACCGCCCGCCGACGCGCCGCACCTCGTCGGCCGGGCAGAGCCACATCGCTTCCGCGGTCCACCCGAACAGCGACTCGCCTTGCTCGCGCGCGACGGCGGCGGTTCTCCCGGTCACGCTGCCGACGTGCCGGAGGGGGCCGGCCGCCTCCTCGCGGACGAACAGTTCCCACTCTCTGCCCGCGTCGGGGCGCGCCCGCCGCGGTTCGCGGTTCTCGGTGCCTCGTGCGTCCGGCGCGGTGCGTCCCGCGCCCGCGTTCGCGTCTGCGCTCTCGTCGTCCCCGTTCATACGTCGGCCTACGGCCGACCCCCCCACGTTTCGCTCGGTCGTTCCCAGTCGCCGGGAACGGACCGAACCGGTTTTCCCGACCTGCGACGACGGGGAGACGATGCACGGAGACAGTCGCTCGCGGCGTGCGTTCGTCGGTTCCGCGGCGGTAGCGACGCTGACCGCTCTCGCGGGCTGTTCCGGCGGCGGCACCACGCCGTCGCAGGAGTCCTCCGGCGGGGCGGAGTCCGCCGACGCCGCGGCGTCGAAGCGCGACTTCGGGGGATGGCTCGGCGCGACGACGAACTACGACGGCGTGGTCGAGGAGACGGACGCCTCCGAGGTGGAGGTGACGGTGGGGTCGCAGGCCAACGGCGGAGCGTACGGCTTCTCTCCCGCCGCGGTTCGCGTCTCGTCCGGCACGACGGTCGTCTGGACGTGGACCGGGAAGGGAAACGCCCACGACGTCGTCTCGACGGACGGCTCGTTCGCGTCCGAACGCACCGGCAAGAAGGGACACACGTTCTCCCGGGCGTTGGAGGATGCGGGGACGTACAAGTACTACTGCTCCCCCCACCGGGCGATGGGAATGAAGGGCGTCGTAGTCGTGGAGTGAGACGCTCGAACGTTCAAGCAAATCGAGCGCGTACCGCCGCCCATGACGTACCGCGCCGTCACCCGGAACCGCGACGTGGTCTGTGACCGCTACGAACTGGGCGAACACGGTGTCGAACTGTACGCGGTCGACGAGCACCCCTCGTCGGCCCGACGGACGGCGTCCGACGGAGAGGAGACGTTTCTCGCGTTCGTTCCGTACGAGAACCTCCTGTCGATTCTGAACGAGGACGCCGCGCGCGCACCCGACCCGTCCATCCTCTGACCGTCCGTCGGGGGTCGGCCCCTCGGGCTCAGAGGCTCTGCGGGGCCGGGTTCGGACCGTCGAAGGCGGACTCCTCGCGCGCGTCGAGGAGTTCCTGATAGCGGTTGCGAATCGTCACCTCGGAGATGTCGCTCACGTCGGCAATCATCGTCTGCGTGACGTGGACGTTCGTCAGGCGGACGGCGGCGTACAGTGCGGCGGCGGCCAGACCGACCGGCGATTTCCCCGAGTGGAGGTTCGCCTCCTTGGCGTCTTCGAGCAGTTCGCGGGCGGTTCGCTCCGTCTCCGCCGGCACGTCGAGTTCCGAGGCGAACCGCGGGAGGTACTCCGTCGGGTCCGCGGGTTCGATTTCGAGGGCGAGTTCGCGGACGACGTACCTGTAGGCCCCTTGGAACTCCCGTTCGTCCACGCGCGAGACCCTCGCGAGTTCGTCGAGCGAACGCGGGACGTGCGCCATCCGCGCGGCGGCGTACAGCGACGCCGTGGCGATGCCCTCGATGGAGCGCCCGGGTAGGAGGCCGTCGTCGAGTGCGCGGCGGTAGATGACCGAGGCGGTCTCGCGGACGTTCTCCGGCAGGCCCAACGCGGAGGCCATGCGGTCTATCTCGCCGAGCGCTTGCTTCAGGTTGCGCTCCTTGGAGTCGCGGGTGCGGAAGCGTTCGTTCCACGTCCGGAGGCGGTGCATCCGCTTCCGTTGCCTCGACGACAGGGAGTTGCCCTTGCTGTCTCTGTTCTCCCGGCCGATGTTGGTCGAGAGGCCCTTGTCGTGCATCGTGTTCGTCGTCGGCGCGCCGACGCGGGACTTCTCGTCGCGTTCGGCGGCGTCGAAGGCGCGCCACTCGGGGCCGCGGTCAACGGAGTCCTCCTCGACGACGAGTCCGCAGTCGTCGCAGACCGTCTCCCCGTGTTCCTCGTCGGCGACGAGTGCGGACGACGCACACTCCGGGCACCGCAGTTTCTCGTCCCCGTCTCTCCGTTCGGGGCGTTCTGTTCGCGTCTCGTCCGTCTCACCGCGTCGGTGCGCGGTGACCGAGGAGGTATCGCTCATAGATTTGGTTTCGGACCGGCGAGAACTGACGCCGGTCCCGAATCGGTTTGACGTAACGAAGGGTCGAGGCAAAACCGTGGTGGCGGATTACTTACGAGATTGTTGTCGTCGCCGTCGATTCGGAACCGCTCGGCGTCGACGCTCAAAACAGGGGTTCGATGGACTCCTCGTCGCCGTCGTCTCCGTCGCCGCCGGACGCCCGAATCAGACTCCGGTAGCGGTGGCCGCTCACGGAGTCCTTCTCGAGGATGTCGCGGCGCATCTCGACGGCCGTCCGACGGAGTTCGTTCAGTCGCGGCACGTCGTCCAGGCCGGAGAGGAGTACCGCCGCCGCGACGGACTCGGAGTTCATCGGGCAGTCGCCGCCGCGAATCTCCGTCGTCTCCGTCTCCTCGCGGACCCACTCCCGGCCGCGTTCTACCCCCTGCCGGGACACTTCCGCCCGCGGCCCGGCGACGACGACCACGCCCCGGTCCGCGCTCTCGATATCGCAGGGGACGGTGAGGCGACTCAGCGCCGCCCGCCGGACGAGCGACGTCACCCTGTTCGTCACCTTCCCCTCGTCGCGGTCCGGCGTCGAACCGAGGAGTCGCGCGACGAGTCCGCGCTTCGGCCGCCGCACCTCCACGCTCGCGTACCCGATGGTGGAGACGCCGCCGGCGTTGAGGGTGCGGCGCACGTCCGCCGTTTCGACGGCCCCGTCGTCGCCCGTCCCGTCCGCCTCCCCGGCGCTCAACACGACGCCGAGGCGTCGGGCCAGTTCCCGGTTGAGGCTCTCGTAGCCCGTCGAGACGTTCTCGCCGGACTGCCGCCACGCGTCGTTGTCGAAGAGGACGAGGTTCTCCACCTCGCGGACGAACGTCGGGAGCGAACGCGCGGCGTTGAGCGTGTTGATGCCGTCCTCGTCGCGTCCGGGGAGGACGCCGAGTCCGAACACCGGTTCGGCGTACACCCGGCCGAGTTCCTCGGCGACGACCGGACCCCCGCCGCTTCCGGTGCCGCCGCCGAGTCCGGCGACGACGAGGAAGGCGTCCACCTCGTGCGTCGAGAACTCGTCCACCACCGAGAGGACGTCCCCGATGTCCTCCCTCGTCACCTCCGCGCCGAGTTCGTTGTCCGCGCCGACGCCGTGGCCCTTCACCCGCGATTGTCCGACGAGGACGCGGCGGTCCTCCGGGAGGCGTTCCAGTTCCACGAGGTCGGCGCGGGCCGTGTTCACCGCGAGCGCGTCCGTCACGAAATCGACGCCCGCGTCCGACTCGTACGCCAAGAGCGACTCGACGATTCTCCCGCCGGCCAGTCCGACCCCGATGAGTGCGACGTTCATGTGAGACACCTGAGACGAGCCAGTCGCCCCAACACACGCGCCGTGAACGTATCAATACAACGCCGTTACCGAACAGTTAGGCGACCGAATGTCCGCTTAACGGACGATTGAACTGACTCGAGACCCGAATAAGGCGTAATGAGTCGAGGCGCCGACGAGGAGTTCCCAACGCCGGACCCCGGCCGCGAACCGAACCGACTGCTCCTCCGGGCGGTCTGTACCGTCGTCCTTGCCGCCGCCCTCGCGGCGTGGAACTACGAGTTCCTGCTCCGCCTGCGCCCGTTGCTGTGGCCGCCGACGGACCCCCTCTCGCGGTGGGTGGGCTTCGTCCTCCTGCAGGCGGGGGCGTACCTCCTCCTCCCCGCCGTCGTCGGGTCGTTCGCGGCCGACCGACTGTACGCTCGCTACGTCGCCGACGAGTCCGACTGACTCGCCTCTCTCGCCTCCGTTCGTTCTTCACTCGTCGCATCCGTCGCCTCGCCTTCGACGGCCGCCGTGACGGCGGCCAGTACGTCGCCCGCCGAGACGACGGTTCCGCGCGCGCGCAGTCGTTCGTAGGCGCGTTCGCCCTCCGTACCGGCGTAGTTTCGCTCCGCGAACGGTCGCTCCTCGACGAGGACGAGGCTGTCGGCGTCGGCGGCCGCGCGGAGGTTCGCCAGATTCCCCCGCCCGACTTCCACGTCCGCGACGACGACGCAGTCGGCGCGTTCGATGCGGTCGGCGACGGCGTCGCGCGCGGCGGAATCGACCGAAGAGAAGGGGGGAACGGTCACCGCGTCCACGCCGAGACTCCGCGCCGTCTCGGTGTCGGTGTCGCCCTCGTTCAGTGCGCCGACGGAGACGTCGTACCCCGCCGCAGAGAGGAGATACAGGTGCCTCGCGGCGGTGCCGCCCCCGCCGACGACGTGGACGCGCCCCTCGGCGTCGCCCGCCCGCGTCTCCGGCAACGCCGTGACGTACACCGACCCGGTGACGGGGTGGCGCGACACCACCGCGTTCGCGTCGAACGCCCCCTCCAGATTCGCCTCGGTGAGAACCTCGGCGGGCGGGCCGGCGGCGACGACGCCTCCGCCGGAGAGGAGGACGAGTTCGTCGCAGTAGTGCGCAGCGAGGTTCAGGTCGTGGATGGCCGCGACGGCCGTCTTCCCCTCGGCGACGAGTTCGGAGACGAGTTCGAGCGTCCGGACTTGGTGGTTGATATCGAGGCTTGCGGTCGGTTCGTCCAAGAGGAGAAGCGGCGTCGCCTGCGCGAGTGCGCGAGCGATGAGGACTCGCTGGCGTTCGCCGCCCGAGAGGCCCGTGACGGCGCGGTCCGCGAGGCCGGTCACGTCCGTTCGCTCCATCGCGCGTTCGACGGCCGCCGAGTCCTCGTCGCTCCACCCGCCGAACCGCGAGAGGTGCGGCGTCCGCCCCATCCGCACCGTCTCGCGGGCGTCGAAGTCGAAGGAGACGGAGGTGTCCTGCGGGACGGTGGCGACGAGTCTGCTGGCGGCCTTCGATCCGAGGCGGTCGATTCGCTCGCCCGCCACCTCGACGCGCCCGAGCGCGGGCGTGAGCGCGCCGTTCAGCGCCCTGAGCAGGGTCGTCTTCCCCGCGCCGTTCGGGCCGATGAGACCGACGAACGTCCCCGTGTCCACGTCGAGGGAGACGCCGTCCAGGATGGTCGTCCCCCCGAGGTCGATGCGGAGGTCCGACGCCCGGACGAGGGGGTCGCCGTCGGGCGGCGTCCCCCCGCGGGCGCTCCCGTTTCCGCGGGTCACAGTTCGTGCACCTCCCGCGTCCGCAGGAGGTAGAGGAAGAACGGCGCGCCCAGCGCCGCCGTCACGATGCCGACGGGAATCTCCGCCGCGCCGGACCGCGCGAGGGTGTCGGTGGCGACCAGAAACGACGCCCCGGCCAGCGCGCTCGTCGGCAGGAGTATCCGGTGGTCCGGGCCGACGACGAGGCGGACGCCGTGCGGGACGATGAGGCCGACGAAGCCGATGACGCCCGTGACGGCGACGGCGACGGCGGTGACTATGCTCGACGCCGCGAGCAGGATGCGCTTCGTCCGTTCGACTTCGATGCCGAGGCTGTGGGCGTCCTCCTCGCCGAGGAGCAGGACGTTCAGGTCCCGGCCGTAGGAGAGAAGCAGGACGAAAAGCGGCGGCAGGACGAGGGCGACGGTCCGCACCTCGTCCCACGTCGCGCCGCCGAGGTGGCCCATCAGCCAGTAGACGACGCGGCGGAGGCTCTCACCGCTGTGGAGCAGCATGAAGGAGATGACCGCGCCGAGGAACGTCTGGACCGCCACGCCCGCCAAGAGGAGCGTCGCCGTCGGCGTGCGGCCGCCCTCCGAGGCGAGCAGGTAGACGCCGAACGCCGTCAGAAGCGCCGTCGCGAACGCCGCACTCTGGAGTTGCAGGCCGAACGGGAGCGCGAAGGGGAGGACGATGGAGGCGACTGCGCCGACGGCCGCGCCCGAAGAGACGCCGATGATGGAGGGGTCGGCCATCGGATTCCGGAAGAAGCCCTGCATGACGACGCCCGCGGTGGCGAGTGCGAAGCCGACGAGGGCCGCGAGGACGATGCGCGGGAGGCGGACGCTGCGGACGATGACGGTGTGGGTCCGTTCGACCGGGAAGCGAAACACCGGCGAGAACGTCAGGTGCGGCGCGAGGACGTTCGCGCGGCCGACCACCGGGAGCGACACCGCGGCGGGCGAGAGCGTGAGTCCCGACGGCACCGCGACGGCGTTCAGCACCACCTTCGCCACGGTTCCGGCGGGGATGGACACCGGCCCGATGCCGGCGCTGACGAGAACGACGGCGACGAGGAGGCCGGTCAGTCCCCCCGACCACGCGAGGGTGCGGGCGCGAACGTCCATGTGTTCGTAACCCAATCGCAGTTGGTTTAGGTAAATACTTGTTGCGATGGGGGAGACGGGAGGACACATGAGACACAGAGCAGTCGTTCTCGCCCTCGTCCTCGTCGTCGCCGCGGTGGCGCCGACGGCTGGACTGGCGGCGGCACAGACCGAGGACGGTACGTCCACGGCGCAAGAATCGTGCACCTTCCCCTACTCCGCGACGGACGCGACGGGGGCGAACGTAACGCTCGAAGAGGACCCCGAACGGATCGTGACGCTCAACCCGAGCGCCGCCCAGACGATGTGGGAGATAGGCGCGCGCGAGGAAGTCGTCGGCGTCTCGCAGTACGCCTCCTACTTGGAGGGGGCCGACGAGAAAGCGAACGTCTCCGGGGCGAACGGCCCGAGCGTCGAGAAGGTCCTCGATGCCGACCCCGACCTCGTCCTCGTGCCGAACTCGACGTACGGGCTGGCGAAGGACCGCGTCGAGCAGATTCGCGACCAAGGCATCCCCGTGTACGTCTTCGGGACGGGCACCTCCTTGGAGTTCGTCGCCAACAAGACCGAGACGATCGGTCGCCTGACCGGTAACTGCGAGGCCGGACAGCGGACCGCAGACGACATCCGCGAGTCCGTCCGCCTGATGCAGGAGGCTCTCGCCGACGAGGAGAAACCCGTCGGACTCAACGTCTTCTACGGCTACACCTCCGGGAACAACACGTTCATCGGCGACGTGATGACCACGGCCGGGCTCCGGAACGGGGCCGCCGAGGCCGGGGTCTCCGGGTTCGCCCAACTCAACGACGAGACGGTCGTCCAGATGGACCCGGCGTGGATAGTCGCGCCCGAGGGGTCGCCGATTCCGAGCAACGAGGCGTACAACAGCACCACCGCGATACAGAAGGGGAACGTCGTCCGGGTAGACGAGAACAACCTCCAGCAACCCGCGCCGCGGTCGGTTGACGCCGCAGAGACCATCATGCAGGCGGTCCACCCCGAGGCGTACGAGGAGTACCAGTCGATGAAACAGCAGGCGAACCAGACGGAGACGACCGCGGCGACCGAAACGGCCGACACGACCGCTCAGACGACCGCGACTGCGACGACTGAGGAGACGGGGACCGGCGCGCCCGGATTCGGCGTCGTCGCGTCCGTCGTCGCCCTCCTCGGCGCGTCGCTTCTGGCGCGCCGGCGGTAACGCGGAACCGGACGACCGCACCCTCTTTCTCTCGGACGCGGACCACAACCGTATTACGGCCGCGCCGCACCCCTTTCGGTATGGCCGTCGAGAACGTCATCTGGCCCGTCTACATCGATGCGTCGAAGTCGCGGTCCGAGGGGCGTCGGGTCCCCCTCGACACCGCGGTCGAGGAACCGACGGTTGACGAAATCGCGGAAGCCGTCCAGCAGGTCGGCTACGACGCGGTCATCGAACGCGACGTGACGCACCCCCGCGAGTGGGACTCCCGCGGGCGCGTCCTCGTGAAAGGCGCGGAGGACTCCACGAAGAACGACCTCGTGCAGGCCGTCGCCGCGTACGTCGGCATCCTCCGGGGCTGATGGCGATGCAACGCGTCGGCACCGTCTCCCGGACCGCACAGAACCTCGCCATCGCGCGGGCAGACGACGAGAGTCACCCCGACATCGGCCGCGACGTGGTCGACGAGTCGCTGTCGAGCGTCGGGCGCGTGGTCGATATCTTCGGCCCCGTCGAGCGACCGTACGTCGCCATCACGCCGACCGAGGGCACGTCGCCGGCGTCGCTCGTCGGGAAGAAGCTGTACGCTCGGTAGCGGACGAAGCACAATCCCCATACCGCACCGGCCGAAACGGGGCGACATGCGAAAGCGCGTGTACCTCGGCGTGGCCATCGCCGCGCTCGTCTTCCTCCTCGTGCAGTTGGGCGCACTCGCGCTCGTCCCCACCTTCTACGAGCAGGGCTACCAGACCGTCGAGGACCCGACGGATCCGACGAACAGCCTCGTCTACATCGGAGCCATCCTCGTGGCGACGGCCGTGATGCTCGCGGCGTTCAAGTACGACTTCGACTGGGCCGTCCGCGCGCTCATCGTCTTCACCAGCGGGTGGCTCTCGTGGTACGTCTTCGCCGCCGTCCTCCCGACGGTTCCGGCCGCCGTCGCCGCCGTCGTCGTCGCCGGGGCACTCGTGGCGTACCCCGAGTGGTACGTCATCGACACCGCGGGGGTGTTGATGGGCGCGGGCGCGGCCGGACTGTTCGGCATCAGCTTCGGACTGCTGCCCGCGATAGTCCTCCTGACTGCGTTGGCTATCTACGACGCCGTCAGCGTCTACGGTACGAAGCACATGCTCGATCTGGCGGAGGGCGTGATGGACCTCCGCATCCCCGTCGTCCTCGTCATGCCGACGACGCTGTCGTACTCGCTCTTGGACGACGACTTCTCCGGCGCGAACGACGTCCACGAGGAGACGGACGCGACGGAGGCGGACGGCGAGGCGGCGGCCGCAAACGGTGGCGCGGCAGACGAGCAACCGGAACCCGACGCGGTATCCGAAGCCGACTCCGACGACGGCGTTCGGGACGCCCTCTTCATCGGCCTCGGCGACGCCGTCATGCCGACGGTGATGGTAGCGTCCGCGGCGTTCTTCTCGCCGGCGAACTCGCTCGGCGTCGGGTTCCTCCCGGCGCTGAACCTCCCGGCGCTGACGTCGATGGTCGGGACGTTCGCCGGATTGTTCGTTCTCCTGTGGATGGTGCTGAAGGGGCGGGCCCACGCCGGACTGCCGCTTCTGAACGGCGGCGCGATAGGCGGCTACCTCGTCGGGTCGCTCGCCGCCGGAGTTCCGATTCTGACCGCGCTCGGCCTCTGAGACCGCATCTCCGTCGCCGGAGTCGTCTCCTTCCGACCGCCGCCGTCGCCGCGTTCCTCACTCCTCGTTCGGTCCCGCGCCCTCGCGGACGTGCACCGCCATCCCCGTCTCGAAGTCGAGCATCGCGTCGGCGGACAACTCCGCGCGGCCGGTCGCGACGACGGTGTCGTCGGGCGTCACGACGGCGACTTCGTCGCCGGGGCGAACGTCCGGGTCGACGTCGGTGACGAACTTCGCGAACGCGTTCTTGCCCTCGCGGACGAACGGTTCGCTCTCGTCGCCGACGACGACTCGGTTCTCGGGCGGTTCCGACGCCGCCGCGAGGCGAACGCCGCCCGCGTGTCCCAGCGTGAACCGACCGTCCGTCCCGTACGAGACGAGTCGCCCCTCCGGCGCGCGTATCTGTCTGGGCCGACCGCTGGTGGAGCGAGTCACCGTCAACTCGTCTTCGGCGTCGCTCGGAAAGAGTACCTCGCCCGCGCCGGCGCCGAACTGGTAGTCGGCCACCGTCCGCAGATCGGCGAGCGTCCGGTCCCCGCCGGCTTCCTCGCTGTCGTCGCTCATGGTCGTCGTTCCCGCCGGTCCGTGAAGTCAGTCGCGGTCCGCTCTCGAACTGTGCCATTTGTTCACACTGTAGGTTTCGAAGAAAAACTCTAAGTAGTGACTGTCTGTCGATTCGGGGTATGTCCGTGGACATGCGGCAAGTCGCGCTCGGGGCGATGCTCCTCCTCGCGAGCAGCGCCTTCCTCCTCGAAACGGACGTCGACGGGCGCGTTCCCGCCGTCATCGCTGCGTTCGCCGCCGCCTGCACCGTCGTCGCGTCCCTCCGCGCCGGACGGGACGCCGACGGCGCGGCGGCCTGACTCGCGGTAGCGCGGTAGTGGCGCGGCGGCCCGCCGACAGAACGTGACAACAGTTCTGTTCATTCATCTTTAAGGAACGCTACGTCGAAACGGATAGTATGGCCGCAATCGAAGCCCTCCGTTCGGCCCTCTCCGCACTGGGCCGAAATCCGGTATTGTTCCTCGTAGGACTGCTGTACGGGGTCATAACCCTCCCGCAGTCTGCGTTGCAGTTAGCCGGCATCCCCATGGTGCCGACGCTCCTCCAGATACTCACGTTCTTCGTGACGCCGTTCGTCATCGCGGGCCTCCTCGGCATGGCGTCGGAGTCGCTAGACGGGAAGACGTCGTTCTCGACGCTCACCCGCGTCGGGAAGGACCGCTACGTCCCGCTTCTCGTCGGGTCGATAATCGAGTTCGCCATCTTCCTCGTGTTCGGCATCGTCGCCGCTATCGTCGGCATCGTCGCCGCCTTCGGCGTCTTCAGCGCCGGGGGCGGGGGTGCGGGCGGCGGTGCGATGCTCGCCGTCGGCGCCCTCGTCCTCGTCGTCGTCCTCGTGGGGATGCTCCTGGTCTTCTTCATCCAGTTTTACTCCGTCGCCATCGTCGTCGGCGGAACGGGAGCGATCGACGGCTTCCGCGAGAGCTACCGCCTCGTGCGTAACAACCTCGTCAGCGCCCTCGGGTACTCCGTCATCAACTTCGTCGTCTCGCTCGTGACGACCATCCCCATCTCGGGGTTCCTCTTCTGGCGGACGTTCCAGAACTTCTCGCAGTTCGAGAACGGCGGCGCGGGCGCGGGTGCCGGCGCGGCCGCGGGCGGTGCGGCCCCGATGCAGGCGCTCGGCTTCTCGACGCAGGAAGTGATCCTCATCTCGGTCATCTCGCTTGCGACGACGATGCTTCTGTTTACGTTCCAGCGCACGTACGCGACGGCGTTCTACCGGGCGCACGAACCGCGCTCGCGGCCCGAGGAGTTCGCCGAGACTGCCGACTTCGAGAACGAGAGCGAGGAGTCGGCGCTCTGAGAGACTACAGCAGGAAGGTGTCGGTTCGTTCCGACATGTCGAGGAAGGCGTCCGCCTCGCGGATGAGTTCCTCGGCGGTGGACTCCTTGAACGCCATCACCTCCACGCGGACGCCCTCGTGACGCAGGTGCGAACAGAGTCGGGAGAAGTCGCCGTCGCCCGTACAGAGCACGACCGTATCGACGTGATTCGCGAGCGTCACGGCGTCTAACGCCATCCCGACGTCCCAATCCGCTTTCTTCGACCCGTCGCCGAACGTCTTGATGTCCTTTATCTTCGTCTCGAAGCCGATGTCGACGAGTGCCTCGAAGAACCGCTCCTCGTCGGGGGAGTCCGCCCGGACGACGTAGGCGATGGCGCGCGTGAGCGCTCGGTCGGAGACGGCCTTCTCCAACAGCGACGAGTAGTCGATGTTTCGCGAGTAGAGGCTCTGTGCCGTATGATAGAGGTTCTGCGCGTCGGCCAGAACGGCGACGCGTTGGCCCGGATGAATCTCGGTCATACCTCACTGGGGGGGACGACACCTAATGAATTGTGGGGCGATTCCCGGTTCTCGCGCCCGCCCGGCCGCGCGCGTACGGTGTCTGCGCCCCGGCCGCCGCCGTCGGCGCTCTCGTCCGGTCGGCGGATGTTGCGTACGACGCAAGTTATATCTGGCAACGGTCCAGTTTCTCGCGTGTGACGCGACCCACGTCGTCCCGGTCGGGTGTCCGCCTGCCGACAGCGACGCGTGGGGCTCTTCTGAAACCGAAAAAACGCGCACCGTAACGCTCGTGGCGGGAGTAGCGACCCCGTCTCGGGCGACTTTCGGCGCGGTGCGCACCGGCGTTCGACCACACGCGACGCAGACACACAGACACGACACCACATGACGGAACTCGACTTGACGGGAGTCTTCCCGGCGATGACGACGCCGTTCGCCTCGGACGGCAGTATCGACCACGAAACGCTCGCGGAGAACGCGCGACGCCTCGAAGCGGCGGGCGTCGCCGGCCTCGTCCCCGTCGGTTCGACGGGCGAGAGCGCCACCCTCACCCACGACGAACACATCGAAGTCGTCGAGACGGTGGTCGAGGCGGTGGAGGAGGTGCCCGTAATCGCGGGGTCGGGGTCGAACTCCACCCGCGAGGCGTTGGAGTTGTCTCGACGCTCCGCCGACGTGGGCGCGGACGGGCTCCTCCTCATCTCGCCGTACTACAACAAGCCCGAACAGGCCGGTCTGCTGGAGCACTTCCGGACCGTCGCAGACGAAGTGGACGTCCCGCAGATAGCGTACAACGTCCCCTCGCGGACGGGCCGAAACGTCGAACCGGAGACGGCCGCCGCACTCGCCGAACACGAGAACATCGTCGGCTACAAGGCCGCGAGCGGCGACCTCGGGCAGATATCCGAAGTCGTCGAGCGCACGCGCGGCGAGGAGTTCGCGGTGCTGTCGGGCGACGACGCACTCACGCTCCCCGTCCTCTCCGTCGGCGGCGTCGGCACCATCTCCGTCACCGCGAACGTCGAACCCGAACGGACGGTGGCGATGGTGGAGGCGGCCCTCGACGGCGACTACGGCCGGGCGCGGGAACTCCACCACGAACTCGGACCGCTCAACCGCCACCTGTTCGTCGAGACGAACCCGATTCCGGTGAAGAAGGCGGTGGAGATGCGGGGACACGCACCGGGGACGCTCCGCCCGCCGTTGACCGAACTGCGCGAGGAGAACGCCGAGGAACTGCGGCGCATCCTCGACGAACTCGACGCGGCGCGCGAGGAGTCTTTGGGCGCGGCGGGGGCCGAGTAGATGTCCGAGCCGGTTCGCCTCGCCGTCACGGGCGCGGCCGGACGCATGGGCCGGGAGGTTCTGGACGCCGCCACCGACCGCGACGACGTGGACGTGGTGCTCGCGGTCAACCGGTCGCCGGTCGAGGAGATTTCGGGCGTCCCGGTCCGCGACGCCGCGGAGATAGACGAACTGCTGGAGGTGGAGATGCCGGACGTCCTCGTGGACTTCACCGGCCCCGACTCCAGCGCCGACTACGTGGCCGCCTGCGCGGACGCGGGCGTCGCCGCCGTCGTCGGCACGACCGGATTCGACGAGGCGGGCCGCGCGGCGCTTGAGTCGGCCGCCGAGTCCGTCCCCGTCCTGAAGGCGGCGAACTTCTCTCGGGGGGTCGCGGCCCTCCGCCGCGCCGTCCGCGAGGCGGTGGCGGCGCTTCCCGGCTACGACATCGAGGTGACGGAGACGCACCACAACGGGAAGCGCGACGCCCCCTCGGGCACGGCGAACACCATCTTAGACGACATAGAAGAGGTCCGCGGCGAGGCCGAACGCGTCCACGGACGCGTCGGCGACCAACCGCGCGAGGACGGCGAAATCGGCGTCCACGCGCGGCGCGCGGGCGACGTGACGGGCGAACACGAAGTCCTCCTCGCCGGCAACCACGAACTCCTCTCGCTGACGCACAGAGCGGGTGCCCGCGGCGTCTTCGCCGCCGGCGCACTCGACGCCGCCGTCTGGGTCGCGGGACGCGACGCCGGGCGGTACGACTTCGACGACGTACTCGACCAACGATGAGCATACAATCCGAAATCGACGACCTGTGGCAGCGATACCAAGACGACGCCCTCTCGGTCACGACGGCCGGAAGCGAGGAACTGGCGACGCTCGATGCGTTCCTCGAAGCCCTCGAAGGCGGAGAGGTCCGCGCGGCCGAACAGACCGGCGGGTCCGGCCCCGACGGCTGGGAGGTCAACGAGTGGGTCAAGCGGGGTATCCTGCTGAACTTCGGCCTCCGGGAGACGGAGGGCCGCGAACACGGCGACGTGACCTACTACGACGTGCTCCCCCTCCGCGAGACGGCCGACCTCGGCGAACGCGGGACGCGGAACACGCCGGACGGGACCGTCATCCGCCGCGGCGCGTACCTCGGCCGCGACTGCATCATGATGTCGCCCTCGTTCGTCAACGTGGGCGCGCACGTGGGCGACGGAACGCTGGTCGACTCCTGCGACACCGTCGGCTCCTGCGCGCAGATCGGCGAGAACGTGAAACTCGGCGCGAACACCCTCATCGGCGGCGTCCTCGAACCCGTCGAGGACGCGCCCGTCATCGTCGAGGACGACGTCTCCCTCGGCGCGGGATGCCGCGTCACCTCCGGCTTCCACGTCGGCGAGAACACCGTCGTCGGCGAGAACACGCTGCTGTCGCCGCGCATCCCGGTCTACGACCTCGTGGAGGAAGAGGTCCTCTACGGACACCTGCCCGCGAACCGCCGGGCGTTCACCCGCTACGTCGAGTCGTCCATCGGCGACCACGACCTGTTCGCCGGCGGCGCGTTCAAGCCCGCCGTCGTCGCCCTCGACATCGAGGAGGAGACGCTGGACAAGACCCGCAGGGAGGAAGCGCTCCGAGAGTGAGCGTCCACTGACACCGACTCCCACGACCATCGGTCGTGGCAACGAATGTCATCGTCACCAGAACATATATAGGGGGGAGACATAGTGGGCTCCGATGAACGGCACGGGAGCATCCGCGAACGCTCGACCCTCTCTCTTTCGCGCGACTCCCGTGTCCGGCCACTCGCGGCCACGCCGGAATCTGACCGAGCCACCGCGTTAGCACCACCCATGAACGTATCCGACCGAACCATCTCGTACGAATCGTACCGAAGCGAAAACCACAACTGCCGACTTCTCGCCGTCGACGCGGCCCAGGCCGTCCCCGACCGACGGGCGTTCGTCCGCGCCGCCTGCGAGTCCGAGGACGACGCCGAGGGCGTCCTCTTTCTCGCACTCGAACAGAGCTACGCCGAACCGCGCGTCGTCACGACGTTCGTGAACCCCGAGGGGACCGTCGAACGCGTCACGCCCGCCGCCGCGGGGTGCGCCGCCGCGTGGGCCCTCGACCGAATCGGCGAGGAAACCGTCTTACTCGACACGCAGACGGGCACGTACCGCGCCGTGGCCGACGGCGACGGCGTCCGCGTCGAAGCGCTCTCCTCCGAGGACGAGGGGACGAACGCCGCCGTCGTCCGCGAACGCGAGTCCGAAGCGTCGCTGGCCGCGCCCGCGCCCGCACCGGATGGCGGCCGCTTGGGTCGTTCTCCTCGGACCGAAACCGAATCAGTCGTGTCCGAGGAGCCCCGACCGGCGGACGATGACTGACCCGACTCCGACGACAGACTCCGACTCCGACCCGGCGGTTCGTCGCCTCGGCGACTGGGACGCGGTTCGACTCCGCAGTCTCGCCGAGCAGTACGACACGCCCGCGTACGTAATCGACTTAGACCGCATCCGGCAGAACTACCGGCGACTCTCCGCCGCCTTCGAGGCGGCGTTCGACGACCCGACGGTGATGTTCGCGGTGAAGGCCCACTCCGGGCGCGCCGTCATCGAGACGCTCTTAGACGAGGGCGTCCCGATGGAGTGCGCCGCCGCGGGCGAGGTGTTCCGCGCCCTCCGCGCCGGTGCGGACCCCGACGAGATACAGTACACCGGCGTCAACCCCCCGGACGGCGACTTGGACTACGTCGTCGGCGTCTGGGAGGACGCGCCGGGCATGACGTTCAACGTCGGCGCGGAGGACAGCGTCGAACGCCTCGCGGAACGCGGATTCGACGGCCGCCTCTGCCTCCGCGTCAACCCCGGCATCGCCGCCGGTCACCACGAGAAGGTCAAGACCGGCGCGCACCCGAAGTTCGGAATTCCGTACGACAGCGTCCCGGAAGTCGCCGAACGCGTCCGCGAGGAGTACGACATGGACCTCGTGGGCCTCCACGCCCACGCCGGAAGCGGCATGCTCGACGAGGATATGGACGCCCACGCCGAGTACGTCGCGAAGATGGGCGAGTTAGCCCGCGAGGTGGGCGACCTCGAATTCCTCGACATCGGCGGCGGGTTCGGCGTCCCGTACCGCGACGACGAGGACCCCCTCGACATCGATGCGGTCGCCGAACGCACCGCCGAGGCACTCGGTGACCTCGACGCGACGCTGAAGATAGAGCCCGGTCGTTACCTCTTGGCCGACGCCGGGTGTCTGCTCGCGACCGTCAACACCGTCAAGGACACGCCGGAGACGACCGTCGTCGGCATCGACGCCAGCATGACGACGCTGATTCGACCGGCGATGTACGACGCCTACCACGGCATCCGCAACCTCACGAACCCCGACGCGCCGGTCGAACCGCTGACGGTCGGCGGTCCGGTCTGCGAGAGTTCGGACACGTTCTGCCGCGACCGACCGCTCCCGCGCCCCGACCGCGGCGACGTCGTCGCCATCGGCCACACCGGCGCGTACGGCTACGCGATGGCGAGTCAGTTCCACTCCCAGCCCCGGCCGGTCGAAATCGCCCTCGAAGGCGGCGAGGCGCGCGTCGCACGCCGCAGGGAGACGTTCGACGACTTGGTGCGCTTAGAGGAGTAACGGACGGTCCGGGTCTTTTTATATCGAACCGAGGGAACGTCTTCGCATGAACTCCGATTCGGACGCCGCCTCGGCGTTCGACCCCATCGACTTCCTCGAACGCGCGGTGCCCGTCGCCTCGAACGACGGCGTCGAGGAGATGCGCGACCTGCTGGTCGAGACGCTCGAAGACGCCGGGTTCGACCCCGAAATCGACGAGGCGGGCAACACCGTCGCCTCGAAGGGGGCCGCAGAGCCCGACCGGCACCTCGTGTTGAACACCCACATCGACACCGTCTCGCCGCACGTCCCGTTCCGCCGCGACGACGACGTGATTCGCGGACGAGGTTCGTGCGACGCCAAGGGACCGCTCGCGGCGCTTCTCGCGGCGTTCGTCGCCGTCGAACCCGCGGCGGACGCCCGACTCACCCTCGCGGTGACGCCCGACGAGGAACTGCTCTCGACGGGCGCGCACGCACTGGACGTCGACGGCGACATGTACGTCGTCGGCGAACCGACGAACCTCGACGTCTGCACCGCCGCGAAGGGGCGGTTTCAGGGGACGCTGACGCTCTCGGGCGTCGCCTCCCACGCCGCCGAACCGGAGTCGGGCGTCAACGCGGTCTTCGCACTCGAAGCGGCGTTGGCGGCGATTCGCTCCTACGACGAGGGGCGGGCGGCGCACCCCTCCCTCGGGTCCGCGACGCTGACGCCGACGACGGTGGCTGGCGGCGACGCGACGAATCAGGTGCCCGCCGGGTGCCGACTCGTCTTAGACCGGCGGAGCGTCCCGCCGGAGTCGGCCGCGGAGTTCCGCGACGGCCTCGAATCCGCCGTTCGGGAGGCCGTCCCCGACGACGTTGGCGTCTCGTTCGACCTGACGGACCGCCCGACGCCGTTCTTGGAGGCGTTCGCCACCGACGAGGACCACGAACTCGTCGAAACCGTCGCCGAGGCGTCCCGTCGGGCGGGCGGGTCCGGCGACGTGCGCCCGTTCACCGCGGCGACGGAGGCGTCGTACTTCTCGCCCGCGCCCGTCGTCGTCTTCGGGCCGGGCGTCCTCGCCGACGAGGAGGGGGCCGTCGCCCACGCCGAACGCGAGTACGTCCGCGTCGAGGACGTTCGGACGGCGGCGGCGGCGGTGACCGACGCGGCGGCCGAACTCGTCGGAGAGTAAACTCGTCGTTTTAGTTACCGTTGGTGACTTTTCACCGCTCCTCATAGAGGGGGACGCATGTTCAAACGCCCTCTATCGACTGACTCGTCTAGACGGCTCTCTCTCGCGGTGACGGCTCTCCTCGCGGTTCTCGCGGGGAGCGTCGTTCTCACCGGCGGCGTCGCCGCCGCGGAGAACGCCACGTTCACACCGCACGACGAGAACGCGACGTTCCTCCCCGAGACGAACCAAACCGTCTCCGGGAACACGACGCTCGACGCGGGCACTACCGTGCAGGTCTACCTGCAGTCCTCGGGAGAAGGCCAAGTGCAGTTCATCAAGACGGCGACGACGAACGTGACCGACGAGGGGACGTACGAAGCCTCGTTTAACTTCTCGTCTATGCCGAACGGTTCGGGCGGGCCGGTGACGGTGACCGTCCGCGCGCAGAGCGAGTCGAACGCCTCCGTCGAGTACGAACGGCGGTTCGTAGACTCGACGCCGTTCGACCCCCGCGACGAGAACCGAACGCTCGAAGCGGGGTCGAACGCGACGCTCTCGGGGTACGCGACGTACGACGAGGGGACCGAACTCACCGTTCGAGTGCAGGCCGCCGACGAGAACGCGACGCAGTACCTCAAACAGACGACGACGAACGTCACCGCAAACGGCACGTACGCCGCGACGTTCGACCTCCGCAACGTCACGAACGCGACGGACTCCGTCGCCGTGACCGTCGCGCGGGCGAACGGAAGCGACAACGAGTCCTACGAGTACGAACTGCCCGTTCGGTCGGTGACGAACGAGACGACGACCGAGAACGGGACGACCACTCCGTTGTTGACCGCGACGGAAACGGAGACGCCCGTCACCGAGACGCCGACGGAAACCGCCGCCCCGACGACCGAACCGGAGACGGACGAACCGACGAGTGAGACCGGCGCGACGACCGAACCGGAGACGGAGACGACGACGCCCGGATTCGGCGTCGGCACCGCAGTCGTCGCCTTCGTCTCCCTCGTCGTCGCAGTCGCCCTCGCCCGGCGACCCTGACGCGGCGACGACCGCTTTTTTCGACGCTCGCCTTTCGCCGACGGCGAAACCGTAACGACGAAACCCCGTCTCGGCGTCCGGACACCCATGTACGAGGCGGTCTACGCGCACCCCGACGGCGACGCCACGGTGTCTCGATTCGCTGCGACGGCGGAGAGACACGGGTACGACGGACTCGTCGTCCGCGCCGTGGACGCGAGACCCGACTACGAGGCCCTCCGCGAGGAGGTGAACGTCGATATCGTGGACGCCGCCGAGGTGGTCGCGCCGCACCCGCGGAACGCGAGCGGTGCGGTCGGTAACTTCCGCCCGGACCGCACCCTCGTCGTCGTCCGCGGCGGGACGAACGAACTCAACCGCTTCGCGGTCGAACAGGCGCGGGTGGACGTTCTCGCCCGCCCGTTCGGCGACGACGGCGACGTGAACCACGTCCTCGCGAAGGCCGCCCGCGACAACGGCGTCGCCATCGAGGTGAACTTCGGCCCCGTCCTGCGGCGAACGGGAGGGACGCGCGTCCAACACCTGCGGAAACTCCGGAAACTGTCGCAGTTGATAGACCACTACGACGCGCCGCACGTCGTCAGCGTCGGCGCGGAGTCGCACCTGCAGGTGCGCGCGCCGCGGGAACTGGCGGCCGTCGGCGAGGAAGTCGGCCTCGGCGCCGAGTTCGTCCGCGAGGGACTGGCCGCGTGGGGCGACATCGCCGCGCGGAACCGCGAGCGGATGTCCGAGTCGTTCATAGCCCCCGGCGTCAAACGTGACGGATATGAAGAAGACGATTGAGGAACACGCCGACCGGTTCTCGAAGGCCGCCGCCGAGTACGACGACTCGCAGGACTCCGAGGAGTATCTCGCCTGCGCGAACCTCGTCGTCGAACACGCCGCGCCGACGGCCGACGACGTAGTGCTCGATTTAGGAACGGGGACGGGCGCTATCGCGTTGGCCCTCGCGCCGGACGCGAAGCGAGTCGTCGGCCGCGACATCAGCGAAGGGATGCTCGAACAGGCGCGGCAGAAGGCCGAAGACGCCGGGATAGGGAACGTGGAGTTCGGCGAGGGGCGGTTCCGCGACCCGAACTACGACGGCCCCGTCGATATAGTGACGTCGAACTTCGCGATGCATCACCTCTCCGACGAGGAGAAACGCGAGGCCATCGGCGTCATCGCGGAGCTGAACCCCGACCGGTTCGTCCTCGGGGACGTGATGTTCTTCGGGGCGCCCGACCCCGAGGAACCGTTCTACAGTCCCGAGGTGGACGACCCCGCGACGGTGGGGGTCCTCGTGGACGCGTTGACCGACGAGGGGTTCGTCCTCACCGCCGTCGAACGGGTCCACGAACAGGTGGGCGTCCTCGTGGCCGAACGGTTCGGTTCGGCGGGCGAGAGAGTCGAACTCGACGAGGCCGACGAGGAGTAGATGAAGCACCTCCCGAAGCACATCCGCCCGCGGTGGCGGTATCTCGCGGTCGAAATCGAGGCGTGGCCCGACGCGGACTTCGACCGCGGCGACTTCCAACGCGACCTGTGGTACGCCGCGCAGAATCTCTACGGCGACGCCGGGAGCGCCGACGCCGACCTGACCGTCCTCTCGTTTCGCCTCGAAGACGGCGAGGGCGAGACGATAGTCCGCGCCCACCGGGGGAAGACCGACCGCGCCCGCGCCGCAGTCGCCTGCGTCAGTCGCGTCGGCGGCGACCCCGTGGGACTCCGAATCCGCGGGATTTCGGGCACCGTGCGTGCCTGTGAGGAAAGTTATTTGAACGGGCGGGCCGGAGACTGTGAACAGAGAAACGTCGTGTTCGAGAACGACTCTCGGCCCGCCGTCGTCCGCGATTCGCGGGTGGACGTCCGCGGTGCCGACGGGTTCGCGGGCGCGACGAAACTCGATTTCGAGTGATACTATATGCAGGGACAAGCCCAACAGCAGGCATACGACCGCGGGATAACGATTTTCTCGCCTGATGGCCGCCTCTATCAGGTCGAATACGCCCGCGAGGCGGTGAAGCGAGGGACGGCGAGCGTCGGCGTTCGAACGCCGGAAGGCGTCGTTCTCGCCGCGGACAAGCGCTCTCGCTCTCCCCTCATGGAACCGACGAGCGTCGAGAAGTTACACAAGGCGGACACCCACATCGGCCTGGCCTCCGCGGGACACGTCGCCGACGCCCGGCAACTCATCGACTTCGCCCGCCGGCAGGCGCAGGTGAACCGACTCCGCTACGGCGAACCGATCGGCATCGAGACGCTGACGAAGAACGTCACCGACCACATCCAGCAGTACACGCAGGTCGGCGGCGCGCGCCCGTTCGGCGTCGCCCTCCTCATCGGCGGCGTCGAGAACGGCACGCCGCGTCTCTACGAGACGGACCCCTCGGGGACGCCGTACGAGTGGAAGGCCGTCTCCATCGGCGAGGACCGGGGCGACCTTCAGGAGTACCTCGAAGAGAACTACTCCGAGGAGATGACCTTAGACGAGGGCCTCGGACTCGCACTCCGCGCCATCGCCTCCACGAACGACGACCAACTCGACGCCGCGGGCGTCGACGTCGCCACCGTCTCCGCGGAGACGGAGGAGTACGTCCAACTGACGAACGACGAGGTGGAGTCGTACATCACGGAGAACGACCTCGAACCCACGGACGAGGACGACGAAGACGCGGCCGAAGAAGAAGAGTAAGCCCGCGTCGAGTCCTCAGGCCGTCCCGCAGTCGAAATCGCTCACACTCGGCTATCTTTCCTCTCCGGTTCGTACGCGCCGAGCCGTTGCGCCCGATTAGCCGTTAGCGACCGGTCCGAGCGGTTACCGGCGGTGCTGGACGGCGTCGGACTCCAAAAAAAACGGCGGAGAACGGAGCGTTCAGTACTCCTCGTAGGCGAGGTTCATCAGCCACTGCGAGAACGCGTTGCTGTTTGCGTTTATCTCCTCCTCGCCGATGAACGGCGACAGCATGTCGCCGGCCATAAGCAGGGAGAACTCGAGGTCCTTCGCGGCGGGTTCGAGGTAGTAGGTGTTGTGTCCGTTGTACACCGTGTCCTCGCGTTTGATGAGGCCGAGCGACGCGAGACGCTCGGCGACGCGACTTCCCTTTCGGGAGGAGATGTCGAGCTCCTTCCAGAAGTCGCTCTGGTGGATACCTCCGCTCTCGCGGATGAGTTCCAGTCCCGCGCGTTCGGCTTCCGAAAGGTCGGGTTCGGCCTCGCCTGCGCTCATGGTACGAGAGTCGCCCGCGACGGGTTTAAACTTGACTTTCGACCCGCCGGTACGCCGTCCGACAGGGCGGTCCGGGCGCGAACTCGTACTCCGCCTCCCCGCCTGCGAACAGCGTGATGAGCGACGAGGAGACGGTACCGAAGCGACCCTCGGGGTCGTGGACGCAGACGCCGTACTCGTGGTCGCCGAGGACCGCGGCGGCGCGTTCGCGCCACTCCGCCGCGGACTCGCCGGGTTCGGGTTCCAGCGCCGACCGAACCGCGCGCGCGTTTTCGGCCTGCTGGCGGCCCGCTTCGGGTCTCGCCGGCGGTTCGAAGAACTCCTCGTCCGTCCCCACGTTCACGACGACGTGGACGCCGGGGTCGAACGCCGTCGTCCGGAGTTCGCCGTCCCACTCGAAGAGGTACGCCGCCTCGGAGTCGGCGACGACGAGGTTGAACCCGTCGTAGACCGCTTCGGAAACCGCCTCCTCGACCGTCGCCTTCGCCGCCTCGGCCGACTCGCATCGGAGGGCGTCGCGGACCAACTGACCGCGGGAGCGTTCGCCGCCGCCCTCGACCGAAATCCAGCGGTTGGTGATGCCGACGAACAGGCCGCGGTCGTTGTAGCCGACCCACGTGCCGCCGGCCTCCGCGTCCCTCGGCGCGATGAACGCGGGGTTGCCCTCGGCGACGGCGGGCGGTTCGGACGGTCGGTCCAACGCCTCGTCGCGGTTCGCCGCGACGACGACCGGTGCGTCGTCGAACACTCGCCACGCTATCGTCAGAGTGCACACGCGAACGTCTACGCGAGGGGTCGGGAAAACGATTCGGCGGTCGATCGGCGGCGCACACGACCGGGCAGGGAAGGTGAGGAGATGAGGCCGAGAGAACAGAGCGAGTCGTTCACTCGCCGCCGTCGGCGAACCGACTCGGGTCGCGCGTCGCGAGGGCGACGTTCACCGCCGCGACGTTCTCGCGCACGTCGTGGACGCGGACGATGTCGGCCCCGCGGTCCGCGGCGATGGTCGTGGCGGCGATAGTCGCTTCGAGGTTGTCGCCCGCCTCCTCGCCGACGAGTTCGAACATCGACTTGTGGGAGTGACCGACGAGAACCGGGCAGCCGAGCGACTCGAACTCGCCGATCCGGTCCAGCATCTCGAAGTCCTCGGCGGCGGTCTTGCCGAACCCGAGGCCGGGGTCGACGATGACGTTCTCGCGGGGGACGCCCGCCTGTTCGGCCAGCAGGATCCGCTCTTTCAGTTCGTCTATCACGTCCTCGACCACGTCGTCGTACGCGACGTCCTTGCCGGGGACGACGGGCGCGTCGATGCTGTGCATGACGATGACCGGAACGTCGCGCTCGGCTGCGAGAAAGCGCATCTCGGGGTCTTCGAGGCCGGTCACGTCGTTGAGGATGTCGGCCCCGGCGTCGAGTGCCGCGCGGGCGACGTCCGCCTTCCGCGTGTCCACGGAGACGAGGGCGTCCGTCTCCGCGAGGGATTCGATGACCGGGACGATGCGCTCTATCTCCTCTTCGACCGGCACCACGTCCGCGCCGGGGCGGGTGGACTCGCCGCCGATGTCGATGATGTCCGCGCCCGCCTCGGCCATCGCCTCGGCGCGTTCGAGGGCGTCCTCGACGTCGCGGTACTCGCCGCCGTCGTGGAAGCTGTCCGGCGTGACGTTCAGGATGCCCATGACGGCGGTACCGTCGCTCCACGGGTACTCCGGTTCGTCCGCCGGGTCGGACGCCGCGGGTCGGGACGGCGGCCCGTCGAGGGCGGCGTCGAGCGCTCCGGCGAACTCCGAGAGGCCGTACTCGTCGGCGTACGCGAGGTTCTCCCGGACGCGTTCGAACTGCGTTCGCGTCCCCGTCAGCACCACGTCCACCTGTTCGCCCTCGCCGCGGTGCCCCGAGACGGCGCAGTCGCCGCCGACGGCCAGCATCTCCTCGCGGAGGCGGCGGGCCTGTCTCCGCTGTGCGGTCGTTCGGTAGACGCGGTGGACGGCGTCCCCGCGCGTCCGTTCGGCGTCCTCGGCCGGGACGTTCGCCCGCGAGAGGAGGCGGTCGGCGTCCGAGAGCGTCTCCACGCGCTTCGAGACCACCGTCCGCGTCCACGTCGTCCGCGCCTCCGCGACGAGAAACAGAGACCCGGCGACGAGGACGCAGTCGTCCGGTCCGGCGCGTTCCCGCGCCGTCCGAAGCGCCGCGGAGACGGTGGTTCCGGCGGTCACGTCGCCCGCGCCCTCGTCTTCGAACACGCGGGCCAGCGTCTCGGGGTCCTCAGAGCGGGCGTTGTTCGGCCTGCACGTCACGACGGACGCCGGGCGCGGGAGTTCGGCCGCCATCTCGCGGTGGTCCTTGTCGTGCATCGCGCCGAAGACGAGGTGGAGGCTCTCGAAGTCGAACTCCTCGATTACGGACGCCAGTTCCGCGCACGCGCCGGGGTTGTGCGCGCCGTCCAAGACGACGTGGGGGTTCCGCTCCATCACCTCGAACCGCCCCGGCCAGTTCGCCCGCCTGAGGCCGCGTTCGAGCGTCGTCGCGTCGATGGTCGTCCCCGCCTCGTCGGCGGCCTGTTCGGCGACGACGCAGGCGATACCGGCGTTGACCGCCTGATACGAACCGAGGAGCGGGATGTTCGCCTCGACGCCCCACGAGGGGCCGGAGACGACGACGGCCGACTCCTGGTGGTTCACCCGGCCGTCGTAGCGGACGGTCACGTTCGGCCTGGGTTCCATCGCCGCGTCCGCCGTCCCGACGGTTATCAACTCGTCCTCGTGGTCGCGAATCGCGTCGAGGGCGTCGCCCGTCGCGCCGGTGACGAGGGGCCGCCCGTCGGGCGCGACGGCGACTTTCTTCTCCGCAATCTCCTCGACGGTGTCGCCGAGGACGGCCGTGTGTTCGAGCGTCACGTTCGTCACCGCGCTGGCGACGGGGTCGACGACGCTCGTCGCGTCGAGTTCTCCGCCCATGCCGACTTCGAGGACGGCAACGTCCACGTCGGCGTCGGCGAAGCGCCAGATGGCCATCGCCGTCATCACCTCGAAGAACGTCAGCGGTTCGCCCGAGGCGGCGCGTTCGACCAGCCACGGTTTCGCCGCCGCGACGAACTCCGCCAGCGCGGACTCCGGAATCTTCCGGCCGTCCACGCGGATGCGCTCGCGGATGTCCTCGAAGTGCGGCGACGTGTAGAGGCCGACCGTGAGGCCGGCTTCGCGGAGGACCGACTCCGCCATCCGGGCGGTGCTTCCCTTTCCGTTCGACCCGGCTATCTGCACGAACGACACGTCGTCCTGCGGGTCGTCGAACTCGGCGAGGAGCGACCGGACCGACGCAGTCCCGGGCTTCACCTGAAACCTGCGGAGGTCGAAGAGGAAGTTCACCGCCTCGTGGTACTCCATATACTCCGAGGTGACGCGGGCCGCGCTTAGGACTGTCGGACCTGCGTGCGCGGGCCGAACGCCGGGGGTGTCGGCCTCCCTCCCCCCGCGACCCACCGTATCGCTTCAAGCACGTACGCGCCGAACGGTGAGGCATGTACGACTCGATACTCGTCCCGACGGACGGAAGCGAGGGCACCGCCGTCGCACTCGAACACGCCCTCGACATCGCCAAAACGCGGGATGCGACCGTCCACGCCCTCTCGGTGGTGGACCGGCGCATCCGCATGGCGGCCGGGGTGGAACAGCGAGAAGCGGTCGCGAACTCGCTGCACGACAGGGCGATAGAAGCCGTCGAGGCGGTGGCCGACGCCGCCCGCGACGCCGACGTGCAGGCGACGACGGCCGTCCGGAAGGGCGTCCCGTACCGCTGTATCCTCGATTACGCCGACGAACACGACGTGGACTTAGTGGTGATGGGAACCCACGGCCGCACCGGGCGCGACAAACTCGCCAGTCTCGGCAGCGTCACTGAACGCGTCGTCCAGAACACGAACCGGCCGGTTCTCGTCGTGAGCATCTGAGTCAGTGACGGAAGGGGTCGGTCACTCGCTCGTAGCCAGCCCGCTCTCACGGAGGATGCGGCGACCGGACCGCTCTAGGCGGTCGAGGTTGTTCTGTGCCGTGCGGTTGTAGACGAGGCCGTCGCGTTTGACGACGTTCCCGTCGACGAGTACGGTGTCGACGTTCTCGATGCCGGCTTGGAGGACGACGGTCTCGACGGGGTTGTGGACCGGCGCAGTGTTGAGGTCGTCGCCGGCGATGATGGTGATGTCCGCGCGCTTGCCGGGCGTGAGCGAACCGATTTCGTCCTCCAGACCGAGCGCGCGGGCGCCCTCGATGGTGGCGAACTCCAGCGCCCGGTGGGCGGTCGGCGTGACGTCTTGAATCTGTTCGTTCGCCTCGACGGCGGACTGGTTACGGATGCCCCGCTCGACCTGTAGGGCCATCCGGAGTTGGGTGAACAGGTCGTCGCTGACGTTCGAGACGATGTCGACGCCGACAGAGGGGACGGCGCCGGCTTCGAGCGCGTCGCCGAGCGCGGGCATCCCCATCCCCATCTGGAGTTCGACCTCGGGGGTCGTCGAGAGCGACCCGCCGGACTGTCCCACGAGTTCGAACTCCTCCTCGGTGAGGCGGTTTCCGTGGACGTAGTTGAGGTCGTCGCCGAGGAGGCCGAGTTCGTCGAGTTTCTTCACGCCGCCCGGGCCGAGCGAGCCGATGTGCATGGACACCGGAATCCCGAGTTCGCGGGCGAGTTCGATGTCCTTCCGGGTGACTTCGTCCGTCGAGTAGTCGGGGCCGCGGGCGCCCATGGCGAGGGTGAGCAGGCCGTCGTCGCTCGGGAATCGCTCGCGGGCCAGCCGTCGGATGTCGTCGGGGTGGGTCACCGAACTGTTCTCCCACCACTTCGCGCTGTCGTCGCCAGGCGGGCCGTGAGCGAACAGTGCGCGGATGCCCGCGTCCTCAAGCCCTTCGATGGCGCGGTTCGTGTGCCCCGGCGAATTGGCGATGTGGAACCAGTCGAGGACGGTCGTCGTCCCCGCGTTGAGTTGCTGAACCGCGCCGAACAGGTTGCCGAGGTAGGCGTCCTGCGGGCGGTACTGGCTGCTGATGTTGCCGAGCATCTTCTCCAGATACTCCATGAACGTCCAGTTGCCCGCGATGCCGCGGACGCCGGACTCCCACGTGTGGAGGTGGGCGTTGACGAATCCGGGTACGACGATGGAGTCGCTCGCGTCGATGACGTCGGCCGACGGCGCGCTGATGTCTTTCTCGATGGCCCGGATCTCGCCGTTCTTCACGTAGACGTCCGTGTCGTACCGAATCCCGTGGTCGGGGTCGACCGTGACAACTGTCCCGTCCTTGATGAGAGTCGGGTTACTTCCGCCGGACGTGCCACCCGAACTGTCGGATTCCTGTTCGTCGGCCGCCGCGTTCGACGCGAACGCGACCGACGCGAGGGCGGCCGCCCCCGTTTGGAGGTAGTTGCGGCGCGACATGCCCGTTTCGGAGGTCTCAGTCTCGTCTACCATGTGCAACGCCAGCTTACAGCGAGAAGAAAATAGGTGTTCGTTCGTAATATTCCAACCTTCCTCTCAACTATCTTACCATCCGTTCCGACCGTAGTGAGATACTGGTAATTTGGGTATCGATTCTGACCTGATCGCGGTATCGTGACGATGCGCTACCGCGAAGAAACGGCGCGGAGTGTGGACAGAGAGAGGCGCGGGAGAGGAGAGTGCGCTGGTCGTGTCGGCGATGTCGCCGGCGTCGGCGCTACTGGGACAGCGCCGACACGGGGACCGACGGTCCGGTGGGCGCGGAGTCGCCGAGGAACGCCTTGACGACGCGTTGCTCGGCGCTCGTAATGCGGTATTGGAGCGTCGAGGTGGGGATTCCTTCCTGCTCTGCAATCTCCTGCAGGGAGTTGCGTCGGGGCCGTTCGTAGTAGCCGCGTTCGACGGCGAGTTCGAGCGCCTCGCGCTGTTTCGGCGGGAGGCTGGCGTCGTCGGTCCGGCGGTTCGACCAGTCGGGTGCGCTCTCGACGTAGTCGAAGGTGAGCGAAAGCCCCTCGCGGAGGTTGTCGGCGAGTCGCTCGTACACCTCGCTCATCGCGGTGTCGTCGTCGGCGACGACGCGCCAGACGTAGTTGTGGCGGTGCTGTTCGGCGTGGAGCAGGACGCCGTCGCCGAGGTGGTTCGCGACCAAGTAGGGGATAGAGCGACAGCCGGGACTCTCCGACTGCTGGGAGTAAACGACGCGACTCGTCGGGGTTTCTTCCAGCACCTCGTGGCGCCAGTCGAGGGCACACCCGCCCATCCCGCGGAGGCTCGAACAACGGGTGAGCCGCGCGAGGACGTCGTCGTAGGCGTCGAGGGTGTCCTCGGGACCCGTGACTTCGTCGACGCGCCACATCGTATCCTCGGAGACGTGGCAGGAGACGGTGTGCGAAGAGAGCCCCGGATTCCGGATGAAAACGTCCATCAGGTCGTCCGCACCCTCCTCGTAGGTGACGGTGAAGGCGAACTCGCGCATTAGGAGTACGGTGGCCCGCGACCCACAAGAGCGCTCGGTTGGTATGTTCCAAACCCAGCGGCGACCCGTGTCCCCGGGAACGTGCGGAACGCACCCCACAGCGAAAACGTATGTCTCTCTCTTGACGACGTACTCTCGAAGATACTGCTCGTACTACTCCCTGGTGCGAGCGGACGCGTCAGCCGACGAACCGCAGATGACTGTCTGCGGAGGACGAGGTGGAGCATCGCCGTCGCTCCGACGGACCGAACGCTCGCCCGGCCGGCCGTAGCGGGGGTTAATGTATCAGAGCGTACATGTACTGTTATGAATCAGTCGCTGTGGACGCGGTTCCTACTCGTCTCCGTCACGCTCGTAACTCTCGGCTTCGTCGTGAGCGCCTTCCTCACCCCACCGGACCCGTACACGCAGATACTCACGGTACCGGTGATTCTGTTGGTGGCGATTCCCCTCTCGTACTGGATAGTGTACAAAAGGGGGCTTCCGGTCTGACGTCCTCGCTCACGCTCGGCCACGAGTTTCCGCCGCTAGTCGTGGCGGAAACCGCACGAGACTCACTCCGTTCGTCTCGCTGGCTTTAGACGGTCCTTCGCTCCGCTCAGTCGTGACGGAAGCACCGACGCCCGGTGAACACCATCGCGATGTCCCGTTCGTCGCAGGCGTCGATGACGTCCTCGTCGTTGACGGAGCCGCCGGGTTGGATGACCGCCTCGATTCCGGCCTCGGCGGCCTCTTCGATGCCGTCCGGGAACGGGAAGAACGCGTCCGACGCCATCACGGCACCCTCCGCGCCCTTGCCCTCGGCGTGTTCCTCGGCTTTCATCGCGGCGAGGCGGACGGCGTCCACGCGGGACACCTGCCCCATGCCGACGCCCACCGTCTCCGTGCCGGAGGCGAAGAGGATGCCGTTCGATTTCACGTGCTTCAGCACCTTCCACGCGAACAGCATCGTCTCCAGTTGCTCGTCGGTGGGTTCCGTCTCCGTGACGACGTCCACGTCCTCGGCCGTGGGTGCCCACAGGTCGCGTTCCTGCACGAGTCGCCCGCCGACGAGGGGTTTCTCGGTGAGGCGGTCGGTTCGCTCTCCCAACTCGCCCACGTCTAACACGCGGAGGTTGTCCTTCTGGGTCAGAACGTCGAGTGCGGCGTCGGTGTACCCCGGCGCGACGACGACTTCCTTGAACGAGTCGACTATCTGTTCGGCCGTCTCGGCGTCGCACTCGCGGTTGAGGGCGACGATGCCGCCGAACGCGCTCATCGGGTCAGTCGAGAGGGCGCGGTCGTACGCCTCCGCGAGGGTGTCGGCGGTGGCGCACCCGGCGGGGTTGGTGTGCTTGATGACCGCCGCGGCGGGGTCGTCGAACTCCTTTATCAGGTTCAACGCGCCGTCGGCGTCGTTGTAGTTGTTGTACGAGAGGGCCTTCGCGCCCTCGTTGAGTTGCTCCGCGCGGACGACGCTGGCCTCCTCGCAGGCGTCGTCGGCGTAGACGGCGGCGTCCTGATGGGGGTTCTCGCCGTAGCGCAGTTCGGAGGCGCGGTCGTTCGAGACGACGCGGCGTTCGGGGAAGTCGCCGCCGTCGTCGCCCTCCACGACGACGCCGTCGTCCGTGACTTCGGCCCGGCCCTCGGCGAACCACCGCACCGCGCGCGGGTAGGCGACGAACTCGCCCTCGCGGAGCACTCGCCGTTTCAGCGACGCCTCGTCGTCGTCCTGATAGACGGGGACGGCCTCTTGGGTGACGATCGGCCCCCCGTCCACCTCCTCGGTGACGACGTGGACCGTACACCCCGTCGTGCGGACGCCCGCCTCCAACACCTGTTCGTGGGCGTCCATCCCGGGGAACGACGGGAGGAGCGAGGGGTGGACGTTCAGCGTCGTCGGCGCGTTGTCGATGAACTCGTCGGTGAGGACGCGCATGTAGCCGTCGAGACAGACCAAATCGAAGTCGTACGCGGACAGGCGGCCGAGGATGCGCTTCTCGTGGGACTCGCGGGACTCGCCGTCCTCGCGCGCGACGACTTCGGTCGGAATGCCGCGTTCGGAGGCGGCGTCGAGAACCGGCGCGCCCTCCTCGTTCGAGAGGACGACGGCCAGTTCCGCGCCGCCCGGCGCGCGTTCGTCGATGTGAAGCAGGTTCCGTCCGCGGTTGCTCGCCAAGCCCGCAATCTTGGTCATGGTGGTACGCCCACCCGCCGGGAGAAAAACAGTTGCGATGTTCGAGGGAGAAGTATGCTCGTCCGTGGATACATTTCGCGATCACAGGGTGTTCGGCGCGGGTATTTATACACGGTAGTGGAGAGATCCATCGACACGCTTTAGGTCGGGCCGGGGGCATCCTCGCCCATGGACGACCTTCCGCGGGCGGACCCCCTCTCGGCCGTCTCCCCACTCGACGGTCGCTACGCGGGCCGAACAGAACCGCTCGTCCCGTACGCCAGCGAAGCGGCGCTCATCCGGGCGCGCGTCAGAGTCGAAGCCGAGTATCTGCTCGCCCTCGCCGAGTTGGACGCCACGCCGTTGTCGCTCTCTCCGGCCGAACGCGAGACGCTCCGGTCGCTGTACGAGGAGTTCGACGCCGAGGACGCCCGCCTCGTGAAGCGACTGGAGACGGAGGGCGCGGCGGGGTACTCGGCGACGAACCACGACGTGAAGGCGGTCGAGTACTTCCTGCGGACGGAGACGCCCGAACGCGTCCACCCGTGGATTCACTTCGGCCTCACGAGCGAGGACGTGAACAACCTCGCGCACCGCCTGTTGGCGAAACCGGCCGCCGAGGAGGTCCTCGTCCCCGCCGCGACGGAGGTGCGCGACGAACTCGTCGAACTCGCGCGGGAGTACCGCGACACGCCGATGCTCGCGCGAACGCACGGCCAACCCGCGACGCCGACGACGTTCGGCAAGGAGATGGCCGTCTACGCCGCCCGACTCGGCCGGCAACTCGGACGCGTCCGAGAGGCGGCGGCGAGCCTCTCGGGGAAACTCGCGGGGGCGTCGGGTACCTACGCGGCACACGTCGCCGCCTACCCCGACGTGGACTGGCGGGCGTTCTCCCGGGAGTTCGTGACGGGACTCGGCCTCGAACACACCGCGTTGACGACGCAGGTGAACCCCTGCGACGACCTCGCGGCCCTGTTCGACGCCCTCCGCGGCGTCAACAACGTCCTCCTGGATTTGGACCTCGACGTGTGGCTCTACGTCTCCGACCGCTACCTCGGACAGGAGGCGGCGGCGGGCGAAACCGGCTCCTCGACGATGCCGCACAAGGTCAATCCGATAGACTTCGAGAACAGCGAGGGGAACCTCTCGAAGGCGAACTCCGACCTCACGTTCCTCGCGGACTACGTGACGAACTCCCGCCTCCAACGGGACCTGTCCGATTCGACGGTCAAACGGAACGTCGGCGCGGCGTTCGGTCACTGTCTCATCGGCTACGGGAAGGCCGCGACGGGCCTCCGAAAGGTCGTCCCGAACGAGCAGGTGATGCGCGAGGAACTCGACGCCCACCCCGAACTCGTCGGCGAGGCGGTCCAGACCATCCTCCGACGCGAGGGCGACACCGAGGCGTACGAACGCGTCAAGGACCTCACCCGCGGGCGCGACGTGACTATCGAGGACTTCCGCGACCTGTTCGAGGAGTTGGACGTGAGCGAGTCCGTCCGCGAGGAACTCCGCGCCCTGTCGCCTTCGACGTACGTCGGCCTCGGCGACGAACTCGTGGACGAACTCGACGACGCCTGAGGGCGCACCCGGTTCGGGGTTCGCCGCCGCGGGCGTCGGCCGGATTCCAGTCTCTCAGAAGTACTATCACAATTTAGATACTATCGGGATATTTTACTAGACGGCGACTCACGCGTTCGATTCACCGCCTAACGCGAGTTATCGTGTTTGTTGGCGAGATTAATCACTCGCTGACGCCCCGATGTTTAATATCTTCATCGGTGTGGTGTAGGATAGTGTCGCGAATCAGCCAGAAGCGCGTCGGGCAGGCGTTGTTCGTCACGAGCGTCGTCGCAGTCGCCCTCTTCTTCGCGGTCACCGCGTTGACGACCCCGTCGGTGTCCACTGAGACCGACAGCGAGTTCCGGACCATCGTCGGGGTGCAGGGGTCGCCCGACGGCCGCGTCGCCGTCATCGACAGTTCCGGCGACGTCCTTTGGGAGGACCGGAACGCCACGAATTACCACGACGTGACGGTCCTCGACAACGGGAACATACTCACGGCGTTCCTCGTGAAGGAAGAGACGGAGTGTGGGCGGTTCGAGAGCCCGTGTCCGCGGACCGGCGTTCGAATCATCGACCCCGACACCCGGGAGGTGACGTGGAACTACACGTTCCCGGTCCGGTCGCACCTCAACAGCGAAGTCCACGACGCGGAGGTCCTCCCGTCGAACGAAGTCGTCGTCGCCGACATGGAGTACGAACGGGTGTTCACCGTCGACCGCAACGGCACGATAACGTGGCAGTGGAACGCGAGTTCGTACTACGAGGCGCCCGCCGATCCTACAGAGACGGACTGGCTCCACATCAACGACGTCGACCACCTCGGCGACGGTCGATTCCTCGTTAGCGTCCGGAACGCGCACCAACTCCTGATAATCGAACGAGGGGAGGGCGTGGTGGACGTGATAAACGAGGACCGCGACCCCTCTATGCTGTACTACCAGCACAATCCGCAGTGGTTGGGCGACGGCGCGGTCCTCGTCGCCGACTCCGAGAACGACCGAATCGTCGAACTCCACGAGAACCAATCGACGGGCGAGTGGGAGGCGGCATGGTCCGTCTCGTCCGCGGGCGGCGTCGCCTTCGACTGGCCGCGGGACGCAGACCGGCTCCCGAACGGCAACACGCTCGTCACGGACAGTCGGAACAACCGCGTCGTTGAGGTGAACGAGTCAGGCGGCGTCGTCTGGAGCCAACGGGTCGCCGGAATGCCGTACGAAGCCGACCGACTGCCCGTCGGCGAACAGGTCGGCGCACAACGGTACGGCGACAACGGTGCCGTCTCTGCCTCGACGGCGACGCCCGCCGCCGAGACCAGCGAGCCGAGTAATGCGTCCATCCCGATGTTCAGCCGGGCCTATGCCGCCCTGACCCACGTGTACGTCACTCCCTACTGGGTGACGCCGTGGCACCTCGTGGTCGCCACCGTCGGTCTGGTCGGCGCCCTCGTCGGCGCCGTCCTCTGGTGGCGAGGGTAACGGACCGTCCGACGACGCGGCGAGTCTCTCTCCAATCGAATTACCGTTCGACGCCGTCGGTCCAACCCCTCGAATCTACTGACTGTCTCCGATTCGGCATGAACCATTTTTCCGCCGGGCGAGAAAACGCCGTCCCATGGCAGTCGGAGTCGAGGCCGAGTTGCTCGACCTCATCGGCGTTCTCCTGTTGGGCGGCGTCGTCGGCGTCGTCGTCGCACGAATCGGCCGCTTTCCCTACACCATCGCGCTCCTACTCGCGGGGTTGGCGGCGTCGGTTCTCGGTATCGAGTTCGGCATCGAACTCTCTCACGACATCATCCTCTTGGTCCTGCTTCCGCCGTTGCTGTTCGAGGGCGCGGCGACGACGGACTTAGAGGAGTTCCGGACGAACCTGCCGGTCATCCTCACCTTGGCCGTCCCGGGACTCATCCTCTCGGTGACGGTGTTGGGCTTTCTCGGCAGCTACGCGTTCGGCTTTCCGCTCCTCGTCGCCATGCTGTTCGCGGCGATGATTCTCCCCACCGACCCCGTCTCCGTGCTGGCGCTGTTCGACGAGGTGGGCGCGCCGGAGCGACTCTCGACGCTCGTGGAGGGCGAGAGCCTCATCAACGACGGCGTGGGCGTCGTCGTCTTCTCGTCGCTTCTCGGACTCGTCACCTCCGGCGTCGACTCGAACGCGCTGTTCGACCCCGCGACGCTGGGGGACGTCGTCTTGGAGTTCCTCGTCTCCAGCGCCGGAGGCGTCCTCGTCGGACTCGCGGCGGGGTACGCCGTCTACCGCGTGATGGTCAACTTAGACGAGCACATGACCGAAATCGTCCTGACCGCCATCCTCGCGTACGGGAGCTTCCTGCTCGCGGAACACTACCTCCACGTCAGCGGCGTCATCGCCACCGTCGTCGCGGGGTTGTTCATCGGGAACCGCGGCGCGGAGTACGCGATGAGCCCACAGACGAAGATTTCCATCTTCAACACGTGGGAGACGGCCGCGTTCATCGTCAACACGTTCATCTTCGTCGCCATCGGCGTCCAGACGCCCGTGGACCGGCTGCTCGCGCACGGCCGCCTCATCCTCATCGCCATCGTCCTCGTCATCCTCGCGCGGGCCGTCGCCGTCTACCCGATGTCGGCGCTGGCGAACCGGTTCATCCACACGGAGGTGTCGTTCGACTACCAGCACGTGATGGTGTGGGGCGGCCTCCACGCCTCGATACCCATCGCGCTCGTCCTCGGGTTGCCGCAGACGGTGCAGGGCGGCGCACCGTTCCCGTTCCGCGAGGAACTGCGCGCGATGGTGTTCGGCGTCGCCGCGTTCAGCCTCGTCGTGCAGGGCTTCTCCATCGGGTGGTTGCTCGACAAACTCGACGTGGTGACCCGCTCGCACGCCGGCGAACTGTACGAACTGCTCGTCGGACGCGTCCGGGCCGTGGACGCGGGCCTCGAAGCGGCCGACGAACTCCGCGAAAAGCGACAGATTTCGCCGTCCGTTTACGAGGATTTCACGGAAGAGTACGAACGCGAACGGGAGGACCTCAACGAGGCGATACAAGAACTGCACGCGACGCACCCCGAGATACGCCGGAAGGAACTGCTCACGGGCGAACGGCAACTGCTCCAACGGGAGAAGAGCGCCGTCATGGACGCGGTGCGAACCGGAACCGTCTCCGACGAAGTCGGCGAGCAACTGCTGGAGGAGGTGAACATCAAACTCGACCGGGTGTCCTCCGGCGAGAGCACCGTCGGCGGGCGCGAGGAGGAGGCCTACGAGGAGTTCTGGCGGCACCGCGCCGCGGAGTTCGACGTCCACTCCGCCGAACTCGACGAGACGAAGCAGGACTAGCGTCGCGGACGGACCGTCCCGGCTACCGGTCGAGTTCGATGAACCGGCGGACGATGTGCACGTACTTCTCGTCGCGTTCGAGGTTGCAGGCGTGGCCGGCGCCCTCGACGACGGCGATGCTCGCGTCCCCGGCGGCGGCGTGGGCTTTCTCCCCACTACGCATCAGCACGTCCCACTGGCCGTTGAGGACGAGTTTCGGCCCGTCGTAGTCGGCGAACGACGAGCGGAAGTCCGTCCCGGCGATTTCGCGCCCCGCCTCCCCGAACGGCCGGAGGTCGAACCCGGCGTCGACGATTTCGGACTTCTGTTCCGACGGCAGGTCGCGGCTCCGAACCCACTGGGCGGCGAGGCGGTCCACCGCCTTCTCGACCAGTTCGATTTCGGAGAGGCGGAGCGTCACGCGACCCGCCGCGTCGCTCATCGTTCCGAGCAGTCCGACGGGGTTGGCGCTACTCCCCGAGATTACGAGGTCCGCCACGCTCTCGGGGTGCCGGTGCGCGAACTCCGTCGCCACGTACCCGCCGAGCGAGAGCCCCACGAGGTGGACGGGGTCGTCGCTGAACTGCTCGACCGCCTGCCTGACCGTCTCGACGCCCGCCTCCAGCGTGAACGACTCGTCCCTGCGGCCGCCGTGTCCCGGCAGGTCGGGCACGATGACGCGGTACTCCTCGGAGAGCGCCTCCCGTTGGGGGGCCCACATCGTCCGGTTGAACACCGTTCCGTGAACGAACACGATGGGCGGCGCGTCCGGCGGGCCGACCACGTCGACGTGATCGAGTTTACTCTCGGCTACTGGTTGGCTCATATCGAAGTAACTCGCGCGGGAATTCCTTAAACAGACTCCCTGTGCGTCGGTTTTCCGGTGTTTCAGGGGAACGAACGTGAGCCGCCGGTGGAGAGACGAGAGAGCGCAGCCACCGAGAAGCCGGTGACCGAAAAGTGGCACAGATCCGGTGAGCGAGACACGGGTGGGCTGGACGGATACCGCGTCTGCGACGCGTCCGGGCTGAGGTGACGCGGAACGCTCACCGTAGAAAATGCTTTACTCGAAATAGAATAAATCTTTTGGTGGGGTAGATAGTAAGGGACGTACATGAGAGCTATCGCAGTCAAGCGGGGGGAGAACAAGCCGTCGCTCGTAGAGAAACCGCGGCCGTCGCCGGGGCCGGGCGAGGCGCTCGTTCGGACGCTCCGAGTCGGGGTGGACGGGACGGACCACGAAGTCATCTCGGGCGGCCACGGCGGCCACCCGGAGGGGGAGGACCACCTCGTGTTGGGCCACGAAGCCGTCGGCGTCGTCGAGGACCCGAACGGGACGGCGTTCGAACGCGGCGATATCGTCGTTCCGACGGTCCGACGGCCGCCCGACGGCGACAACGAGTACTTCGAGCGAGGCGAACCCGACATGGCCCCGTCCGGCGAGTACCACGAACGCGGCATCGTCGGCGCGCACGGGTTCATGGTCGAGTACTTCACGAGTCCCGAGGAGTACCTCGTCGAAATCCCCGACTCCTTGGCGTCGCTCGGCTTCCTCGTGGAACCGCTCTCCATCTCCGAGAAGGCCGTCGAACTCGCCTACGCCTCCCGGTCGAGTTTCACCTGGGAGCCCGAATCGACCATCGTGCTGGGGAACGGCAGTCTCGGCCTGCTTACGGTCGCGCTCCTCCGCGAAGACTTCGACCGCCTCTACTGTCTCGGGCGGCGCGAACGCCCGGACCCGACCATCGAGATAATCGAGGAACTGGGCGCGACGTACGTCAACTCCCGGAAGACGCCCGTCTCGGAGGTGGCGGAGGTGCACGAACCGATGGACTTCGTCTACGAGGCGACGGGGTACGCGAAACACGCCTTCGAGAGCGTCGACGCCCTCGCGCCGAACGGCGTCGCCGCCCTCCTCGGCGTCCCCGGTCCGTGGGAGTTCGAGGTTGACGGCGGGTCGCTCCACCGGGAGATGGTCCTCCACAACAAGGCGTTGGTCGGCAGCGTCAACTCCCACGTCAAGCACTTCGAGGCGGCGACGGACACGCTGGCGGAACTGCCGTCGTGGTTCGTCGACTCGTTGGTCACCGGGATTCACGGACTCGACGATTTCGAGGCGGCGTTCGTCGACGACGATACCACTATAAAAACCGCCGTCCAATTCAGCGAACATGAAGAACGTTGACGACCTAATTTCGAGCGCAGCGGAACTCGCAGACCGGGGCCTCTCGAAGGGCGAAATCGCCGACGAACTCAACGTCTCCCGGGAGACGGCGAGTTGGCTCGTGGAGCGAAGCGGCGTTTCGAGCCCCGAGACGACGCCCGCGGAGGAACCGCAGGCCGGCGGCCCGCAGGACATCCACGTCGATTGGAGCGCCATCGGCCGGGACTCCCGCCGCATGACGAACGTCGCGCGGGCGATGGCGGACCTCCTCGCGTCGGAGGGCGACGAGGTAGACCTCACCATCGGCATCGAGAAGGCGGGCGCGCCCCTCGCTACCGTCGTCGCGCAGGAACTCGACACCGACCTCGGGTCGTACGCGCCCGCGAAGCACCAGTGGGAGGAGGGCGACATCGAGGACCTCGGCGGGTCGTTCTCGCGGAACTTCGCGCAGATTCGCAACCGCGAGTGCTACGTGGTAGACGACACCGTCACCTCGGGGACGACGATGCGCGAGACCATCGACGCCATCCGCGACGAGGGCGGCCGCCCGGTGGCCTGCGTCGTCATCGTGGACAAGCAGGGCATCGACTACGTGGACGACGTTCCGGTGTACTCGCTCATCGACGTGGTCGGCGTCGGACACGAGTAACCCTCGTCGCCGCGTATTCGGCCGACGCAACTCCTTTCACCTCCCGTCGCGTACCGTCAGGCATGACTTTCGAACCCGGAAGCGAACTGTCCGACGAGGACGTGAAGGCGCGCGTCGACGACACCATCGAGAACAACGACGTGGTGCTGTTCATGAAGGGGAACCGCCTCATGCCGCAGTGCGGCTACTCCGCGAAGGCGCTCGAACTCATCTCCCAACACGTCGAGGAGTTCGAGACGGTGGACGTCCTCCCCGCCTTAGACGAGTACCGGGTGGCGCTCTCCTCGCACAGCGACTGGGAGACGATTCCGCAGACGTTCGTCGACGGGGAGTTCGTGGGCGGGAGCGACATCCTCGCGGAACTCGACGAGCGCGGCGAACTCGAAGAGACGCTGAAAGCGTAAGTTGTCAGTCAGCGGAGAGTCCGACTTCGTGTCACGCTTCGAGACGCGAACCAAAGAGTAGGCCATATAAGCCCGCAACCCGTAGTTTCACGTAGGTATCGACGTCGCGCCGATCGCGCTCCGAACCCAAACCACTCATCCAACAATGTCAGGCCGCGTATATCGACTCCATTCGACACTTGAACTGCCCTTGGAAGACGTCGAGGAATACTTCGACAACTCCCCAGACCTTCCGCCGGAAATCGAGAACGTCGAAGTCACTCGGCGGAACAACACGCTCATCCTCAAAGCTGTCGCCGCCGACGACAATCTGAGCAAGTACACGCCGACCGCGCAGTTGAAAGCAAGCGTCACCGAGAACCGCGTCTACGAGGAGGAACCGCCGCGCGCCGGCGGTCCGCGGTGGGGCGACGAGGAGGAAGAGGAGATTCCCTCCGAACTCGTCGAGTTCGCCTGCTTCAAGGGCGACCGAGAGACGGTCCTCCAGAACACCGCGTTGCAGTACCCCATGTTCCTCGTCCTGCGCGAAATCGCGCTCATCGCCGAGAAGGGGACGCTCACGGCCATCACGGAGACGGACGGCGACCTCGACGCGACGCGCATCGTCGAGGGCGAAAAGCGCCCCGCCTCCATCGAAGTCGTCGAGAACCCCAGCCAGAACAGCCAGAACGGCGGCGGCGTCAACTGGCGGGACAACAAGTTCATCTCGTAAGTTCGGAGCATCCTCCGGGCACCGCTCGAAAACTAGTATCCGGCGCTCTTCGTCTCGCTTTTCGACTCGACGCGCCGGGCTCTCGTCTCCTCTCTTCGCGTTCCTCCCCTCACTTGCTCTCCCGTCTCATCCACCCGAGGACGGCACTTTCCAGTCCGTCGAGCGCCACCGCCGCGTCGAGCGCTTCGGTGTCTATCTCCAAATCCGCCCTCGGCGGTTCGAACCGCGCGTGAATCGCCCGCAGTCCCTCCTCGGGAATCGAGTCCGCGCGGTTGCGGTTCCGCTCCAGACACGTCGAGAGCGACGCCCGCACCCACACTTCGTAGGTGGTGCCGAGTCGGTAGAACCGGTTCCGCCACCGTCGCTCGAAGAAGGTGCCGTCCAAAAGTACGTCGACCGTCGCGTCCGCCCCGGCGCGTTCGTATCGCTCTGCGACGTCACCGGACTGCGTCCGGTTTGCGGACGCGACGCCGAGCGTCGCGGCCACCTCCTCGTACATGCGCTCGTACGTCCGACGGTCGTAGTCGTCGGAGTGAAACGACTCGACCGCGTGGCCCCGGTCCGAGAGGCGGCGTCGAAGTCCCCTCACAAGCGTCGTCTTTCCGGACGCCGGGAGGCCGCAGACGATGACAATCACGGCGGACGTACGGGCGACGGACGGAAATCCGTTCGCGTCGCCTCTCTCCGCCGTTCGACTCCCGACGCGCCCCGACCAGTCTCCGCCGAACACTGTGTCTATTTCCGACTCGTTGGCATCCGTTCTCACCGTTTGCGGAGGTCAAAAGACACTTTACGGTGGTAATTATATCTCATTACACGATGCCGGAAGGCTTCCCCGACTACCTCGACGTCGACTACACAGACGGCGAAGGCGAATCGCCCGAAGACTATCCGACCATCCAGGACAAGATAGAGAAGGCTATCGAAGTCACGAAGACGGGTCTCGAAGAGTACGAGAACCCGGCCGTGATGTGGACCGGCGGCAAGGACTCCACGCTCACGCTCTACTTCATCAAAGAGGTCGCCGAGAGGTACGACCTCGAAACGCCGCCCGCGGTGTTCATCGACCACTACCAGCACTTCGACGAGATTCACGACTTCGTCGACCACTGGGCCGAGAAGTGGGACCTCGACGTCATCTACGCCCGCAACGAGGACGTCGGGCAGTACGTCGAGGAGAACGACCTCGAACCCGGCGACGACATCCCCGTCTCGGAACTCTCCGAGCACAACCAGCACCACGTCCGCGACCTGCTGGAGTACGAGGAGGACACGTTCCCGTTCCTGCTCGACACGTACGTCGGCAACCACCTCCTGAAGACGGTGGCGCTGAACGACACCCTCGAAGAGCACGACGTCGACGGCGTCATCTCCGGCGTCCGCTGGGACGAACAGGAGGCGCGCGCCGACGAGACGTTCTTCTCGCCGCGTCACGACCCGGACATCTACCCGCCCCACGACCGCATTCAACCCATCCTCCAGTTCGACGAGGCGGCCGTCTGGGAGGCCTTCTGGAACTTCGTCGTTCCGGACACCGTCGAAGGGTTCCCCGAGGAGGGCTACGTCCCCGAGTCGGGCGACGACCTGCCGAACGGTCTCACGCAGGACGACATCCCCGTCTCGCCGAAGTACTTCGCGGGCTTCCGCTCTCTCGGCAGCGAAGTCTCGACGGACAAGACCACGGACGAACCGGCGTGGCTGCAGGACATGGAGAACACGACCGAACGCGCGGGTCGCGCCCAGGACAAAGAGGACCTGATGGAGCGTCTGCGCGATCTCGGTTACATGTAGACGCGGTCGGACGACACTCACTCTGACGGTCGGTTTCGACGGGTCGGTCGCCGACCCGCGTTTTCTCTTTCGGAAGTCCGTAAACAGCGCCGCGTCCGCGCAGAAAAGTAGATACGGGTCTCGCGCGTACGACGCTCGTGTCTCAGACGTTCCCGTCGTACCTCTCGGTCGACTACGACGACGGCCGCGGGCGGTCCGCCGCCGACTACCCCTCCCTCGACGACAAGATGGCGAAGGCGGCGGCCGTCGTCGCCGAGGCTCTGACCCAGTACCGCCGCCCCGCCGTGACGTGGACCGGCGGCAAAGACTCCACGCTCGTCCTCGCCGTCGCGATGGACGTCGCCGCGGACCTCGGCGACGAGACGCCGCCCGTCGTCTTCATCGACCACTACCAACATTTCTCCGAGACGGTCGCGTTCGTCGAACGCTGGGCCGAGACGTGGAACCTCGAACTCGTCGTCGCCCGGAACGAAGGCGCGGCCCGACTCGGCGCGACCCCCGGCGACGAGATTCCGGTCGCGGAACTCGGCGACCGGAACCGGCGCGAACTCGAACGCCTCGGCTACGACGACGAGACGTTCGTCCTCGATGCGGACTCCTTCGAGGGGAACCACCTCCTGAAGACCGTCGCCCTCAGCGAGGTCATCGAGGAACGCGGGTTCGACGGCGTCCTCTCGGGCGTCCGGTGGGACGAACAGGAGTCGCGGGCGGCGGAGACGTTCTTCTCGCCGCGGCACGACGCCGAGACGTACCCGCCGCACGACCGGGTTCACCCCGTCCTCCAGTTCGCGGAGGCCGACGTGTGGGCGGCGTTCTGGAACGTCGTCGTGCCGGACGCCGTCCCCGGATACCCCGCGGGTCACGTTCCCGACTCCGCCGAAGACCTGCCCGACGGCGTCTCGCCCGCCGACCTCCCCGTCTCGCCGAAGTACTTCGAGGGGTTCCGCTCTCTCGGCACCGAATCGGGGTCCGCGAAGGCCGACGACCGACCGGCGTGGGCGCAGGACATGGAGAACACGACCGAACGGTCCGGACGCGCGCAGGACAAAGAGAACCTCATGGGCCGACTCCGCGATTTGGGCTACATGTGAACTACCGGCTTCGGGAGTCGGCGGGGTCCGGCGCGAAGAAGTAGAAGAACGCAAAGAGGAGGACCGCCCCGGCGACGACTGCGACGAGGGGATTGTCGAGGTTGAAGGCGACCAACGCGAGGACGGCCAGCGCGTTTCCGAGGACGAACCAGAACTTGAGCCACCCGCCGAGCGCACTCATCGGCCGTACGTCTCAGTTGACACGTATGTCCTTTCGGAGGTGCGACGGCGACCGCGTACGGCCGAGGACCCGCCGAACCGCAGGGGGTTAGTACCCCTCCGACCTACCGCCACCAATGACCGCATCCGGCGACTGGGTGAGCCTCTTCTCCGGCGGCAAGGACTCCGCGTGGGCCCTGTACCGCGCCCTCGAAGAGGGACTGAACGTGACGCGCCTGCTGACGGTCCACCCGAGCGAGGACTCCTTCATGTACCACGTCCCGGCGACGCACCTCACCTCCTTGGCCGCCGAGAGCGTCGGCATCGAACACGTCGAGGTGTACCCCGACGACTTCGACGCGCCGAACGCCGAGGACGCCACCGCGCAGGGCGACGCCGAACTCGAACCCCTCGAAGCCGCCCTCGAAGAACTCGCGTCGGACCTCGATTTGGCGGGCGTCACCGCGGGCGCGATAGAGAGCGAGTACCAGACGAGCCGGATACAGGGGATGTGCGACAGGCTCGGTATCGACCTCTTTGCGCCCCTCTGGCGGGAGGACCCCCGCGAACTCGGCGAGGCGATGCTCGACGCCGGGTTCGAGATAACGATCCTGCAGGTGGCCGCCGGCGGACTCGACGAGTCGTGGCTCGGCCGGACGCTCGACGCGGCGGCGCTCGACGAACTGGCCGAACTCAACGAGGAGTACGGCGTCCACGTCCTCGGCGAGGGCGGCGAGTTCGAGACGTTCGTCACCGACGGCCCGCACATGTCCCGCCCGGTCGAACTGGAGTACGAGACGGTGTGGGAGGGGACGCGCGGCTACCTCGAAATCACGGACGCGTCCCTCGGGTGACCGGGGTCGGGGCCTCGAAAAGAGCCGCTCACGTTCGGCGGTTCGGGACGGGCGAGACGGCGCGTCAGTGCTGCAGTCGCGAGTGCGCGCCGATGAGGGCGTTCGACAGGTCGAGATTCTCGATGTGAGTGTCCTCGTCGACGATGGTGTTTCGGATGTCGGCGTCGCGGATGTCGGAGTCGCTGAACACCACCGTGCGGTCGAGCGAGGAGTTTTCGACCGTGGTTCCGGCCATCACGTGAACGTTCTCTCCGAGGTCGGAGTTCTCGACCGTCGCGGAGTCGTGGATGTAGTTCTCGCCGTTGAGGTACCACGACACCGCGTCGAGGTAGCTCTCGGCGGTTCCGATGTCGAACCACGCGCCGTCGAAGGTGAACGCGTGGACGTCGCCCCGTTCCTGTAGCCACTGGAGGAACCAGCCGGGTTCGTCGGGGTTGTTGCCGCCGGTGAGGTACTCGTCGAACTTCGGGAGCGTCTCCGCCGGGAAGGCGTAGCAGGCGATGGAGACGAGCGTGCTGTTGGGGTCGTCGGGCTTCTCTTGGAAGTTCGTCACCCGGTCGCCGTCGAGTTCGACCAGCCCGTACGACTTGGCGCGTTCCCTCGAACCCACGTCGTACGCCGCGAGGCAGGGCGTCTCCTTCTCCTCGAAGAAGTCCACGAACTCGGCGACGTCGAACGACAGGAGGTTGTCGCCCGCGATGACGACGAGGTCCTCCTCGACGTTCTCGCGGTCGATGAGTTGTTCGAGTGCGCCGACGACGCCGAACTTCTCGTCCTCCTCGACCGTCTCCTCGACGGAGAGCGTCGGCTTCTCGTAGCCGGTGTCGTCGAGGTACTCCTCGAACGTCTCGGCGAACCGTTCGTTCGTACTGACGAACACCTCGGAGATGCGGTCGTCGTCCTCCAAGTCGTCGAAGATGATGTCGATGACCGTCCCGTCACCCACCGGGAGGAACATCTTCGGCCGGTGTTTCGTGATTGGCCACAGTCGCGTCGCGTACCCGCCGGCAAGAACCACGGCTTTCATGCTCGTTCAGACTGTCGCTGCTATCAAGTTCTTTTCTCATATTTACGGATACGTTCGGAATGAAATCGAAAGACGCCGCCGATGCCGACTCGCCGCCGCGGAACGACGGGGAAGGCATACGTCCCTCCGGAACGAACCGGACCGTATGCCCGAGTCGGACGGCGACGAGACGACCAGAACGAAGATAGCCGACGCCCTTCGGTCGGAGCCTCACACCGCGACGGACATCTCAGAGGAGATAGGCATCCCGCGGTCGGCGGCGTACGACCACCTCGAACACGTCTCCCGGTCCGTCGATTCCAACGACGCCGACGAGCAGTTCCTCGTCGCGCCGCCGGAGTGCCGCGAGTGCGGCTTCTCGGCGTTCGACGACCTGATAAACTACCCCTCGCGCTGTCCGGAGTGCCGGAGCGAACGCATCGAGGAACCGGCGTTCGTGATACAGTAACGAGCCGAAACCGTCGAATCGATATCGAGAACGTCGCCGAAGTACGTTACTCGGCGACCGCTCCGAGTTCCAGTTCCTCCAGCAACGCCTCGGCGGCGGCGGTGGAGGACTCGGGGCCGCGAGCCGTCACCAAGTCGCCGTCGACGGTGACGCTCGCGTCCGCGTCGAGTTCGGCGTCCCACTCGCCTCCGGCGGCCTTCACCTCGTCTTCGACCCAGTAGGGGAGTTTCCGACCGTCGGGCATCAGGTCGTTGTCGTCGACGATGCCCTCCTCCCACTCGTTCGGGAAGCCCGTCACCTCGCGGCCCTCGACGAGGAAACTCCCGTCGGCTTCGCGAGTGAACGCGAGGATGCCGACGGCGTGGCAGACGACGAGCGCTTTGCCCTCGTCGCCGGCGACGGCGTTCAGGAGGGCCTGCCGCGCGTGGCGGTCCTGATTTACGTCCCACGCGGTACCGTGACCGCCGGGGAACACCACCGCGTCGTACTCCTCGGCGTCGACGGTGGCGAGGGGTTCGGGGTTCGCCAGTCGGTCGTCGCTCTCGATGACCTCCTTGACGTACTCGGCCGTCTCCTCGCCCACGTTCTCGGGGTCGGTCGAGCGTTCGTCCACCACCGGTTCCGACCCCGACGGCGTCGCGACGGTGATATCGACGCCCGCGTCGGTGAGCGTCGTCAGCGGTTCGATGCACTCCTCGGCCCAGTACCCCTCTTCGCTCACGATGAATAACGCAGTGGCTTCGTCGGTCATACGGCGAACCGTACGGGCGGGAGCCGAAAAAGGGACGCGGACTCGGAAACTTGCGGTGGGTAGCGTCAGTCGGCGTCCGAGTGCGACGACGACGCCCCGTCCGTCCCAGAATCCGTCTCTCCGTCGGCGGACTCGACGAGGTGACACGCCGCCCGGCCTCCCGCGGGCGTGCGGCGGAGTTCCGGCGCGTCCGTCTCGCACACCGTCTCGAACGCCTCGGCGAGAGTGTCGCGCGCCGCCGCACCGTCCCCCGCCGCGAGCGTTTCCAGCGCGTTCGAGAGGACGCGTTCGGCCCGGTCGTCCGAGAGTCGGTCCGGGATGTCGAACTCGCGGCGAACCGCCGCGGCCACCGCCTCCGAATCGTCCGCCGGCGTTTCGTCGCCGCCGAGTTCGCGGACGCCGTCCGCGTCGAACTCGGACCGCTCGAGGCGCACGCGGAGGTCCATCACCGCGCGCCACGCCGACGCTTCGACGTCGTACTCGTCGGGCGGAATCACCTCCGGACACCGAGTGTGGAAGCGACACCCGTCGGGCGGGTTCTCCGGACTGGGCACGCCGCCGGTGAGTTCGACGCCGCCGCCGCGTTTCGTCGGGTCGGGCGTCGGAATCGAGGAGAGCAACGCCCGCGTGTAGGGGTGCCGGGGGTTCTCGAACAGTTCGTCCGTCTCCGCGAGTTCGACTATCTCGCCGAGGTACATCACCGCGACTCGGTCGCACACCTCCCGGACCACGGCGAGATCGTGGCTGATGAACAGCATCCCGAGGCCGAACTCGTCCTGTAGGTCGCCCATCAGCGACAGAATCTCGGCCTGAATCGACACGTCCAGCGCGGAGACCGGTTCGTCGGCGACGAGGAGGCTCGGGTTCAACACGAGGGCGCGGGCGAGTGCGAGACGCTGTTTCTGCCCGCCGGAGAACTCGTGGGGGTAGCGGTCCGCGTCGGCGGCGGAGAGTCCGACCCGTTCGAGGAGGTCGGCGACGATTCGCCGCCGTCGCGTCCGGTCGCGCATGCCGTGGATGCGCAACGGTTCGGCCACCGACTCGCCGACGGACATCCGCGGGTCGAAACTGGAGGTGGGGTCCTGAAACACCATCTGCGCCTCCCGACGGAACCGCTTCAGTTCCCGGTCGTCGAACGCCGTGACGTCCCGCCCCTCGAACAGCACTCGCCCGTCGGTCGGTTCGTCGAGGCGGAGGAGCGTCGTCGCCGCGGTGGACTTTCCGCACCCCGACTCGCCGACGAGGCCGACCGTCTCGCCGCGTTCGACGGTGAAGCTGATGCCGTCGACCGCCCGGATTCGGCCGACTTCGCGCTTGAGGATCCCCTCCGTGACGGGGTAGTGTTTGGTGAGGTTCCGAACGTCGAGGAGGGGGGCGTCGTCGCTCACCGCGTCTCACCTCCGCAGTTCACGTCGTTCGCGTCGCCTCTCGTCTCCCCGTCGCCGTTGCTCCCGCGGACGACCGACGGGTCGCCGCCGGGGCCGAAGTGGACGCAGGAGACGCGGTGGCCTCCCTCTCCCTCGCTCTCGCCCTCGCCGACCGGGTTCATCGGCGGTTGGTCGCCCGCGCGACACTCGGCGACGGCGTGGGGACACCGAGGGTGGAATCGGCACCCCGCCGGCGGGTCCGTCGGCGAGGGCGACGACCCGCCGATGGTCGTCGCCCCGTCGCCGCGTCCGGGGAGGCAGTCCAAGAGCGCGCGGGTGTAGGGGTGAGCGGGGTCGTCGAACATCTCGAACACGTCGCCCGCCTCCATGACCTTCCCGGCGTACACGACGACCACGCGGTCCGCGACTTCCGCGACGACCCCGAGGTCGTGCGTGATGAGGAGGATTCCCGTCCCGAACTCCTCTTGCACCCGATCGAGGAGGCGGAGTATCTGCGCTTGGATGGTCACGTCGAGGGCCGTGGTCGGTTCGTCGGCGACGATGAGGTCCGGGTTGGGGGCCAACGCCATCGCCACGACGACTCGCTGTTTCATCCCGCCGGAGAACTCGTGGGGGTAGTCGTCGACGCGCCGCGCCGCGTCCGGGATGCCGACGCGGTCCAACAGGTCGACGGCCCGTTCGCGCGCCGCCGCGTCGCTCACGTCCTCGTGGAGTTGAATCGCCTCCCGAATCTGCCACCCCACGGTGTACACCGGGTTGAGCGCGCTCTGGGGGTTCTGGAAGACGTGTCCCACGCGGCCGCCCCGGAGCGACCGGAGTTCGCGGTCGCTCATCTCCGAGACGTCCCGCCCGTCGAACCGCACCTCGCCGCCGACGATTTCCCCCGGCGGTTCGGAGACGAGTCGCGTGATGGACTCGGCGGCGACCGTCTTGCCCGACCCGCTCTCGCCGACCACGCAGACCGTCTCGCCGCGGTTCACGTCGAAGCTGACGCCGTCCACCGCGCGGACGGTCCCCTCGTCGGTTCGGAAGTGGGTCTTCAGGTCCCGCACGGATAGCAACGGGTCGCTCATCGCTCACCCTCCGTTCGCGGGTCTAACGCGTCCCGCAACGCGTCGCCGACGAAGTTCAAAGCCAGGACGGTGGTAAAGAGGAAGACGCCGGGAACGGTGGACACCCACCACGCCGTGTCGATGTCGCTCCGCCCCGCGGCGATGACCTGCCCCCACGAGGGGACCGTCGGGTCGCCCAGTCCGAGGAAGGAGAACGCCGCCTCGAACAGGATGAAACTCGGCACGAGAAGCGTGGCGTTCGTGACGACGGTGGTGGAGACGTTCGGGACGATGTGCTCGCGGATTATCCACCACTCGTCCGCGCCGGCGTTCTCCGCCGCGCGGACGTACCCCTCCTCACGGCGTTGGAGTGCTTCCGACCGGACGATTCGGGCGGTCGAACCCCAACTCGTGAGGCCGAAGATGACGACGAGCAGAAACAGCGTCCCGCCGTACAGGTACAACAGGAGCAGGTAGAGGAAGAACGTCGGGAACGTCATCTGGATATCGACGTACCGCATCAGAAGTTCGTCCGTGACGCCGCCGGAGTACGCCGCGACGGTGCCGACGGCGGTGCCGACGGCGACGACGAGGAGGGGCGTCACGAGTCCGACGGCGAGGCTCACCCGCATGCCGTAGACGACGCTGGCGAGGATGCCCTTCCCCTGACCGGTCGTCCCGAGGGGGTAGCGCCACGTCCCGCGGCACGCCCCGTCTACCACCGGCCCGACGCAGGCTCCGACGGTCGATTCCGTCGCCGAGAGGAACACCGGGGGCTGGTACTGCGCCAGCACGTTCAGTTCCGGTTTCGCGACGAACGCCGGGCCGACGAGTCCCAGTCCGAAGACGACGGCGAGGTAGGCGGCGCCGACGACGGCCGCGCGGTTCGTCCGGAACTCGCGCCAGTAGCGCCGACTCCGCCGGGGGTTCGAGAGCAGGGGGGCGACGCCGTAGCACGCGACGGCCGACAGCGCAACCAAAAGCAGCCAGTCGAGTTGGCTCGCCTCCCAGACGAACGGCGTCGAGAGCGTCGGGTCGCCGTCGGGGACGAGGGCGAAGTCGTACGCGAACGCCGCCGCGACGGCGGCGACGCAGAGTCCGAAGCCGACCGTCCGCCGGGAGAGGGCGGCGACGCCCGCGCGTTCGAGCGTCTCCCACTCGACGTCCTCGAACCGGCCTTCGGCGTCGGCGTCGGGGACGGCGCTCTCTTTCCCCGTCATCGCCGCTCACCGTAGTCGATTCGAGGGTCCAGCGCCGTGTACGCGATATCCTGACAGAGGTTTCCGACGATGGCGACGAACGTCGGGACGAGAACCGTGCCGAGGACGAGGGCCACGTCCTGTTGCAGTATCGCCCGATAGCTCAACTGCCCAAGCCCCGGGATGCCGAAGACGACTTCCACGAGGTAAGAACTCACGAGGACGATGTTCAAGATATCGCCGACGAGGATGGTCGAGAGGGGGACGAGCGCCGGGCGGAAGACGTGCCGGGTGACGCGGCGCCACCCGCCCGCGCCCTTCGCCTTCGCCGCCTTCACGAACTCCGCGTTGACGTATTCGAGCGCCGTCGCGCGGGAGAACCGCATCTCGCCGGCCAGAGAGGAGAGCGCGACGACGAGCGTCGGTGCGACGAGTTGCCGCGCGTTTTCGAGCGAGAACCACGGCACGTCGGCGCGGAAGTAGACGGGTATCCACCCCAACCACGACCCGAAGACGAGTATCAGGAGAATCCCGAACCAGAAGTCCGGGATGCTGACGCCGAAGAAGGCGAACGACGACGCCGCGTAGTCCCGCAGGGAGTTGCGGTTGACCGCCGAGTAGAGGCCGAGTGCGACGCCGAACACCGTCGCGAACAGCACCGCTGGCGTCGCGTACATCACGGAGTACGGTAACGCCTCCGCGATGGCGGCCGTCACCGGTTGCGAACGCGTCTCCGACCACCCCCAATCGAGCGTGAGCATCCCAACCATGTACTCTCTGTACTGCACCCACAGCGGTCTGTCCCGCCCGCGCGCCGTCTCGTAGGTGTCGCGCGCGTCCTGAAAGTCGCCGCCGGACTGCACCTGTTGGGCGACGTACGCCGACGCCTGCGGGTCGGGCGACGCCGCCATCAGACCGAACGTGAGCGACAGGACGAGAAACGTCGCGACGACTGCCCACGCGAGTCGGCGGGCGACGTACCACTTCATCGGTTCGCTCCGTGAGTCATGGGGGCTAAATTGCAGGTCGTTCGGGGGTGTCGTTCGGACGGGCGGACGCTACCGGTCGGAGCGGTGCCACGTGACTTCGTCCCACTCGTCGAGGTAGCCGTACTCGCCCTTCTCGGGCATGCCGACGTACTCTTTCAGGTACGCGTTCTTGTACGCGTCGAAGTGCAGGAAGTTGGCGGGCTGTTCCGCGTTGAGCGCGCCGAATATCTCGGCGAACGTCTCCGCGCGGGCGGCGTCGTCCGTCTCCCGCCGGGCGTCGGCGTACAGGTCCGCGAGCGGTGCCTCGGGTTCGTACCCGGAGAAGTTGAACTCCCCGTCCGCGTTCCAGATGACGCTCGTCGCGTCCGGGTTGATGGGGTAGGTGTTTATCGTGACGCCGTAGAGGAGGTCCCACGGCCGTTCGGAGGTGGCGTCCGGCCCCGCGTTGAAGCTCGTCGCCCCGTCGCCCGCCTCGTTCAGCATGTACTTACCTTGGAGGGTGTTGAACGGGCCGCCGTTCGTCGGCGCGACGGCGATGCCCACCTTCGAAAGCTCCTGTGCGACGAACTCCGCCGTCGTCCGGTACGCCTCCCGCCCGTCGCGGTAGACGAGCGTGAGTTCGACCTGTTCGCCCCGCCCGTCCACGAGTTCGTCGCCGTCGTACCCGTACTCGGTGTCGGAGAGCGCCTCCGAGAGCATCCGTCTGGCCGTCTCCGTGCCGTACCCCTCGCCGACGCCGAACGGTTCGATTCTGTCCGCGGAGTACCACGGCGACCACTCGGGTTGGAACGTCTGGGCGACGGACGGATAGCCCCGATAGACGTTCTCCGCGACGACTCGCTTCGAGACGGCCGTCGATAGCGCGCGGCGGACGGCCGTCCGTCGGAGCATCTCCCACCCGTTCGAACGCTGGTTGTAGTACACCGAAGAGCAGAGCGGGTTCGGCGGGAAGCGGAACTTCAGGTGCTCCATCTTCCGGTACCGCTCGACTTTCTGGGCGGGGACGTTGTCGTAGAAGGTGAGTTCGCCCTCTCGAAGCGCCGAGAGTCGGGTAGACTCCTCGGGGAGAATGCGGAGTTCGTACCGCTCGAAGTACGGCGCGTCGGCGAATCGCTCGGGGATGTCGCCGGTTCCCGCCACGTCGCGGACGTAGTACTCCTCCGCGCGCGTGGCGACGAACCGGGACTCGCGCTTCCACTCCTCGAAGTCGTAGGGGCCGAGGTTGCCCGTGTACGAGAGGGTGTTGAGTTCCTCGTCGCGTTTCAATCCCTCGGCGTCTCTATCCTCGACGTACCCCTCGATGAGACCCTTCGGGAGGCACCGCCCGCCCCAGAACGCGGTGGAGGCGAGGAACGCGGGTTCCGGCGACGGGAGGGTGACTCTCAGCGTCCGCTTGCCGAGTTTCTCCACGGTGAGGTCCTTCCAGTCTGCGTACTGCACCGCGCCCGCCCAGTTCTCCTTCGTCTCGGATTCGCCCGGCGCCTTCGCCCCGTAGACGTTCTGTGCCGTGTAGACCCAGTCTTCGGCGGTCAGGTCGCCGTAGGGGTCGCTCCAGCGGAGTCCGTCCCGGAGGGTGAACGTCCACTCGCGCTTCTCCGTCTCCGAGTAGGATTCGACCCACAGGGGGACGATTTCGTCCGCGCTTCTGAAGTCGTACGCGGTGTCCATCGTCGCCTCGACGAACTTCGCGGACGCGCCGTCGCTCTGAAAGAGGACGTTGAGCGACTTCGCGTCCGTCGAGAGGGCTTCGCGGTACGTCCCGCCGACGGAACGCCCGGCGGACGCGTCGGGGTCCGTCCCCGTCCCGTCGGGGGCGTCGCCCCCCTCCTCACCGGCGCAACCGGCCAGACTCGCGATGCCGCCGACGCCCAGCATCTTGAGCCAGTGTCTCCGGTTGCTCGTCGCGTCCGCGTTGCCGGGTGGCATAGCACGGCAAAGTGACTATCTCCACAAATACTCTTCGATTAGCAAAACCCGTTAACGGACGGAACAACGGTCCGAAATCCGGTTTCTCGCCGACGGGGCCGCGCGTCGAGACGGCGAGGCGAGTCCCTCAGTCGTCGCCTTCGTCGTCCACGATGACGACTTCGCCGTCCTCGACGCGGACGTTGATGAGCGTCTTGACGTGGTGGTCCGTGTCGTCGAGTTTGTTCGGCCCGGCCTTCTTGATGACGGCGACGGTGTCTACCACGTCCGCGCCGATGCCTTCGAGGGCGTCGAGGACGGCGCACATCGTCCCGCCCGTCGAGAGGACGTCGTCGAGGACGAGCACCCGGTCGCCCTCGGTCACGTCGTTGATGAACATCTCGCTCTCGGAGTAGCCGGTCTCCTGACTGAGTTCGACTTCGCCGGCGAGTCCGTACTGCCGCTTTCGGATGACGACGAGGGGGATGTCGGTCATCAGAGAGACCGCAGTCGAGATGTGGATGCCCATCGCGGCGGGCGTGACTATCTTGTCGACGTCTTCCAGATCGACCTTCCGGATGATCTTGATGACGATTTCGCGGAGGAGTTCGGGTTTGAGCATCGGAACCCCGTCGCTGATGGGGTGGACGAAGTACTCGTAGTCTCCCTTCTCGATTATCGGCGCTTCGAGGAGCGACTGCCGCAACTGGTCCATGTCGTCGGTTCACCGGTTCGGAAATAAAAGGTGGCGGTTCGCCGGTTCCGTACGGGTGCTCCTCACGGTTCGTGGGAGCGTGTGTCTCACCGAGGGCGGTCGAACGGACCGGCCTCGCCTCGACGCGTCCGCCTCAGACGCTCAACAGTCCCATCGCCGTTCTGACGAGGGGTTCCTCGGGTTCGTCGGGACTGACGAACAGGAGCATTCCGCGGCCGCCACAGTACACCTGCAGCAGTTTTCTTCCGTCCACCTCTCGGGTCTTGTACTCGACGCGTTCGTGCGTCGGTCGAAGCCCCGAGAAGAGGCCGTGCTGTACGAAGTCTCGTCGCGTCTCTTCGGCGAGACTCGTGAGGCGACCGATCAGGTCTTCGCGGTCGTCGAACGAGTCCGATAACTCGTCTCCGACGTGAAAGAGGTCGAACGACGTCGCACCGTAGACGGCGACGAGGTCGAGTGACCCTTCCACCGCGTCCCCCAACGACTGGAGGACGACGCCCCTATCCGGACCCGGCCAGTTCGCGCTGTTCATTCGTGCGGGGTTGTGAATCATCTACAACCCTCCGTGTTCCGACGCGGGAGTGTCCCGTCCCCCGAATCCACGTCTGGAACTGTCATGCAACTCCCGATTGTCAGAGTATTATATAAATCCTAAGGTGAGATTTCAAATATAGAAAAAGTGCGGCAGACAGTCACGAATATCGGCGCGAGAGCGCTCGAATCCTCTCTTCGCGTTCTACCCCGAGTAGAATACCGTCGCGGCGTGTGCGAGCGGCGAAACTGCGCGTTCGCGCGCGTACCCCGGTTCGAGGGCCGTTTCAGCCGTCTCCCGAATCTGCGTCCACCGGTTCGGCGCACGTCCCGTCCCCGCCGAGGTGAACCCCGTACTCGCCGTCGTCCAAATCGACGACCGCCCGCCGAAACGACGCCTCGTACACCTTGTAGTGGGCGCCGTCATCCGTGACGAACATCTGCGAGGAGACGAGTCCGTTGTCTATCAGAAGATCGAGACGACGGTAGACCGTCGGCAACGACAGGTCGTGTTCCGTCGCGAGGTCCTTGGCGGACCGCGGCCGTTCGTTCACCGATGCGAGTAGTCGTCTCGCCTCTTCGTCACCCAACGCGTCGAGGATTCCCACGTCCCCGCTCTCCTCACCCATGAGTGTACGGGGAGACGGGGGGCATAAATCAATTTCTCTGACTGTCAAAGAAGAGACTGGTACGCGCGCCGAGCGATGGCAGTTCGCCGAGGTATCGGGCCGGCGTCGCGACTCGGAGGGCGCGGAGACGCCCGCCACCCGCGACGTCGTGTCGCCCGGTAACCGCAAACGAGTTACGCGGGCGTACCCACGCACCGACAAGCGGCGATGTTCGACGACGACGCGTCCGACGACCCGGACAATCCGTACCCGCCCGGAACCGAGGGGCCGAGAGTCGAGATTCCGTCCGTGGAGGCGCCCTCCGTGGACGCGCCGTCTCTGGACTCCGCCGCCGGCGACGCGACCGACTCGGAGCTCGCGTCGCTGTTTCTCTTGCACGTGATTCTGTGGAACGCGGTCCTGTTGCTTCTCAGCCTCGGTGCCATGTTGATATACTTCCGCACGAACTGGGGGACCGGCGGCAAGTTGGTCGCCGCCGGTGTCATGTTGGCGGTGTACGGCGTCTACCGTCTTCCCGACGGAGAGTCCGAGTGAACGACCGCCGAACGCGTCGATTCGAGGCGGTGCGCGGCGACTCTCGGCCCCGACGCGGCGGACGCGTTCGACGGACGACGGAGGAGCGTCGAACGGGGCGTACATCGCTTTAAAACGGCAGATATCGGTTCTCCGGAGTCTCACCGAATAGCGGAAAACGTTTTGCTCGGCCTCGGTAACCTCAACGTAATCATGAGGAGAGAGGACGACCGAAGAGTGGCGGTACCGAGGGGGGGTGGGGGCGGCTGATGTCCGACGCCAGTCCCCGAATCCTCGTTCCGGCCGGCGAGTCGATGACGTTCCGCAACACCGTCGCCTACGCCGTCCGCGAGGCTCGTTCCGTCGCGGAGGAGACCGGGGAGCAGGCGACCGTTCACTTCGTCTACCCGGCGCGCTGGCAACTCATCGACCAAGAGGAGCCGTCGGCCGCGAGAGCCGAGGAGCTCCTCGACCGCGCCCGCGTGTGGGCCGAGACGGACCTCGACTACGACGAGGACGGCCGACCGGACGAGGACGTGCCCGTCCTCGTCGAGACGGCCGTCGTCGGGCAGGACCGCTACCTGTTCAGCCCCGGCGACTTCGCGGACGTACTCGTCGAGTACGCTCACGAGAACGGCCTCGACCGCGTCATCGTCGACCCCGAGTACCAACCGGGCGGGAGCGCGCCGATGCTTCAGCCGTTCGAGACCGAACTCGCGCGGACCGACCTCGCCGTCGAAGAGGCGCCGGTCGAACGCCGGACCCGGCGCGGACGGCTTCTCGCACGCGCATCGCTGTCGAAGGCCGCCGCCACGTTCGGCGCGGCGTACGTCTTCTACCTCCTCGTCGGGGGGACGTTCGCGTCGTTCGACCTCCTGACGGGGGCGCTGACGGCCGCCCTCGCCGCCCTGTTCTTCTCTCGCGTCGCGCTCGTGGAGTCGCCGACGCTCCGCAAGACGCCGGTGAGACTGGCTCGAGCGTGCCTCTACGTTCCGTACCTGTTGTGGGAGATAGCGAAGGCGAACCTGTCGGTCGCGTACCTCATCCTCCACCCGAGTCTCCCCATCGACCCCGGGATGTCCCGCTTCCGGGCGGCCGTCTCGGGGGACCTCCCGGTGACGACGCTGGCCAACAGCATCACCCTCACGCCGGGGACGCTCACCGTGGACGTCGGCCGCGACGGTCTCCTCGTCCACTCGCTCGACGCCGGGTCCCGAGACGACCTCGCGGAGGGGGCGTTAGAGCGCGCCGTGCGCTTCCTCTTCTACGGGCGAGGCGCCGCGCGCATCCCGACGCCGACGGAGCGCGGAAGCATCGCAGACGAGGACGAACGGGGTGAGTCGTCCGACTGATGGTGCAGTCTCTCCCGGTCGACGCCGTGTTGCTCGGCGTCGCCGCCGCCTTCGTCGCGCTGGCGTTGGTGCTTCTGTACCGCGTGGTTCGCGGCCCGACGATGCAGGACCGCGTCATCGCGGTCAACGCCATCGGCACGAACACGGTGGTCGTGTTGGCCCTCGTCGCCGCCGCGCTCGACCGACCCGGCTACCTCGACATCGCGCTCGTCTACGCGCTGTTGAACTTCCTGATGAGCATCGCCATCTCGAAGTTCACCGTCGAACGCGGGGGTGTCATCTGAGATGGCGCTCGTCGATTACGCCGTCGTGGCCTTCGTCGCCGCGGGGCTGTTCTTCGGGTTCGTCGCCGCGGTGGGCATCATCCGACTGCCCGACCTCTACACCCGCGCGCACGCGACATCGAAGAGCGACACGCTCGGGTCGATGCTCACCCTCGGCGGAGTCGCGCTCGTCTTCGGAGCCGACTTCACCGCGGTCAAGACCGTGTTCCTGCTGCTTTTCATGTTCATCACGAACCCGACGGCCGCCCACGCCATCGCTCGGGCGGCCCACGACCAAGGTATCGAACCGTGGACGCCCGAGGAGGGGGAGAACTGACCGTGCAACTCCCTATCTACGCCGCGTTGCTCACGTTCGTCGTCGCCGCCGCGCTCGCGGCGACGTTCCTCCGCGACGTGCTCGGGGCCATCATCGTCTTCGCCGGATTCAGCCTCGGCGTCGCCATCGTCTGGGCGCTCCTGAGCGCGCCGGACGTGGCGCTGACCGAAGCCGCGGTCGGCGCGGGCGTGACGACGGTGCTTTTCCTCCTCACCATCGCGCGGACGGTTCGACCCGGCGGCGACAGGCTCTTCGAGCGCATCGGATGGCGCTCGGCGGCCCTCGTCACCGCGCTGATGGCCGTCCTGTTCAGTACGGTCGGTTCGCTCCCGCGCATCGGCGACCCCGAGTCGCCGGTCGCCACCTCCGAAATCACGGCGTACTACCTCGAAAACGCCTACCCCGAAACCGGGGTCGAGAACGTCGTCACGGCGGTGTTGGCGGCCTACCGCGGGTTCGACACCCTCGGCGAGGCGACGGTCGTCATCGCCGCGGGCGTCGCCGTTCTCGTCGTGCTTCGACAGGAGGCGTTCGTATGAGCGACGCAGAGCTACAACGCGGAACGTACGTCGAGAGTACAGTCATCATGACCACCGTCCGCGTCATCGTCCCGTTCGTCTTCACGTTCGGGCTGTACGTCATGTTCCACGGCGCGGAGTCGGCGGGCGGCGGGTTCCAAGGCGGCGCGATAGTCGCGTCGGGAATCCTCATGCTCGCGTTCGCGTTCGGCATCGAACCGACTCGCGGGTGGCTCAGCGACGGGTTCATGCGGTCCATCGTCGCGGGCGGCGGCGGCGCGTTCGCCCTCATCGGCATCGGCGCCGTCGTCTCCGGCGGCGCGTTCCTCGATTACGCCGCCTACGAAATCCACCACGGCGTCAAGTACGGCATCGAACTGGTGGAACTCGGCATCGGAGCCGTCGTCTCGGGCGTCATCGTGGCGCTGTTCTTGAGCCTCGCGGCGGGGTTCGACGCCTCCGGGTTCGACGACGAGGCCGCCGAAACCGACGGGGGTGAGGAGGCGTGAGCGTGCTCGACGTCTTCGTCACCCACTACAACTACCTGGCGTTCGTCGCCTTGGTCGGTATCGGCCTGTACGGCGTCATCGAGAGCACCAACCTCGTGAAGAAGGTCATCGGAATGAACATCTTCCAAGTCGGCATCTTCCTGTTTTTCGTCACGACGGGCTACGTGGACGGGGCGGCCCCGCCGGTCGTTCACGGCGGCGGTCACGGCCCCTACGCGAGTCCGCTCCCGCACGTCCTCATCCTCACCGCCATCGTCGTCGGCGTGAGCCTGACGGCGGTTGCGCTCGCGCTCATCGTGCGAATCTACGAGGAGTACGGCACGCTGGACGAAGAGGTCATCAAGGAGGTGCGGCTGAATGACTGACGCGCTCGTCTTCCTCGTCGTCGCGCCGATAGTCGCGGCCCTGCTGCCGATAGCGTTCGGCGCGTTCTCCGAGCGCGCGGGGTGGGCCGTCGCCGCCGTCACCGCCGTCGTCCAACTCGGCCTGTCGCTCGTCGTCGCGCGGCGCGTCCTGACGGGCGGGCGGTTCAGCTACGAAGTCGGCAACTTCCAGCCGCCGATGGGTATCGAACTAATCGGGGACGGCGTCTCCGCGACGCTCTTAGTCCTCATCGCGGCGGTGACCCTCGGCGTCGTCGCCTACGCGCGCCGCGCCGGGCCGCACTCGAACGCGTTCTACAGCGAACTGCTGTTGCTCACGGCGGGCGTCTCCGGCGTCGTCGCCACCGGCGACGTGTTCAACCTGTACGTCTTCATCGAAATCACGGGGCTGGCCACCTACGCCCTCGTCGCCAGCGGTCGGTCGGCGCGGGCGGCGGTGGCGAGCCTGAAGTACCTGTTCGTCGGCACCATCGGCGCGTCGCTGTACCTGCTCGGCGTCGGCTACCTGTACGTCGCCACGGGGACGCTGAACATGGCCGACTTGGCCGAGACGCTCCCGACAGTCGGGTACGCGTCGCCGCTCGTGTTGACCGGGTTCGGCCTGATAGTGACCGGGCTGTTGGTGAAGGTGGCGCTGTTCCCCCTTCACACGTGGCAGCCGGGGGCGTACGCGGAGTCGCCCGACACGGTCAGCGCGTACATCTCGGCGCTCGTCTCCACCGTCGCCGCGTACGCGCTGTTCCGCATCGTCTACGCGGTGTTCACGCTGGAGTTCTTCGCGGCGGTCCCCGCCGCGCGCGACATCCTCGTCCTCCTCGCGGCGATCAGCGTCGTCGCGGGGTCGGCGCTCGCGGTGATGCAGTCCGAGCCCAAGCGGATGCTGGCGTACTCGTCGGTGTCGCAGTTCGGCCTCGTCGTCGCCGGTATCGCCATCGCGAACGAAACCGCCGTCTTCGGCGCGCTCATCCACCTCGTCGGACACGCCGTCATGAAGGGCGGCCTGTTCCTCACGGTGGGCGTCATCGCGGCGGGCACGGGCGCGCGAACGCTCGACGACTTCGCCGGACTCGCGGACCGCGCGCCGGTCGCAAGCGCCGCGTTCGCCGTCCTCGCGTTCTCGATGGTCGGCATCCCGCCGGCCGTCGGCTTCGCGGGCAAGTGGAACATCGTCCTCGGCGCGGTGACGGCGGGCGAGTGGATAGTCGCCGCCGTCGTCGTCGTGAGCACGCTCATGACGCTCGCGTACTTCGCGCGGTTCATCGAGCGAATCTACTTCGCCGACGTGTCCGAGCACGCGGCGGACGCCGACGCGGCCCAGACGGTCGCGGACGGTGGACCCGGAGCAGTCGGTCGTCCGCCCGTCTCCCTCGGGATGCGCGTCGTCGTCGTCGCGGCGGCCGTGACCGCCGTTCTGCTCGGGTTCGTCGCCTCGGACCTCGTCGATATCTTCCGACCGGTGTTGGAGGTGTACTTCGCATGACTGAGTCACTGAGACCGATGGCCGCGGTGTTGGCCGCCGCCGTCGGCATCGTCGCAATCGTCGCATCGCGCCGCAGACCGAACGTCCGCGAGGGCTTCACCGTCGCCTCGGCGCTCTCGACGTTCGCCCTCGTCGCCAGCATGGTGCCGGGCGTCCTCGACGGCACGGTGTACGTCACCGACCTCGGGACGTTCGTCCCCGGCGTGGAGTTCGTCCTCCGGGCGGACCCGCTGGGAACTATCTTCGCGCTGCTTGCGAGTTTCCTCTGGATAATCACCAGTTTCTACAGCGTCGGCTACATGCGCGGACTGGACGAACACGCCCAGACGCGCTACTTCGCCGCCTTCGCCGGCAGCGTCAGCGCCGCCGTCGGCATCGCGTTCGCGTCGAACCTCGTCGTCCTCTACGTGTTCTACGAACTGCTGACGGTGGCGACGTACCCGCTCGTCACCCACGACCAGACCGAGGAGGCGCGCCGCGCCGGCCGGAAGTACCTCCTGTACACGTTCGGCGGCGGCGTCGCCGTCCTCGCGGGGACGGCGCTCGTCTTCTGGTCCACCGGCACGGTGGACTTCGCGTCGGGCGGCATCGCCGCGCTCGCGAACGCCGACCCGGTGGTCGCCCGCACCGCGTTCGCGCTTCTGACGGCCGGGTTCGGCGTGAAAGCCGCGCTCATGCCCGTCCACTCGTGGCTCCCGGACGCGATGGTCGCGCCGACGCCCGTCTCGGGCCTGCTCCACGCGGTGGCCGTCGTCAAGAGCGGCGTCTTCGGCATCTCTCGGGTCGTCCTCGACGTGTACGGCCCGCAGACGGTGTCTGACCTCGGCGTCGGCCTGCCCCTTGCGGCCGTCGCGGCGTTCACCATCCTGACCGCGAGTATCATGGCGCTCCGACAGGACAACCTGAAGCGCCGCCTCGCGTACTCGACGGTGAGTCAACTGTCGTACATCGTCCTCGGGTTGGGACTGCTCAAGCCCGCGGCGCTTATCGGCGGACTGCTCCACATCCCCGCCCACGCGTTCATGAAGCTCACCCTGTTCTTCTGTGCGGGAGCCATCCACGTCGAGACGCACACCGACGACATCAGCGACATGGCGGGCATCGGACGGCGCATGCCGGTGACGATGGCCGCCTTCGCGGTGGCCAGCCTCGGGATGGCCGGCCTGCCGCTGGTTTCGGGGTTCGTCAGCAAGTGGTACCTCCTCATCGGAAGCATCGACGCCGGACACGTCGTGTTCGCGTTCGTGCTCCTGCTGTCGGGCCTACTGAACATCGCGTACTTCTGGCCCATCGTCTATCAGGCGTTCTTCCAGACGCCCGACGACGCCGACGCCAAACCCGTGATAGAGTCGCCGTTCGGCGGGCACTCGCACGCGGGGTCGCCGTCGGCCGCCAAGGCGGACGGCGGTGAGCCGAGCGACGCGAGGCGAGCCTCGTCGGAGCGTCGCTCCGACGGCGGGAAGCCGAAGGGGACGACGGACGACGCTGACGACTCGCAGTACGCCGTCGACCGCTACCCGAGCGACCACGTCCGCGACGACGCCGACGACCCGGACGTACACGGTCAGGGCGCGACCGAGGAGGCCCACGGCGCACACGACGACCACCACCACGGCGGCCCGCCGGAAGGCGGGTGGGAGCGCCGCGGACTCGGGAAGGAGAGCACGTGGTTCATGCTCGGGCCGATAACCACCGCCGCGGCGGGCGCGATTGCGCTCGGCATCGCGCCGTACGCGATGGTGTTCCTCGCGCTCATCGAACGCGTCGTCGCCGGCGCAACGGGGGTGACGTTCTGATGCTGGTCGAATCCGCATCGGCGTCCCCGTCCGTGTCCTGGCCCGTGTTGAGGATGCTTCCGCCGGCGTTCGTCGTGCTCGCGGTTGCGCTCCTGATGCCGGTGCTCTCGCGGCGACTCGGCCACGGACTCGGCGTCGTCGCCACCGGCAGCGTCGCCGTCTGGTCGTACGTCGTCCCGGCGGGGACGTACCTGCCGGTGACGTTCCTCGGCTTCGACGCCGTGCTGTTCAACGTGGACGCGTTCTCCCGGCTGATGGGCATCATCTTCGGCCTCATCGCCTGCGCCGCCGTCCTCTACTCGTACTCCTCTGCGGCGAGTAACACCCAGACCGCGTACGCCCTCGGCTACGTCGGCACGAGTCTCGGAGCCGTCTTCGCGGGCGACTGGCTGACGATGATATTCTTCTGGGAACTGATGGCCGTCACCAGCACCCTGTTGGTGTGGGACTACGGCGGCGAAGCGGTCCGCGCGGGCTTCCGCTACGCCATCTACCACGCCCTCGGCGGCAGCCTGTTCATGGCCGCCATCGTCTGGCAGTACGTCGAAGTCGGGTCGTTCCTCTTCTCGGCGGCGGAGGGCATCGTCCCCGGCATCCCCGCGGCACTCGCGGCGGTCGGTATCGGCGTCAACGTCGGCTTCGTCGGCCTGCACACGTGGCTCCCCGACACCTACCCGCGACCGCACGTCGCCGCCAGCGTCTTCCTCTCCGTCTACACGACGAAGACGGGCGTCTACGGGATGGCGCGGGCGTTCCCCGACGGCCACCTGCTCATCGCCTACATGGGCGCGGCGATGGCGATGGTCGGCGTCATCTACGCCCTGCTTCAGAACGACATGCGGCGACTCCTCGCGTACCACATCCAATCGCAGGTGGGGTACATGGTCGCCGGCGTCGGCATCGGCACCGCACTCGCCACCGCCGGCGCGTTCGCCCACGTATTCAACCACATCCTCTACAAGGCGCTTCTGTTCATGACGGCGGGCGTCGTCGTCGCGCGCGTAGACGAGGAGAACCTGAAGTACCTCGGCGGCCTCCGCAGTGCGCTTCCGCTGACCGCACTCGCGTTCACCATCGCCGCCCTCTCCATCAGCGGCTTCCCCGGCTTCAACGGCTTCGTCAGCAAGGGGATGATAACCGCCGCCGCCCACGACGAGCACTTAGACGGCGTCTACTACATCCTGCTCGCGGCGGGCGTCGGCACGTTCATGTCGTTCATCAAGTTCGGCTACTACGCGTTCTTCCGCGGCACCGAGCGCAACTGGACCACCGTCGAACGCGCCGCGAACGGACAGGTCGTCGCGATGCTGGGCGTCGCGGGCCTCTGCGTCCTCTTCGGGCTCTACCCCGACGCCCTGTTCACCATCCTCCCCGGCGACGCCCACGATGCGCACCCGTTCACGCCGGGTCACATCGGCGAGGGCCTCGTCCTCGCCCTCCTCGGCGTCGTCGGCTTCGCCCTCCTGAAGAAGCCGCTCTCGAAGATAGGCGGCGCGGTGCCGGACGTGGACTCGCTTCTGAACCCGGCGGCGTTCTACGGCACGCGGACGCTCGTCCGCGGCGTCACCGACCTCTTCGCCGCCGTGGACCGCGTCGTCGCGGGCGGGTCCTACGCCGTCGCCGGCGCGGTGTCGAACCCCTACCCGGTGCTCCGGCGCACCGCCTCGGCGTTCTCCCGCGACGGCGCCGACGACATCGGCCCCGGTTCCCTCCGGGCGACCATCGCCACGAGCATCCTGCTCGTCGTGTTGGTGTTGGCCGCGGCGCTCGTCGGCCTCCTCGGCTGAACCGCACCGCGTAGAATCTCTTTCTTCGATCTAGGCCAGTTCACCGGCCAACTCCTCGGCGACGCGAGCGCCGAGTTCGTCCTTCGAGCCCGCGAACTCGCTCGTCGAGTCAGACCGGACGAACAGCGTCCGCGTCTCTTCTTTCCCCATCACGCTGGCGTCGTTGGCGACGACGAACGAAAGGCCCGCACGCTCCGCCGTCTCGCGCGCCGCCTCGACCATCGACTCGTCGTCGCCCGACGTTTCGGCCTTGAAGCCGGCGATGGGCATCTCGGGGCGTTCCTCCCGCACCGCGTCGATGAGTTTCGGCGTCGGTTCCAGGTCCAGCGTCCGGGGTTCGCCGGAGCGGAGTTTCTGCTCCGACGCCTCGACGGTGTAGTCGGAGATGGCCGCCGCGGAGACGAGGGCGTCTGCGTCCTCGGCGGCGTCCAGAACCGCATCTAACATATCGGCGCTCGTCTCGACGGAGACGGCGTCGGCGTAGTGGACGTCGCCGCCGTCGTGGACGAGAGTCACGTCCGCGCCGCGAATCGCGCAGGCGCGCGCGACGGCGCGTCCGGTCCGCCCCGAGGCGCGGTTCGTCAGGACTCGCACTGGGTCGATGGGTTCGGCCGTCGCGCCGGAGGTGACGACGACGTCTTTCCCGTCGAGGGTCGGCTCCGTCGTCGCGCGGGCGACGCCGGTGACGATGGCCTCCTCGGCGGCTATCTTCGCCTTCCCCTCCTCGATTCTCGGGTCGACGAACTCGACGCCCCACGACTCGACGCGGCCGATGGCCTGCAGGACGCCGGGGTGGTCGTACATCGGTTCGTGCATCGCGGGGGCGACGACGACGGGGACGCCCGCGCCGAGTGCCGTCGTCGCGCAGGTGGTCACCGGCGTGTCGTCCACCGCCGCGGCTATCTTGCCGACGGTGTTCGCCGTCGCCGGGGCTAACAAGAGGACGTCCGCCCACCCCTCGCGCCCGCAGAGTTCGACGTGTTCGACGCGGCCGGTGAGTTCGGTGACAACGTCGTCGTCGGTGGCGAACTCGACGGCCCACGGGTGGATTATCCCCTGCGCGCTCTCGGTCATCACGCCCCGGACGGACGCCCCGCGCCGCCGCAGTTCGTGGGCCAGTTCGACCACCTTCACGGCGGCGATGCTTCCCGACACCCCCAACGCGACGTTGACGCCTTCGAGCATGGTCGTGCGGTTCGCCGCGCGGGGGTAAAAGGACTCGTCATCCCCCCCGACGGAGACGGGAAGACTGATACCGAACCGTCCGTCAGACTGACTCGATGCCCTCCAGACGCGACGTACTCCGCGCCGGCGGCGCACTCTGTCTCGGCGCGCTATCCGGCTGTGTCGCCCGCGCGTTCGACGCCCCGGAGACGCCGCCCGGCGAGTGGCGGACCGCCCGCCGCGACGCCCGAAACGCGGCGTATGCGCCCGACGCGACACCCCCGACCGACCCCGCCGTCGCGTGGACGCGGTCGTTCGGTTCGGACGGGCGCGTCGAATCGGTACTCGTCGCCCGCGGAAACGTCTACGCGGTCAGACCGACGGAGACGACGATTCTCGACTCGGAGACCGGCGAGACGAGACGAACGACCGGCGGCGCGGGACAGACGCCGGGCGATGGAGCCACCCGCGTCGCGGCGGTCGGCGAGGATTCGCTGTACACCGCCGACGGCGCCGCGGTTCGGGCGTTCGACCCGGACGGAAGTCTGCGCTGGGAGACGCGCCGCCCCGGCGTTCCGGACGGCGCCGCCGGCAGGGTGTACGGCCTCGTCGTCACCGACGACGGAGTGCTCTGCGGCACCCACGACGGCGTCGCCGCCTTCGATGCCGGCGGCGGGACGCACCGCTGGACGTTCGGCCGTGGTGGCATGGGCGGGTTCTACCCCGCCGTGGCCGGCGAACGGGTGTACGTCTGCTCTCCCGGGCCGACGTACGCCCTCTCGCGCCCCTCCCCGTTCGGCGCACTGTTCGGCGGCGGACCGTCGCCGGCGTGGGAACAGTCCTCGCCCGGGCCGGGGACGTGGCCCGTCGTGACCGACGGCCCGATTCTCGTCGGCGATGGGGACCGGCGGGGCGACTCGGGCCGTACGCGACCGCTTCTGGCCATCGCCCGCGACGGGAGCGTCGAGTGGCGCGCGTCGGCGTCCGGGGCAGTCGTCGGACTCGCCGTCGCCGAGGAGGAGTCGCTGGCCGTCTCGGTTCGGTTCGACGCCGCGAGCGAGGAGGGGCGCGTCGTCGCCGTCGAGACGGCCACCGGCGAGACGGCGTGGGAACGCGACGACATCGGCATCACAGACGATTTCAGCGGGTCCGTCGTCGTCGCGGGAGATACCTGCCTCGTGGCGGGGTTCTCGAAGGCGTCGGCGAACCCGATTCGCGCCCTCGATGCCGCTACGGGCGAGACGCAGTGGCGCAGAACCGTCGACGGGGACGTTACGTCCGTCGTCCCGGCGGGAGAGCGCGTCTACGCCGCCACGACGCTCGGGAACCTCGTCGCGTTCGAGTGAGCCGTCCGCGTTCGGTCGCCGCGCTCAGTCGTCCGCGCTCTCGTCCAGTCGCCCGAGTTCGTCCTCGACGAGACTCGGATGCGTTCGTTGGGGTTCGGGGTGCGGGTCCGCGAAGTACTCGCGCATCACCTCGCGGGACTCCGTCTCGCGGCGGGCGCGTTCCTCGGCGTCTATCTCCTCGCACCCGGGCGGCACCTCCCGCCCGCGGTCGGTGAAGTACCCTTCCGGCGTCACCCAGTCGTGGTAGTACGCGGCGTCGGAGTCGTGGACGAGGGTCAGACCCACCTCCGCGCCGTTGCCGGCGGCGACGACGGTCTGGTGGTACGTCTCCGAGAGGCGGCCGGCGGCGTAGACGCCCTCGACGTTCGTCCGGCCGTCGTCGTCCGTCTCCACGTAGCGTTTGCTCCCCGCGTCGCGTATCTCCACGCCGAGTCCGTCGAGGTAGTCGGCGTCCGACCACGAGGCGGCGACGACGAAGCGCGCGCCGAGACGAACGTCCTCGTCGCCCGCCTCGGCGCGGACGCGGAAGCGAACAGCCTCCTCGCCGTCGGCGAATTCGACCGCGGTCACTCGCCCTCGCCGAATCTCGACGCCGTTGCGTTCGGCTTGGTCGGTCAGCATCTCCAAGAAGAGCCGGGAGTTGACGCCCGCGGGAAAGCCCGGGACGTTCTCCAAGTGCGCGTTCCGCGCGAGGATGCTCTCGCCCGTCGTGACGACGAGCGTCTCCAGTCCCGCCCGGGCGGTGAACGTCGCCGCGGTCAGTCCCGCGACGCCGCCGCCGACGACGATGACGTCCGTTCCGTCGCCTCCGTGTTCGTCCATGGGTCGTGTACCTCAGAAGACAGCATCAGTTCGTCGGTCGGCGTCCGGCGGCGCGCGGCGACCGGCGGGACGGCGGGTCGGACGGGGTGTCGGCGGACGGCCGGCCGTTACAGGCGGTAGTCGGGGTCGTTGAGGGACCCGTCGTCGGAGGCGGTGAGGCTGGTGAGGCCCTCGGGACCGCGGTCCATCTCGACGCGGACGCGCCACCGGCAGTCGGAGAGTGCCGTCGCGTCGGTGAAGCGGACGGTGCGGTCGGGGACGCGGCGAACGAGGTCGACCGCGAGCGGCAACGTGGGGAGTCGCCCGGTTCGCTCCGCGAGCGCGTAGTCGCCGAACGAAACCTCCCACGCGTCGTCGTCGGGGCAGGCGACGACGCGGTAGTCACCGACGAACGACGACGAGGAGAGGCGGCGCATCGTGGCTTCGACGGGGGAGTTCGCCGCCGACTCGACGGCGGGCGACTCGACCGCCTCGGGAGCGTCGCCGGACCGGGGCCCGTGGGCCGCCGAGAGGTTCTCGGCGGCGGCGCGGACCACCGTCGCCTGTCGGCGCGGGCCGAGGCGCACGTCGAGTTCGCTCATCATGCTCCACAGCATTGTGAGACAGAAATCGTCGCGGTCCGACACGACCTCCGCGAGGGTGAGATACGTCTCCATCGTCGCGGACTCCACCTCGCGGTGGCCCGTCGTCGATAGCGCCTCGAACACCGCTCCGGCGACGTCGTGACAGAACGAGAGGTAGCGCACGCGCACGTCTTCGGGTTCCGAGGCGAGGGGGCCGACCGGCCCGTCGGACACCTCGTGAACCAACGGTTCGAGATACTGCACCTGCGGGTCGTACCGCCGGAGAACCGACCGGTACTCGGACGCCGCCTCCGCCGCTTCCGCGGCGCTCTCTCTGTCGTCGAAGCGTACGCCCGCCGCCGGCACCGGCTCTCGCCCTGTTCGACCGCATACAACCGCGTACGGACCGTCTTCGACGGATAACGTCTCGACGTGCTCGCGAATGTCTTGGAGCGTTCCGCCGACCATATGCCGCCACCTCTGTACGTCTCTGCCAAATACTTTCGTATCTTCGGATACGTCAGACGATAGAACTGTCTGCCCCACAGGTCTTTGGTTTCGTGGGCCGAACGGCGGGTCGTGGACGAAATTGTCGTCAGCACCGTCGTCTACGTACCCCCCGAGGAGGCGTACGAGTTCGTCGTCGATTTCCCGCGGTACGCGAACTACTCGGAACACCTCGAACGCGTGGAGACGCGGCGCGGGGACGGGTCGGCGGGAACCCGGTACGCCCTGACGTTCTCGTGGTGGAAGCTCGACTACACCGTCGTCTCGGAGGTGACGGAGCTCGACCCGCCCGAACGGGTCGAGTGGAAGATAGTGAAGAACTTCCGCGCGCGGGGTCGGTGGCGCGTCGAACCGTTGGACGAACTGCCGGCCGACGCCCCGGAGGACGCGGAGACGGCCTGCCGGGTCTACTTCGAGGTGAGCTACGACCCCCGGAGCGCCGAGGGGAACGTCGACCTGCCGCGATTCGTCTCCCTCGGGTGGGTCATAGACAAGGTGTCGCCGAAGATAGAGTCCGAGGCCGAGGAGATACTCGAACGCGTCGTCGAGGACCTCGAAGGCCGACGGCGACCGGTCCAGTTGACGGTCGAACGACAGGACGTATGAGCCGCGAACGACCGCTCAGCGAACAGAAACGCACATCAGTCACCCTCTCGGAACCATGAACCGTATGCACGACCTGAGGTGTCTCTCGTGCGGGTAGTCATCGTCGGTGCCGGCCAAGTCGGGTCGAGTATCGCCGCGGACCTCGACGAGACGCACGAGGTGGTCGTCGTCGACAGCGACCCCGACAGAACGGAGGATCTGAACTACACGCTGGACGTCCTCGCCGTGACCGGCGACGGGACGGCCGTCTCGACGCTCGAAGATGCGGGCGTCGAGAACGCGGACATGGTCATCGCGTCGACCGACGACGACGAGACGAACATCGTCGTCTGTTCGACCGTGAAGGCCATCAGCGACGCGTTCACCATCGCTCGGGTGAAGAACACGGAGTACCTGCGGACGTGGCAACGCTCGAAGAAGGCGTTCGGCATCGACTTCATGGTGTGTACGAACCTGCTGGCCGCCGAGTCCATCGTCCGCGTCGTCGGCCTCCCCGCCGCGCGCGACGTCGACCCCTTCGCGGGCGGGCGCGTCCAGATGGCCGAGTTCGAGGTGGACGAGGACAGCCCCGTCTCGAACGTCACCATCCGCGAGGCCGACCGCTTCGACGAACTCACGTTCGCCGCCATCCTCCGGGAGGGGAGCGTCGAGATTCCGCACGGCGAGACGGTCATCCGGGCCGGCGACCGCGTCGTCGTCATCGGGACGCCGCCGAGCGTACAGGAGTTCGCCCGGTCGGTCGCGCCGGACGAGTCGCCCGGCACCGCCGAGGAGGTGGTCATCGTCGGCGGGTCCGAAATCGGCTACCACGTCGCCCGCCTCCTCGAAGAGCGCGGCTTCAACCCCCGCCTCATCGAACGCGACGACCTGCGCGCGCGCAAACTCGCCGAGGACCTCCCCGGGACCGTCGTCATGGAGAGCGACGCGACGGACATGGACTTCCTCGAACGGGAGCACGTCGGCGACGCCGACCTACTCGTGGCGGCGTTGGACTCCGACGAGAAGAACCTCCTCGTGTCGCTTCTGGCCGGTCGCCTCGGCGTCGAACGGACCGTCGCCGTCATCGACACCACCGAGTACGTGGACCTCTTCGAGGCCGTCGGCGTCGATATCGGCGTCAGTCCGCGCGAAGTCGTCGCCGAGGAGATAACGCGGTTCACCCGCGAGGGCGGCGCGGAGAACGTCGCGCTCATCGAGTCGAACAAGGCCGAGGTGCTCGAAATCGAGGTGGACGAACAGAGCATCCTCGCGGGGCGAGCGATCAAGGAGTCGGTCGCGGAACTCCCCGACAGCGTCGTCATCGGCGCGATAACCCGACGCGGCGAGTTCATCACCCCGCGCGGGGACACCGTCGTCGAACCCGGCGACCACGTCGTCCTCTTCGCCGCCACCGAAGTGGTGGACGCCATCGCGCCGAAACTGTAACCATTCGCCGCCCGGAATTCCGTACACTAAAGCCGCAGGCGGTGCGAGTAACCCGAAGGCACCTTCGGTGACTATCTGATGAAACTACGTGTCGATTACAGAGCCAGTCTCAGCCTCGTCGGGACCGTTCTCAAGTATCTCGCCGTCCCGCTCTGTCTCCCCCTCGTCGTCGCTCTCGTCTACGAGGAGACGGTGCTCCCGTTCGTCGTGACCATCGCGGTCACCGTCGCGGTGGGCGCGGGACTGGAACGACTCGACCCCGACCCGGACCTCAGGGCGCGGGAGGGGTTCCTGATGGTCGCGGTGACGTGGTTGGCGGTGACGCTCGTCGGCTCCGTCCCGTACCTCGTGGAGGCCCACGGCCTGCCGCCGGTGTTCCCGCCCATCAACCCCGAATCGACGCTCGGCAACCCCGTGAACGCGCTGTTCGAGACGATGAGCGGGTTCACCACCACCGGAGCGACGGTCCTCGGCGAGATCTCCTTCGACGCGCACACCCGCGGCGTGATGATGTGGCGACAGCTGACCCAGTGGCTCGGCGGGATGGGTATCGTCGTCCTCGCCGTCGCCATCCTACCGGAACTGTCCGTCGGCGGCGCGCAGTTGATGGACGCCGAAGCCCCCGGCCCGGGTATCGAGAAGCTCTCGCCGCGCATCGCCGAGACGGCCCGCGCCCTCTGGGGAGCGTACCTCGGCTTCACCGTCCTCGAGATCATCTTGCTGTACTCGCTGTATCTCCTCGGCATCGACCCGCAGTTGACGTTCTACAACAGCGTCGCCCACGCGTTCACGACGATGCCGACGGGCGGGTTCTCGCCGGAGGCCCGCAGCATCGAAGCGCTCTCGGCGGCGGCCCAGTGGATAATCATCCCCTTCATGATCGCCGCCGGCACCAACTTCGCGCTGTTCTGGCACGCGCTCACCGGCAATCCGGGGCGAATCGGCGAGGACTCGGAGTTTCGCTTCTACGTCGGCATCATGGCCGCCTTCACGGCGGTCGTCTCGATCCTCCTTTTCACCGGGAGCATCGTCTCCGTCGTGCCCGCGGGCGAGACGTTCGACGCGGCGTACCTGGAGGGCGTTCGGCAGACGATCATCGGGAACGTCGAACCTGCGGTCCGGCACGCGGCCTTTCAGGTCGTCTCCATCGTGACGACGACGGGGTACGCGAGCACGGACTTCAACACGTGGGGACCGGCCGCGCAGTACCTCCTCCTCTTTGCGATGTTCATCGGCGGGTCGGCGGGTTCGACCGGCGGGTCGGTGAAAATCGTCCGCTGGTACGTCATCGTCAAGTCCGTCCGCCGGGAACTGTTCACCACGGCGCACCCCGAGGCGGTTCGCCCCGTCCGTCTGGCCGGGCAGGTGCTGGACGAACGCACCATCCGCGGCATCTACGCGTTCACCCTGCTGTACTTCGTCATATTCTTCGTCTCCGTCGGACTGCTGTTCTTGGAGGCGACACGGTACGGCCAACCGCTCTCGGTCCTCGAGACGATGAGCGCCGTCGCGGCGACGCTCGGAAACGTCGGTCCGGGCTTCGGCGTCGTCGGCCCGATGGGGAGTTACCTCGGCTTCTCGAACGCCGCGAAACTGTTCATGGTCGCCTTGATGTGGATCGGACGGTTGGAGATCCTGCCGGTCCTCGTCCTCCTGACGCCGGAGTACTGGCGGCGGTAGCCGCAAAAGCGGGGATTTCGAAGTTCGCTACGGTTCGAGGCCGTACAGCGCCGAGCGCAGGAACACGAGGACCGGGATAATCTCCAGCCGGCCGATCCACATGTTGAGCAGGAACATCGCCTCGCCGAGGGGATGCATCCCGGGACCGGTGATACCCGAGGAGAGGCCGACGTTTCCTTGCGCCGACGCCACCTCGAACAGCACGTCGGCGTACGTGAAGTCAGAGGGGGTGAGATTGACGAGGACGAGACTGGAGACGATCAGCAGGCCGATCCAAAGCAGCGAGACGATGGCCGCCTCGCTGAACTCGCGATCCATATCCGAGCGGTCGAGTCGCCGGCCGTTCATCCTGATGCTGACGACGGCGCTCTCGGGGAGGAACACACGGGAGAACTGCCACTTGATGCCGCGGCCGATGGTGTACGCGCGGACTATCTTGATGCCGCCGACGGTCGAACCGGCCGCACCGCCGATGACCATCGCGACCGAGACGATGAGTTTCCCGCCCGGGGCCCACCGTCCGATGGGCGCGGACTGGAAGCCGGTGCAGGTGAGCGCGCTGATGAACTGGAACACCGAGTCCCGGAGGGCGTCGGCCGTCGGGAACCCAAGCAGGGGCGCGACCCCGAACCAGTTCTTCGTGCCGGTGAACGCGTCTACTTGTTCGCCGACCGAGGTGACGTTCTGCAACGAGAGGATGACGACGCCGAGTGCGAAGCCGACGAACAGCCACCGCGTCTGTAAGTCCGAGACGAGTTGGCCGTAGTCGTGGTCCCGGAGAACCGCGTAGTGGATGGGGAACGCGATAGCGCCGAGCGTCATGATGGGCAGGAGGACGGTTTCGATGAGCGGGGAGTCGTAGGTTGCGATGGAGTTGTCCGTAACCGAGAACCCGCCCGTCGAGAGGCCCGTCATGGCGTGGTTGAGCGCCTGCCACGCCGCCTCCCAGAGGGGGAGCGTCGCGCCGTACTCCGAGAGGCGGATGGCGACGAACAGCGCCGCGATGGAGAGCAGCGTGTAGAGGAGGAATATCTTCCACACCTCGCGGACGGTGGAGATGATGCTCGGGTGAATCCGCTCCTCGCGGGCCTCCGAGCGATAGAGCGTGTAACTCCCGCTCCCGGGCCGCGCGAGGATGGCCGTCGTGAGGACGATGACGCCCACGCCGCCGACCCACTGGATGAACGACCGCCACCACTGGATGGTCCGCGGCAGCGACGGTTCGTGGACCGCCATCGTCAGTCCGCTCCCGGTCCACCCGCTCATGCTCTCGAAGAGGGCGTGAAGCGGGTTCGTGAAGTAGACGATACTCGACTCCGCGTACTCGACGCCCGAGGGCACGTACGTCGAAGCCACCTCCGGCGGCGTGAGGTGCGCCGTCAGCAGGAACGGCAGCGACCCGAACAGCGCCGTCATCAGCCATCCGCTGGCGGCGATTATCATGCCGTGTTTCATCCGCGGGTTGGGGGCCTCCGCGAACGCCCGGCGCGCCCCGAGTCCGACGACGGCGGTGACGGCCGCCGAGATGAGGAACGAAACGGCCGGGTACCACTCGCGGAAGGCGAGCGCTACGATAACCGTCGCCGCCATCATCGTCGCCTGCATCGCCAACAGCGACCCGACGTCGCGGGCGATGGTGGCGAGGTCCGCCGGCCACCCCGCGACGGTGCGGCGTCGGGACTGCGACATCAGTGGTCCTCGAAGTGGCCGAACACGTCCGTCACCTCGGCCGTCGCGCCGGTGGCGGAGTAGACGGTGAGAAGGTCACCGCCCTCGATAACGGTCTCGCCGCGGGGGGTGATGGGGTCGCCCGTGCCGTCGCGTTCGATGGCGACGATGAGAACGTCGCCGCCGAGCAGACCGTTGGAGGCGGCCTCTTCGAGCGTCCGTCCGGCGATGGGCGCGTCCTCGTTGACGCGAATCTCGAACACCTCCGCCTCCTCGCCGATGCGCATGTAATCGACGATGGAGGGGCGCTTGACCGCCCGGTAGAGATACTCGGCGATGAGGCGCTGGGGGTTCTCCATCGTGTTCACGCCGATGCGACTGTAGATGTCCATGTGCTCGGCGTTGTGGACGACCGACACCACGTCGGGAATCTCCAACTCCCGCGAGAGGAGACAGACCATGATGTTCGTCGCGTCTTTGTCCGTCGTCGTGATGAGGGCGTCGGCCCGGTCGGCCCCCGCGTCGACGAGCGTCTCCTTCTCCGTCGCGTCGTCGTTGAGAACGAGACAGTCGTACTCCGAGGCGGCTTCCTCGGCTTTCTCCTCGTCGTTCTCCACGACGACGACTTCGTTACCGCCCTGCGTGGCGATTTCGATGAGCGGAGAGCCGATGTTGCCCGCTCCGACGATGATGAGATACATAGCGACTCGTACGATTCGCTCGGGGCGGCGCGTTGAAAACGTACCGTTCCGCCGACGTGAGTGCGACGCGTCGGACGGGCGCGGGAACCGAGAATCGAGAACGAGAGCGGCGACCGAACTACTGCGCGTCCTCGACGGCCGAGGCGGCCCGGAGGATGGTCTCCTCGCCGAACTTCGGGCCGACGAGTTGCAGGCCGACCGGCAGGCCCTCCGATTCGCCCGCGGGCACGGAGACGGCGGGGAGGTTCGCGAGGTTCACCGGGACGGTGTTCGCGTCCATCAGGTACAACTGAAGCGGGTCCGAGAGGCTCTCGCCGAGTCGCGGCGGCACCACCGGCATCGTCGGCGTCGCCAGCACGTCCGCCTCCTCGAACGCGGCGTCGAAGTCCCGCTTTATCCACGCGCGGGCGTCTTGGGCCTTCTTGTAGTACTTGTCGTGGTAGCCCGCAGACAGCGCGTACGTCCCGAGCAGGATGCGGCGCTTGACCTCCTCGCCGAAGCCCTCCTCGCGGGCGCGGGCGAAGGCGTCGTTCCAGTTGCCCTCGTACCCGCCGGAGACGCCGTAGCGGACGCCGTCGAAGCGCGCGAGGTTCGAGGACGCCTCGGACATCGCGATGACGTAGTACGCCTGCACCGCGTGTTCGAGCGATTCGAGGCTCACGTCCACGAGTTCCGCGCCGCGCGATTCGAGGTCCGAGAGCGACGCCTCGAACGTCTCGACGACTCCCTCGTCCGCGCCTTCGAGCAGGTCCGTGATGACGCCGACGGTCATCCCCTCGACGTCGCCGTCCGCGGCGGCGGCGTACTCGGAGTTCTCGGCGGGGTGGCCGCCGTTCTCGTCGTACCGCGTCGTCCCGTCCCGCGGGTCGGGCCCGGAGATGACGTCGAGCAGTCTCGCGGCGTCCTCGACGTTCGAGGCGATGGGGCCGATCTGCTCTAAGGAGTTCGCGTACGCGACGAGGCCGTACCGCGAGACGAGGCCGTACGTCGGCTTGAGGCCGACGACGCCGCAGAAGGCGGCGGGGTTGCGGACCGACCCGCCGGTGTCGGATCCGAGCGCCACGTCCGCCTCGCCGGCGGCGACGGCGGCGGCGGACCCTCCGGAGGACCCGCCGGGGACGCGTTCCTCGTCGACCGGGTTCTTCGTCGGGCCGTAGGCGGACGTCTCCGTCGTCCCGCCCATCCCGAACTCGTCCATATTGGCCTTCCCGACGATGGTCGCGCCGGCCTCCTTCAGGCGTTCGACGACCGTCGCGTCGTACGGCGGGACGTACTCCTCGAGCATCGCCGACCCGCACGTCGTCCGGACGCCCTCGGTGCTGATGTTGTCTTTGACGGCGACGGTGAGGTCAGAAAGGGGGCCGTCGTCGGCTCCCTCGATAGTCTCTTCGGTGATGAAGATGTTCGCGCTCATCTACGACACCCGCGGTCCTTTGAAGAAGCCGTCTTCCGTCTCGGGGGCGTTTTCCAGCGCCTCCTCCTGGTCGAGGCTGTCCTGCACTTCGTCGGGCCGCATCACGTTCACGAGGTCCGAGTCGGCGTCGACTTCGGGAACCTCGTCGAGAGCGTCGAAGTATTCGAGGATGTCGGCGAACTGCGCGGAGAACTCCTCGACTTCCTCCTCGTCGAGGTTCACCCGCGCCAGTTCGGCGACGTGCCGCACTTCCTCGGCGTCGACGGGCGTATCGCTCATGTATCTGCGAAACCGGGGGCCGGGAGTAAGGGTTTCGGTGTGCGGGAGTCGGGGTCCGACCCCGACCGGTCGGCGTCCCCATCGAAGCGAGGGGTCGGCCGTGACACCCAAGTTAGATGCCTCCGGTGTTACTACGACGGCGGTGACGGCGACTGCGACGGAGATGCGAGAGGCGCGAATCGACGGAACTGGTAAATATTTCCTTCGTTCACCCGAGTGAAACACTGGTTGTTCTGTATCCAAACCGACTGATTCCCGCCGTCGTACCGACGCCATGTAATTTTCGGCCGAGTCGCGAACGGATTCTGCCGACACATATAAGTAAAACCCGCGGGTAGTCGTAACCGGAGAACGCTCCAGCCCGTTTCTCTGCCCAACTATGACTGACAGCGTCCGAAGCTTCACGTCTGAGCGCGCACGCGCGCGCGAGCGTGACAACGAGACGGAGGAGACGCAAGAGGGCGACGACGAGCAACTGCGCTGCCCCGAGTGCGGTTCGGAGAACCTCGTCACGGACAACGAACACGGAGAGACTGTCTGTGACGAGTGCGGCCTCGTCGTCGAAGAAGACGAGATAGACCACGGCCCCGAGTGGCGCGCCTTCGATTCCCGGGAGAAAGACGAGAAGTCCCGCGTCGGCGCGCCGACGACGAACATGATGCACGACAAGGGGCTCTCGACCAACATCGGGTGGCAGAACAAAGACGCCTACGGGAAGTCGCTGTCCTCGCGCCAGCGCGAGAAGATGCAGCGCCTCCGGACGTGGAACGAGCGGTTCCGCACCCGCGACTCCAAGGAGCGCAACCTGAAGCAGGCGCTCGGCGAGATAGACCGCATGGCCTCGGCGCTCGGCCTGCCCGAGAACGTCCGCGAGACCGCCTCGGTCATCTACCGCCGCGCGCTCAACGACGACCTGCTACCGGGACGTTCCATCGAGGGCGTCGCGACGGCGGCGCTGTACGCCGCGGCGCGGCAGGCGGGCACCCCGCGCTCGCTCGACGAGATTACCAACGTCTCCCGCGTCGGCAAAGACGAAATCGCGCGGACGTACCGCTACGTCGTCCGCGAACTGAAGTTGCAGATAAAGCCCGCCGACCCGGAGCAGTACGTCCCGCGGTTCGCCTCGGAACTCGACCTCTCGGACGAGTCCGAACGCCGCGCGCGGCAGTTGCTGAAGAACGCAAAGCAGAAGGGCGTCCACTCGGGCAAGTCGCCGGTCGGCCTCGCGGCCGCCGCCGTCTACGCCGCGTCGCTTCTGACGAACGAGAAGGTGACGCAGAGTCAGGTCAGCGACGTGGCGAGCATCTCGGAGGTCACCATCCGCAACCGCTACCACGAGCTTCTCGAAGCCGAAGAACAGCTCTCGATGCCGTAGACCGTCGGCTGTTCTTTTCCGCTCGTCGCGCCCCGAGCGACTGCGCCGTTCGGCGCAGTCGTCGCTCCGCCGTCCCCCGGAGCGACGACGTTCCGCAAGACCCACTTTCCGGCGGGCGAACGGACGGGCATGGAGACGACTCGACACTTCACCGCGACGGTGTACGTCGTCGCGGACGGCGCTACCGCCCTCCACCGCCACGACAGGCTGGGCATCCGCGTCCCGCCGGGCGGGCACGTCGACAGGGACGAACTCCCCCACGAGGCGGGTCTCCGCGAAGTCAGAGAGGAGACGGGACTGGACGCGACGCTCGTCGCGGAGACGCCCGAAATCGACGCCCCCGGCGGTCGGGCGCTCCCCGAACCGGCGTACACGATGCTGTACGACGTGAACGTCCACGAGGACGGCCGCGTCGGCCACCAGCACATCGACCACGTCTACTTCGCGCGCGCCGACTCCCGGGAGATAGCTCCCGCCGACGGCGAGGCACCCCCGGAGCGGTGGGACTGGTACACCGCCTCGGACCTCAAAGAGAGCGACCTCGACGCCGACACGGTACAGATAGGGCTCGAAGCCATCGAAACGGTCGACGCGGCGGAGAAACCGTAGCTACCGTTCGTCGTCGCCGTCGCCGACGAGCGACGTCACGTACTTCTCGACGTGGTCGTCCATCCGCCGCTTGAACCCCGCCCGCCGCGCGAGGCGGTCGAGTTCCCGCGCGGCGTACGTCCCGTACTGGACGGCCTTCTTGTCGGCCGCGGCGACGGACGCCGGAACTAGCGTCCGCGCCGTCTCGCGGAGCGCGACTTTCCGCGTCTCGCCGTCGACCAGTAACTCGCCCGGGAGCGGAAGCGCCGCCTCGATCACCCGGTCGTGGAGGAGGGGCGCGACGGGTTCGACGCCCGCGGCCCGGAGGGCCAGAACGTCGCGTTCCAACTGCTCGGGGAGCGTCAGCACCATCTCGCGGGCCGCGCCGCGGACGGTGTCGGCCTCGACCCGCGGGTCTTCGGGGGCCTTCTGCACCTTCGCGTACCCGCCGAACAGTTCGTCCGCGCCCTGACCGACCGCGAGTCGGTCGAAGCCGTCCTCGGCGGCGCGCCGCGCGACGAGGTAGAGGGGCAGGACGATTTGGAGGTCCATCGGGTTCGTCCGCCCGAGGACGGAGACGAGTTCGGGCACCGCCTCCCGCAGGTCGTCGTGGGTCAGTTCGACGACGCGCAGGTCGCGGTCCATCGCCGCGGCCGCCTCGCGGGCGGCGGTCACGTCGTGACTCCCCTCGAACCCGGCGACGTAACACGGCGCGTCGGGGACGCCCGCGGCGACGACGGCGGAGTCGACGCCGCCGGAGAAGGCGACGGCCAGTCCCGCCGAATCGACTGACTCGACGGACTCGGTGACGGCCGCCCGAACCGCGTCGAGTCCCGCCTCGCGGTCCTCGTAGGGGTCCGGGTTCGGGAGCGTCCACGTCGGTTCGTCTCCGCCGTTTTCCGGCGAGTCGGCGTCGGCGCCCGCGTCTACCGGACGGACGACGCCCGCCGGGAGGGAGACGGGGTCCGTCAGGTCCCGGCGGTCGAAACTCCACGTCGCGGGCTCGGAGGCCTCGTAGAAGAGCGGTTGGCGGCCCAGAACGTCCCGAACGAGGCGGCCGTCCACCTCGCCCGCGAACCCGGCGGTTCCGGGGAGGGGGTCGCCCGTCGCTATCGCGTCTCCGACGGTCCGTTCGTCCGCGCCGCGGAGTCGGGACATCAGAGGAAGTCGGCGACGCCGCGGACGATGCGCCGCTTGACGCCGCCGCCGAACTGTTGGAGCGAGATGCGCCACGGCGTCTTCTTGCCGATGACGCTCGTCCGTCCGGCTTCGATGGCGTCCAAGATGGCGTCGGCGGTGCGCGTGTCGGTCCCCACTTCGGTCACCGCTTGCCCGACCATCTCGCTTATGTGCGCGTCGCTCCCGGCGGTCATCGGCAGTCCGCGGGCCGTGGCGAACCGTTCGGCCTGCCGGTTCGCCAGCCCGGTGAACAGCCGCGAGTTGTATATCTCGATGGCGTCCGCCGAGGCCAGTTGCGCGCGGGTGACGTGCGGCGCGACGCCGTGCCGCGAGGACTGAAACGGGTGCGGAACGACGGCGGTGCCGCCCTGCTGTCGGATTCGGTCGAGCGTCTCGTCGAAGGAGAGACCGGCGGGAATCAACTCCTCGATGCCCAACGCGAGGACGTGCCCGGCCGCGGAGGTTATCTCCGCGCCGGGGATGCCGACGAGGCCGTACTCCTCGGCGACGTCGGCGGCTTTCAGACTCGCGTCTATCTCGTCGTGGTCGGTGACGGCGAGAGCGTCCAACCCGACCGCCCTCGCTTGCTCTAAGAGGAGTTCGACGGGGTCGCGCCCGTCGTACGAGAGCGACGAATGCGCGTGCAACTCGACCCGTAACACGCCCGGTCGTACTCCCCCGGTCTAAAAAAGCCACCCGGTCCGCGCCGGTCGCGGCCGCCCTCCGCGGTGTGATGCACGTCCGTGCACACAGAAAAGCATTAACCCGGTCAATTTAAACAGGGAAGTGAATGAGCCTGCCGGATTCGGACTACGACCGCATCACGTCGGAACTCGGGCGCGACCCGACGGCGGCGGAAGCGGAACTCTTCGAGAACCTCTGGAGCGAGCACTGCGCGTACCGTTCGTCGCGGCCCCTGCTCTCGGCCTTCTCGTCGGACGGCGAGCGAGTCGTCGTCGGCCCCGGCGACGACGCCGCCGTGGTATCCCTCCCCGTCCACGGCGAGGACGGCGAGGAGATGTACATCACGATGGGCATCGAGAGCCACAACCACCCCTCGTACGTGGACCCCTACGACGGCGCGGCGACGGGCGTCGGCGGCATCGTCCGCGACACCCTCTCGATGGGCGCGTACCCAATCGCCCTCGCGGACAGCCTCTACTTCGGCGCGTTCGACCGCGAGCACTCCCAGTACCTGTTGGAGGGCGTCGTCGAGGGCATCTCCGACTACGGCAACGCGATCGGCGTCCCCACCGTCGCCGGGAGCGTGGAGTTCCACGAGAACTACGAGGGCAACCCCCTCGTGAACGTCGCCTGCGTCGGCCTGTTGGACCCCGACCGCCTCGTCACCGCCGAAGCGCAGGCGGCGGGGAACAAACTCGTCCTCGTCGGCAACTCGACGGGCCGAGACGGCCTCGGCGGCGCGTCGTTCGCCAGCGAGGACCTCGCGGAGGACGCCGAAACCGAGGACCGCCCCGCGGTGCAGGTCGGCGACCCCTACACGGAGAAACTCCTCATCGAGGCCAACGAGGAACTCGTCGAGGCGAACCTCGTCCAGTCGGCCCGCGACTTGGGCGCGGCGGGACTCGGCGGCGCGTCCTCCGAACTCGTCGCGAAGGGCGGGTTCGGCGCGCGAATCGACCTGAACCGGGTCCACCAGCGCGAACCGAACATGAGCGCGCTCGAAATCCTGCTCGCGGAGTCCCAAGAGCGCATGGTGTACGAGGTGCGCCCCGAGGACGTCGAGGGCGTCGAGGAGGTAGCCGAGAAGTACGACCTCGGCTGTTCGGTCATCGGCGAAGTCGCGGAGGGCAACTACGTCTGCACGTTCGACGAGAGCGAGGCGCGTAGCGACTCGGACGACCCGAGCGGTGAGCGGAGCGAACCGCGGGGGCGAGAGACCGTCGTGGACGTGCCGCCGGAGTTCCTCGCTGAGGGCGCGCCGATGAACGACTTGGACTCGGTCGAACCGGAGACGCCCGAACGGAACCTGCCGGACGCCGACCTGCGGGAGGCGTTCGAGTCCGTCGTCGCCAGTCCGAACACGGCGTCGAAGCGGTGGGTGTACCGCCAGTACGACCACGAGGTCGGTCTGCGGACGACCGTCCGACCGGGCGACGACGCCGCCGTCGTCGCCGTCCGCGAGTCCGGCACGGGCGTCGCCGTCTCCTCGGGCGCGAACCCCAACTGGACGACGTGTGCGCCGTACGAGGGCGCGCGCGCCGTCGCGTTGGAGAACGCCGCGAACCTCGCCGCGAAGGGGGCGACCCCCCTCGCCGCGGTGGACTGCCTGAACGGCGGGAACCCCGAGAAGCCCGACGTGTACGGCGGGTTCAAAGGTATCGTGGACGGCCTCGCCGACATGTGCCGGGACCTCTCGGTGCCGGTCGTCGGCGGCAACGTCTCGCTGTACAACGACTCCGTCTCCGGCCCGATTCCGCCGACGCCGACGCTGGCGATGGTCGGGACGAAGGCGGGGTACGACGCCCCGCCCCTCTCGCTTTCCGGCGAGGGCGAACTCCTCGTCGTCGGCGAGGCGGGCGGCGCACTCGGCGGGTCGGAGTACCTCGCGCAACTGGGAGGCTCGGACGCCTTCCCGTCGCTTCCGGAGAACGGCTTCGACGCCGTCGCCGCACTCGCCACCGTCGCCGACTTCGACTCGACGCTCGCGGTCCACGACGTGAGCCACGGGGGTCTCGCCGTCTCCGTGGCCGAGATGGTCACCGCGGAAGCGGGCGCGGACGTGTCCGTCGATTCCCTCCTCGCACTGTTCGACGAGACGCCCGGCCGCGCCGTGGTAGAGACGACCGACGGAGAGGCCGTCCGCGAGGCGTTCGACGGCGTCGCGCCGGTCGAAACGCTGGGCGAGGCGACCGACGACGGCCGCCTCTCCCTGACCGTCGGCGACGAGACGCTGACGTACGACGCCGGAGAGATAGCCGACCTGCGGGACGTTCTGGCCCGCGAACTCGACTGAGTTACTTCGGGTTCGCGTTTCGGCGGTCCATCCTGTCGAACGTCTCCGCGTTCGACGACCCCTCGCCCGCGAGGTCCATCGACTCCTCGGGGTCGTACGCGCCCATCGGAAGCGACCGTTCGACGTTCTCGCTCTCCCCGTCGCCGTCCGGGTCGTCGCCGGTGCCCGGTGCTCTCGCGGACGTCTCGACGGAGACGAAGTACAGCGTCCGCGTCGTTCCCGTTCCGCTCGTGTACCCGTAGTGGAGGTACGGCGGCGTCCCCGCCTCTAAGACGTGCACCACGTCCTCGTAGTCCTCGGCGTCGAAGTACGCCCAGACTGCGGCACCGCGGTCCTCCTCGTCTACGTGGTACGCGACGCCCGTCTCCGACCGGTCGGCGGCGAACAGTAGCGTCGCCTCGTCGCGTCCGCCCCCCTCCCGTTCCGGGCCGCGAACGACGACGCGGCGCTTTATCGGACCCCACGGTTCGACCGCGAGGTCGTACTCTCCGACCTCGAAGGTGGTCGTCGGCATGTACTAACAGTGGCCGACTGCGCCAATAACTCTCTGGAGCCGTCGGGACGCGCGTTTCTCGCCGCTCGCGGACTTTCGACGCGGGCGGAAAATCGGCGGACGGCAGAGGTCCGCCGCCGTCGTCGCCTACAGGAGAAGGGGGAGGCCGAAGACGACCGCGAGGCCGACGGCGAGGACGAGGAAGCCGGTGGTGACCTGTCCCATCGAGAACGCCTGCATCGGCGCGGTCGTACGTCCCGGTTCCTCTCCCTCGTCGTGTTCGGCGGGCGCGTGGCCGTGGTCGGTCATACTCGGGGGCACGAACCCCCCGTACAAAAGCCCACCTAACGCCGACGGCGCGCCGGGAGGGCGCAGGTGGACGACGCCGACGCAAACACCCACCGGGGCTAAGTGTCGTCCGGCCTGAACACTAGACGTGACCGACGCCAACCACGCCCGCGAGGGGGGCGACGGCGTCCTCCCGAACGGCGAACAGAGGCGGTGGTGGAAGGAGGCGGTCGTCTACCAGATTTATCCGCGGAGTTTCAACGATTCGAACGGGGACGGCGTCGGGGACATCCCCGGTATCGTCGAGAAACTCGACTACCTCGAGGAACTCGGGGTGGACGTAATCTGGCTCAACCCCGTCTACGAGTCGCCGCACGCCGACAACGGGTACGACATCGCCGACTACCGCTCCATCAACGAACAGTACGGCACGATGGCCGACTGGGAGGAACTCCTTTCGGGACTCCACGAACGCGACATGCGTCTCATCATGGACCTCGTGGTGAACCACACCTCCGACGAACACGAGTGGTTCGAACGCTCCCGGTCTTCGAAGGATTCGGAGTACCGCGACTACTACATCTGGCGCGAAGGGCGAAACGCGGAGGACGTAGACGGCCCCGTCCCCGCAATCGGCCCCGAGGGCGAAGCGCCGCCGAACGACTGGCGGTCGCTGTTCGGCGGCCCCGCGTGGGCGTACGACGAGAAGACCGGCGAGTGGTACCTCCACCTGTTCGACCCCAAGCAACCGGACCTCAACTGGCGCAACGAGGCGGTGCGCGAGGACATCTACGAGATGATGGAGTGGTGGTTGCGGAAGGGTATCGACGGCTTCCGGATGGACGTCATCAACCTCATCTCCAAGCCCGAGGGCCTCCCGAACGTCGGGTCGGAGACGACGACGGTCGAACTGGTGGCGAACGGGCCGAACGTCCACGAGTACATCTCGGAGATGCGCGACGCCGTCTTGGACCGCGACCACCTCACCGTCGGCGAGATGGTCGGCCCGGAGATGCCGATGGAGGAGGCGCGGCGGTACGTCACCCCCGGCCCCGAGGGCGACGGCCTCTCGATGCTGTTTCACTTCGAGCACGTCGTCCTCGATAGGGGCGAGTTGATGTGGGACGTAGAAGAGTGGAGCCTCACCGACCTGAAACGCGTCTTCGACCGGTGGCAGGAGGGGCTCGAATCGGAGGGGTGGAACGCGCTGTACCTCAACAACCACGACCAACCGCGGATGGTGTCGCGGTTCGGAAACGACGGGGAGTACCGCCGCGAGTCGGCGAAACTCCTCGGGACGCTCCTGCACACGCTTCAGGGGACGCCGTACGTCTATCAGGGCGAGGAGTTGGGGATGACCAACTACCCGTTCTCCTCGTTCGACGAGTTCCGCGACGTGGCGACGCTCAACCGCGTCCGCCGCGCCCAGAAGACGGGCGAGATAGCGTCCTTCGAGGAGGTGAAACGCGGCCTGCGGAACAACAGTCGCGACAACGCCCGGACGCCGATGCAGTGGAGCGACGACCGCCACGCGGGGTTCACCGACGGCGACCCGTGGATAGCCGTGAACTCTAACTACTCGCACGTCAACGTGGAAGACGAACAGCGCGACTCGGAGTCGGTGTGGCACTACTACCGGCGACTGTTCGAACTCAGGGACGAACACGACGTCGTCGCCTACGGGGATTACGAACCGTACTTGCGGGACCACGAACGACTGTGGCTCTACACCCGGTCGCTCGGGGCGGAGACGCTGTTCGTGACGCTCAACTTCGCCAGCGAACCGACCGCGTTCGAGGTACCCGACGCCGTCGCCGACGCAGTCGGACGCGCCGGGATGGGGGAGGCGGAGGCGACGGGGGCGAACCCGGACGTGCTCTTGGCCAACTACGACGTTTCGGAGGCGCAGGCCGACTCCATCACCGAGGGGTCGGTCGAACTCCGTCCGTGGGAGGCGCGTGTGTACCGGCTCTGAGTCCCCTCCCCGGACCGACGGAACGTATCGCATCGCACGAACGAGGGACCGAACCGATGGAGTGAACATGAGACAGTTAGGAATTTCGACTATGCCGCAGTACGACCGCGCGTGGTGGAAGGAGGCGGTCGTCTACCAGATATACCCGCGGAGTTTCAACGATTCGAACGGGGACGGCGTCGGGGACATCCCCGGCATCGTCGAGAAACTCGACTACCTCGAGGAGTTGGGCGTCGACGTAATCTGGCTCAACCCCGTCTATGAGTCCCCCGGCGTCGATAACGGGTACGACATCGCCGACTATCGCTCCATCAACGAACGGTACGGCACGATGGCCGACTGGGAGGAACTGCTGGCCGGCCTCCACGAACGCGGCATGCGCCTCATCATGGACCTCGTGGTGAACCACACCTCCGACGAACACGAGTGGTTCCAGCGCTCCCGGTCCTCGACGGATTCCGAGTACCGCGACTACTACATCTGGCGGGAGGGGCGGTCGCTCGAAGAGGCGGGCGTCTCCGCCGCCGAGTTCGACCCCGCCGACTACCACCTCCCGCGGGGGGTGTACGAACTGCCGCCGAACGACTGGGAGTCGTTCTTCGGCGGGTCGGCGTGGACGTACGACGAGGAGACGGGCGAGTGGTACCTCCACCTGTTCGACGAGAAGCAACCGGACCTCAACTGGCAGAACGAGGCGGTGCGCGAGACGATCTACGAGATGATGGAGTGGTGGTTGCAGAAGGGTATCGACGGCTTCCGGATGGACGTCATCAACCTCATCTCCAAGCCCGAGGGCCTCCCGAACGGCGAGGACTCGGACGCCATCGTCCGCGGCGCGGATCAGTTCGTCAACGGACCGAACGTCCACGACTACGTCGCGGAGATGCACGACCGGGTCATCTCGAACTACGACGCGATGACCGTCGGCGAGATGGCCGAAGTCTCCGTCGAGGAGGCCAAGAAGTTCAACGAGGACGGCATGAGCATGGTGTTCAACTTCGACCACCTCCGACTCGACTTCGGCCCCGAGGGCGACCGGTGGTCGAGGGGCGAGTGGACCGTAGACGGCCTCCGCGAGACGCTGACGGAGTGGCAGGAGGGACTCGAAGGCGACGGGTGGAACTCGCTTCACTTCAACAACCACGACGAACCGCGGATGGTCTCTCGGTTCGGCGACGACGAGGAGTACCGCCGCGAGTCGGCGAAGCTCCTCGCGACCCTCCTTCTGACGCTGAAGGGGACCCCGTTCATGTACCAAGGCGAAGAGATCGGGATGCAGAACTACCCCTTCGAGTCGCTGACGGAGGTGCGCGACGTCGACACCCTGAACAACGTCCGGGTGGCCCGCCAGCGCGGCCGCCTCGAATCCGAGGAGGAGATTCTGGACCTCGTCCAGTACCGCTCCCGCGACAACGCGCGGACGCCGATGCAGTGGCACGACGACGAACACGCGGGGTTCACCGACGGCGACCCGTGGATGCCGGTGAACCCGAACTACACGGAGGTCAACGTCGCCGCGGCGCGACGCGACGAGGAGTCGGTCCGGCGGTACTACCGACATCTCCTCTCCGTGCGCGACGAACACGACGTGTTCGTCTACGGCGACTACGTCCTCCACCCGACGGACCACGACCGAGTGTGGGCGTACTCTCGGGTCGCGCCCGACGCGGAACTGTTCGTCGTCCTCAACTTTTCGAGCGCGGCGACGACGTACGTCCCGCCAGCCAACGTGGTCGGCGAGGCGGAACTGCTCGTCGGCAACTACGACAACCCCATCGGACGGATAAACGACACGCTCGACATGCGTCCGTGGGAGGCGCGGGTGTACCTCCTCGACGACCCGGTGACGGTGTGAACAGCTCCCGTAGTCGAAACCGTCAAACGGTCGTTCGACGAACGTTCGGGTAGCGAATGCTCACGAAGCGAATCATCCCCTGCATCGACGTCGATTTGGACGAAGACGGCGAGCCCGCGGTGTACACCGGCGTCAACTTCGAGGACTTGGAGTACACCGGCGACCCGGTGGAGATGGCGAAGGCGTACAACCGCGCCGGGGCCGACGAGTTCGTCTTCCTCGACATCACCGCCTCCTCGGAGGGTCGCGAGACGATGCTCGACACCGTCTCGCAGGTGGCCGACGAGGTGTTCATCCCCCTGACCGTCGGCGGCGGCATCCGCACCCGCGAGGACATCAAAGAGACGCTCCGCGCCGGGGCGGACAAGGTGTCTATCAACACCGCGGCGCTCCAGAACCCCTCGCTCGTGAACGAGGGCGCGCGGGCGTTCGGCAGTCAGTGCATCGTCATCTCCGTGGACGCCCGCCGCCGGTTCGACGAGGAGGGCGAGCACTACGAACGGGTCGACGGCGAGTCCTGTTGGTTCGAGTGCACCGTCAAGGGCGGCCGCGAGGGAACCGGCGTGGACGTGGTGGAGTGGGCCCGGGAGGCGGCGTCCCGCGGCGCGGGCGAACTGTTCGTCAACTCCATCGACGCCGACGGTACGAAGGACGGGTACGACATCCCCCTGACGCGGGCCGTCTGCGAGAACGTCTCGACGCCCGTCATCGCCTCCTCGGGGTGCGGCGGCCCCGAGGACATGTACGAAGTGTTCACCGAGGCGGGCGCGGACGCCGGACTCGCGGCCTCCATCTTCCACTTCGGGGACTACTCGATAGAGGAGACGAAGCGGTACCTCGCCGACAGGGATATTCCGATTCGCTTCTGAGACGGCGGCCGACGGGACGCCGCCGGCATTTCAGTACCCGACGCCTCCCATCCACAGGAGGTACGCCCCCGCCGCGAGGAACAGCACCGAAAGCGCGGCGGTGACGAGGAGTCGCCGGACGACCCGTCTGACGACGGGACGCCACCCCGTCGTCGACAGCAGCGGGCGATTCTCGAACCGCCCGGCGGGGCGAACGACCGACCCCCGCCCGTCGGGTTCGACGCGGACGCGGCCGAACACCGAGACGGTGTCGCCGGGACGGACCGTCGATTCGCTCACGTTCAGGACGTGTTCGAAGACGGGTCCGCGAGACGGTTCGGCGTCCGACTCCGCGTCGCGCGCTCGCAGGAACGACTGGACCGCGTCGATTTCTCGCGCCGAGTCGTCGCCGGCGGTCAGCGTCTCCGTCCGACCGCCGACGACCCGACAGTCGCCGCCGAGTGCGAGCGTCGTCCCGCGGTCGATCTCGAACGCCGCGCTCTCGGTGTCCTCGAAGTCGATTCCGATTTTCGCCGACGGCCGCGGAACCCCCGTGAACCGTTCCCGCTTTGCCACGTTCGTTGTCGCCGCGAGGGCGTCCTCGCCGAACGCGGTTCGGACCGTTCGGTTCCCCATCGACGCCGTCCCGGTCAACCGGACCCACGACGTGTCGGACGGCGAGTCTTCGGCGGAGCGAACGGGCGTGAGGACGAACCGGAGCGCTTGGTGTCCGCGCTGTACCGCCTCGGCGGCGCCCAGAACGCCGGCGGCGAAGAATCCGACGCCGAAGAGGAGGAGGAACGCGCGGACGGCGAGTCCGGACCCGCCGACGAAGACGCTGACGGACGCCGCCGCGCCGACGACGGCGAACGCGACGACGCCCGCCCCCACCAGTCGATCTCTCGTCACATCCCGCTGTCGAACTACTACCAGTTATACTGACCGGTCGGATAACGCGTATGTTCAGCGTCGCGACGGCGACGCCTCTCGCCGGTGTTCGTCGGAAGAACGGACGGAAGGACGGTCCGCGTCTACAGTGCGGCCTCGAAGGCCGTCGTGAAGTCGTCGGTCATGTTCTGTACGCGCCGGGAGGCGTCCGCGAGGGCGTCGAGGGGGTCGGTGCCGTCCACCGTCTTGATAGAGAGGATGGGGTCCGTCTGACCGCCCGACTGCTCGGGGTTCACGTCGTACGTCGCGGCGGCGACGCCCTCCGTCTCCAGGAGAGCGCCCTTGATGACGTTCATGAACGTGTGGTCTTCGCCCGCAATCTCCATGCGGAGTTCCTCGTCCGTCTTGTCGATGACCCGCAGTTCCATGTCCCTCCTTTCCCGGCGGCGGCGTTTCAGTATTTCGTATTCGGGAACAGGTCCGCGACGTTCGGGTCCGACTCCGAAAGCCGGTACTCCTCGCCCGTTCGCTCGGCGACCCCCCGCCGGACGAGGTGGTCGAGGTGGGCGAACGCCTCGCCCGGTCCGTGGAGGATGTGGATCTCCTCCAGTTCGCCGAAGAGGTCGGCGCTGACGGTCCACGGGTCCGCGGTCCCGCGTTCCCGGAGCACCGACACGACTCGCTCCGTTCGGTCGCGGTGGTGTTCGAGGATGGTTCGGGCCCGCGCCGTCGGGTCCTCGATGGGGTCGCGATGGCCCGGCCACGCCCGGTCGAGGTTACGGTCCATCAGGCGGACCAGACTCTCGACGTACCGTTCGAGGGGCGCGTCCACGGCGAGGTCCGCCCCGCCGACGTTCGGGGTGTACTTCGGGAGGATGGCGTCGCCGACGAACGCCTCCTCGCCGTCGTCCGTCTCGGCGGCGAACCCGACGAGTCCGGCCGCGTGACCCGGCAGGTGGACGACTTCGAGTTCCGCGTCGCCCGCGACCACCCGGTCGCCGTCCGAGAGCGTCTCCACCTCGACGGCCTCCCCCTGCAGGTCGTCGTGGCGGTCCAGAAACGCGACCAACTCCGCGCGCTTCTCCGCCGGAAGCCCCCACTCGTCGAAGCGGCGTTCCCTGCGCTCCCGTTCGGCCGCGAGGGCGTCCTCGTCGCCGGCGATGCGCGGCGCGTCCGCCTCGTGTGCGCGAACCGTCGCACCGCTTTCCGCGGCGAGTTCGCCCGCGAGGCCGGCGTGGTCGGCGTGCCAGTGAGTCAGAAGAATCTGGTCCACGTCGGCCGCCTCGACGCCCGCCGCCGCGAGTCCGGCGTGCAGGTCGTCTCGAACCGAATCGAGCGACGCGCCGGGGTCCACGAGCGTCGTCCGGTCGCCGCGGAGGAGGTAGGCGTTGTTGCGCCCCTCGAAGACGGCGTTGCCGAGTCGGATGCGGTGGAGGTCCATGTCTCGCCGGACGCGAAGCGACTCCATGAGGGTTTTCATCCACCCAAATCGCCGCGGACCGTACCGTTTCAGGCCTCCGGGACGAACGAACGGGCATGTCGGAGTATCAAGCCGGCGAGTGCAACATCGGCGAGGCCGAGCAACGGCGACGGTACGCGTTGGGCGGCGTCGCGTCGGTCGCGACGCTCGTCCTCATCACGTGGGTGCTCGCCACCGACGGTCCGATGTGGGTGCTCGGGTTCTCCGTGATCCCCCTGTTCGGCGCGGCGGAGGGGTTCTTTCAGGGGCGATTCGAGTTCTGCCCGCTGTTCGCCTCGCTCGGCATCTACGACGTGAGCACGGAGGGTGACGACCGCCGCGAGGTGCCGTCGGAAGCGGACCGCCGGGCGGACGCGCGGCAGGCGTGGCGGATCCACGCCTACTCCGCGGCCCTCGCGGTCGTCCTGACGCTGATCCTCTACGTCGTCGCCTACCTAGCACATATCGACTGACTGACTGGTACGACGCCGGTACATTCAAAGCAAGTGATTTCGTACCCGGTAGCGACGGGAATGGACGACTTCTACGACCTGCTGGAGGTTCCGGAGAATGCCTCCTCCGACGACATAAAGGCGGCGTGGCGGGAGAAGGCCAGAGAGTACCATCCGGACGTGAACGACGACAACCGCTCGACGGCGCAGTTCAAGACGCTCAAGAAGGCGTACGAGGTGCTCTCCGACGAGACGGAGCGGTCCGCGTACGACCGGATGGGACACGCGAACTACGTCTCGAAGCGACTCGACGGCCTCCCGACGGCGGGGATGACGCGCCCGTCGAGTGCCGGCGGGAACCGCTGGCAGACCGCCTCCCGGTCGTCCGGTTCGACGGGTAGCGGTCGGTCATCGTCGGGGTCGGGCGGCGGAACCGCCGCGTCGTCGAACGCTTCGACGGCGGGGTCGTCGTCGTCGTCGTCGCGGTCCGCGTCTTCTTCCGGCCGGTCTTCCACGTCGTCCGGTTCTACTCGGTCTTCGTCGTCCGGTTCTACTCGGTCTTCGTCGTCCGGTTCTACTCGGTCTTCGTCGTCCAGTTCTACTCGGTCTTCGTCGTCCTCCGCCTCGTCTTCGACGGGGACTCGGGGCTCTCGGTCGTCGCGCGGTCGGTCGCGGCGGTCCGCCGACCGGCCGTCCGGCGGCCGGACGTCGGCCTCCCGAAATCGCTCGCGGAGTCGAACCGACCGAAGCGCAGACGAGTCTGCTTCCGCGTCGGCCTCGGGAACCGACGAGGCGGCGACCGACGAGGGTTCGACGCGGAGTCCGCTTTGGTACGCGTGGACCGCGGTGTTCCTCGCGGGCATCGGGTACGCCGCCGGTCTCACCGGCTACCTGCGGTCGAACCTCGATGCGCTCTCCGCACTCGCGTCCGCGGCGACGGCGGACCCGGCCGCCGCGTTGACGGCGAGTCACGGGCTGACGCCGCCCGGGGCGTTCGTCCTCGGGACCGTCTCCGCGCCGCCCTCGGTCGGACTGGCGTTCCCGGCGGGCGCGGCCCTCCTCGCTCTCGTCTTCGTCGGGACGGTGGCGAAGTTCGGCCGCGGGACGGCGTACCTCTACCTCGTCGGCGCGTTCGCCCCCCTCGGGGCGTTCTCGTTCGGGACGGCGGTGGCCGTCGAACCGTCGGGCGCGACGCTCGCACTCCTCGTCGTCCTCCCCCTCGCGGCGACTCTCGTCTTCCTCGGCGACGTGGGGCAGTTCCTGCTCTCGGAGCGTTGACCCCCTCGGGGACGGCACTTTTGCCGGTTCGCCGCGAACGTCGACGTATGAGTCTCGAACCGGGGGCGGTCAGACGATTCGAACTGCGAGGGGTCAACGCGTACCTCGTGGACGACCACGGGGTGTTGACGCTTGTGGACGCCGGGACGCCGTTGGACGGCGACCGGATGCGCGCGATGCTCGACCGTGCGGGCCTCTCGCCGGGCGACATCGAACGCGTGCTTTTGACCCACTACGACGTGGACCACGTCGGCGCCCTCGGTTCTCTCGGGTTGGACGAGGAGACGCCGATATACGTCGCGGAACCGGACGCCGCCTACCTGCAGGGCGAAGTCGTCCCCCTCCTGACGAACGCCAAGGGCGTCATCCAGCGACTGACCGCGCCGTTCGCGACGGTGCCGGAGAACGAGGTGCGACTGGTCGCCGACGGCGACTCCGTCGGCGAGTTCGACGTGTACCGGACGCCGGGACACACGCCCGGCCACGTCTGCTACCACCACGACGCCCACGAGGCGGCGTTCCTCGGCGACTTGGTGCGGGAGTCCGACGGCGCCCTCGAACTGCTTCCGCGGTTCGTGAACTACGACACCGACCAGAACGCGGAGAGCGTCCGGGAGTTCGCGGAGCGCGTCCCCCCGTTCGAGGCGGCCTGCGTGGGACACGGCCACCCCCTCCCCCGCGACGGGTACGGGGCGCTTCGACGCCTCGCGGACAGACTGGCGTAACGACCACCGGCGTTTTTCAGTCCGTTCGACGTATCTACGGGGCGATGCGAAACTCGCCCTCCACGCTCACGCGGCGTCGGTTGCTCGCGACTGCAGGTAGCGGTTCGGTCCTCGCACTCGCGGGGTGTTCCGCGCCCGCCATCGAGACGCGACGGACGGACTCCGTCCAGTTTTCGCCCGACGGGAGCGACTCGCTCGCCGTCCGGAACCCGAACGGCGGGGTGACCGTCACGTCGGGCGACGGGGACGCCGTCGCCGTCGAGATGACGGTGCGCGGGTACGGCGTCGACGAGAGCCTCCTCGCCGACGTGACGGTCGAACGCTCCGTCTCCGACGGCACCCTCGTCCTCGAAGCGACGTACCCCGAGGGAGCGTCGCGAATCACCACGGGCCTCGACGTCCGGATGCCGCAGTCGATGTCGCTGTCGGCGGCCGAGACGCGAACCGGCGGCATCGAAGCCCGCGGCGTCGGCGGCGACCCGACGCTTCGGGCCGGCGACGGCGGCGTCACCGCGCGCCGCGTCGATGGATACGTGACGCTTGAGGCCACGAACGGCGGCGTCGAGGCCCGCGACGTGGGCGGAATCGACGGCGCGACGGTCGAGAACGGCGGCGTGAGCGTGGACGTCCCCGCCGTCCGCGGCGACACCGAGATACGGACCACCAACGGCGGCGTCGAGGCGCGCGTCGGCCCGGACGTAGACGCGGCGTTCGAGGTGAGAGCGTCGAACGGCGGCGTGGACGTCGGCGGTATCGAACTGGCCGACGCGACGAAGTCGCCGTCCCGCGTCGCCGGAACGCTCGGCGACGGAGGGCCGTCGCTGACGATTTCGGCTGGCAACGGCGGTGTCGAGGTCCGGTCGCTCGACTCCTGACGCTTCTCGGGGAGTTCAACGAGAAGGAAGCGGGGTCCGCGCGAACGCGGGCCCCGGACTGACCAAGCCACTGCGAAGAGCACCAGTCTCGCAGTTCCTTACCTGACGCGCCCGGAGTACACCACGCGCGTCAGTACGTTGTTTGACGCATGTCGTCAAAAGTCCTTTGTTCCTGCCAATAACGACCAACTCGTCATCGAGTAGTGGACGGATGGTTGGTAATTGTAGCCGATATCGGCACAGAACCGTAAATTCGTTTAATCTTAATGGTCGTTGCTGTCGTATTCGTCGGGGAAAATCGACCGAAATCGCCATTTCGAGAAGCGTGCGGGTGATTACCGTACGAGATACGGGTCGTTGCCGGCCTCGAACCGCCCGAGGTCGGCCTCGCGTCGGTAGTCGGTCGACTGGAGTTCGAGAAGCGAGTCGACGAGTCGGTCGTGGTGCGTCTCGTCCCACTCGGCGGGGTCTTTGATGGGGTAGACGAGGAATCCGCTCCCGCGAATCTCCTCGCCGTGTAGCGCCTCCATCTCTATCTCGGTCTTCCACGCCTGCGCCGTGTAGTTCTGCAGGACGTGCGCCGTCGCGCGGGCACCCACGGGCAGGAGGACGTGCGCGGCTATCGCGCGGAGTTCGGCGTCGAAGAATCGCTCCATGTCGTCGTACTCCGCCTGCGTCGGCGTTCCGTCGGCGACGCACATGTGCAGATACGAGAAGAAAGACTCCCGAACGTCCGGTTCGTCGCCGGTCGAATCGAGGAGTCCCGCCTCCGCGAGTGCGGCCTGCAGTCGTATCCCGGGTTCGTTGGTGAACGGGACGCCCGTGACCTCTCCGCCGTGGACGCCGGGATGGTCGCCGACGACGTGGAAGTTCGCGTTCGCGTCTCCGTACCCCGGAACGAACCGGTCGCACGCCGGTCGCATGCCGAAGGGGTTGCTCGTGCGGTCGGTTACGTTCTCCACGAAGCAGACGTAGCGACGGCGGCGTAATAGGTCGTGTGATTCCTCGCGATACTGCCGAATGCGGTTCGGTCGGCCGTCGAGAGACCCCCGTCGGTCCGCCACCCGGCGGCGTCGCCCTCAGAGTTCGACGCCGGAGGGGATGAGACTCTGGCCGCGGAGGAGGTTCCCCTCTTTGTCGTACACCAGAAACGTCTGTTTCTCGTAGGAGACGAGGTGTTCACCCTCGACGCTGATTTCGACCCGATAGCGTCCCTCGTCTGGGTCGGCGGCGTACTGGCCGTACTCCCGCGCCGCGCGGATGAACCGGAGTACGTCGTCGGCGTCTTCGTTCAGTTCGAGCACGAAATCCCCGGTGATTCGGTTCGTGACGCTCACGACGCCCGTCGCCGACGGGTCGTCGATACCGTCTTGAAGGCGGTAGGCCACGTCCGTCTCCTCGGCTTCGAGCACCGACTCCTCGGTCCCGGTCAGACGCTCCCGAAGCGACCCTTCCGGACCCCGGAAGTCGATTCGCACAAGCGGCTTTTCGGCGTCCCCGTCCGTCTCGACCCAGTCGATGTTTTCGACGTCCAACTGGAAGTAATCACGCCTCATTCCGTTACTAGAAGTTGGGTGCCACCGCGTATGAACGTAACGCCTATCCACGTTTCTGGGCCGACGGTCGGCACGCGTTGCGGGCGACGACAGTCGGTAGGTTTTACCCCTTCGACTGTTCGCCTCGGGTATGGTCTGGGTACGCTCCGAACACGCCGGAGCACTCGCAGTCGTATCCGCGTGGTTGACGGCGCTCATCCCGTGGAACGTGACGTATTCGTCCGCCGTCTCCGGCGGGTCCGTCCTGTTCGTTCGATTCCCGTTCTTTCAGATTCGGTACGCCTTCGGCGTCCCGTTCGCCGACGCGGTCAGGATTTCGGACCCCCTCTCGGCCGTCGCGTTCCAGTCGGGACAGACGATAGCAGTCGCCTATCAGGCGTGGGCCGTCGGCGCCGCCGTTCTCGCGGCGGCCGTCGGGTTCGCCGCACTCTACTACGCCCGCGAGGACGCCGTCGAGGCGGGGCCGGTCGACCCGGTTCGCCTCCTCGGCGGACTCCTCGGTCTGACGGGCGTCGTCCTCTCCGTCGCCACCGTCCTCCTGTGGACGCGGGGGTTCCCCGGCGTCCCGATACCCCTCGGCGTCGTCTTCTGCTTCGTCTTCGCCGGCATCCTCCTGTCGGTGGACAGAACATGAACGTCCGCACGAATTTAAGTCACTCCGACCGAAACGGCCGGTGACCTTCGGAAGGGGGACGCATGTCAGAACCGAACAACGAGAGGGGTGACGGCGGGGACGCGACGGATAGCCCCGCGGACGGATGGGGGTTCGACTCCGCGTTCGCGGACGTCAAACGGCGGTTCAAGCGGGCCGCGGAGGTTCTCCGCGGGTCGCACGTCGAGGTTCGGCCGTACCGTCCCGACGACGGCGCGTTCGGGACGTTCGACCCCCCGGACTCCGAGTCCGTCGTTGACCGCTACTGGGTGAACGCGCCGTACGCCCACGTCGTCGTCACCTACGACGACGAGGCGAGCGAACACCGCTACTACGCGGTCGAGCCGGATTTAGACGAGTTCCAACGCGACCTGTTGGATCGGGTCCGGGAGGACATCCGCGACCCGTTGCTCTACCGGACGAGCGCGGAACCGAACGAGGAGGAGACGCTTCGGAAGGAACTCCGATTGCTCCTCGAACAGTACGGCGTCGATATCGAGATGCGGCAGTTCCACGCGCTTTTGTACTACCTGCACCGGGACTTCCGCGGGTACGGCCGCATCGACCCCCTGATGCGGGACCCCCGCATCGAGGACATCTCCTGCGACGGGTACGACCTGCCCATCTTCGCGTACCACGACGACTACACCGACATCGAGACGAACGTCTCGTTCGGAAGCGAGGAACTGGACAGTTTCGTCATCCGCCTCGCGCAACGGTCCGGCCGACACGTCAGCGTCGGCGACCCGGTTCTCGGGACGACGCTCCCGGACGGGTCGCGCGCGGAACTCGCCCTCGGCGAGGAGGTGACGCCACGCGGGTCGGCGTTCACCATCCGCATGTACGCCGACGAACCGTTCACGCCCGTCGACCTGATACGGAACGGCACGTTCTCCGTCGAGCAGATGGCGTACCTGTGGCTCTGCATCGAGAACAACAAGAGCCTCATCTTCGCCGGGGGGACGGCGTCGGGGAAGACCACCTCGATGAACGCCGTCTCGATGTTCATCCCGCCGCGCTCGAAGGTGCTGACCATCGAGGACACGCGCGAACTGTCTCTGTACCACGACAACTGGCTCTCCTCGGTGACGCGGGAACGACTCGGCGAGGGGTCGGATATCGACATGTACGACCTCCTTCGGTCGGCCCTCCGTCACCGCCCCGAGTTCATCGTCGTCGGGGAGGTGCGCGGCGAGGAGGCCGTCACGCTGTTTCAGGCGATGAACACCGGCCACACGACGTTCTCGACGATGCACGCCGACAGCATCGAGACGGTCATCAACCGACTGGAGAACGAACCCATCAACGTGCCGCGGGCGATGGTCCAGTCGCTCGACCTGCTGTGCGTGCAGACGCTCACCCGATTCGAGGGCGAACGCGTCCGCCGGTCGAAGGCCATCGGGGAAATCGGCGGCATCGACCAGCGGACGGGCGAACTCGACTACTCGCGGGCGTTCCGGTGGAACGCCGACGCGGACACCTTCCGGCAGTCCGACTCCGTCCTCGTCGACGAGATACAGCGCGAACGCGGGTGGAGCAGGACCGAACTCCGCCGGGAGGTTCGCCGGCGCGAGCGGTTCCTCCGCCTTCTGGCCGAGATGGACGTCGCCGACTACCGACGCTTCACGGCGCTGGTCAACGAGTACTACGCCGACCCCGAACGGGCGATGCGGCGGTTGACGGAGCGAGCGGACGCCGACGAGGTGGCCGTGGCGGGCGACGCCGCGGATTCGGTCGGCGTCCGCCGCGAGGAGGCGGGCGGCCCCGACGGCGACGACGACGCCCCCGACGGAGGCGGGGCGGCGCGCGCGAACGACGGCGACGACGCGGACGGCGACGACGAGGAAACGGAGGCGGGCGCGGCCGACTGACATGCTCGTCGGCTACCTGCCGCTCCTCGCGGCGACGTTGGTCTGCGTCCCGTTCGCCTGCGTCCCGTTCAGCGCGCGGGCGCACCTGCTGGTCTCCCGCGTCTCGCTTCCCCTGTTCGGCCGGTACGTGGCGAACGAGAACCCGCACCGACGGGACCAACTCACCCGCCTCCGCGCGGCGTTCTCGGGGGAGACCCACCGCGTCTACGCCTCCCAGACGCTCCTGATGGCGGGGGCGTTCGGCGTCGCGGGGAGCGTCTTCGGCGTCTACCTCGCGGCGGGCGTGCTGCGACTCCTCGCCGTCTCCGAGGAGTCCCTCCGGGCGAGACTCCCCGAGGCGGTGGAGTTCCTCGCGGCCGTCGTTCGGGTGCCGAACCTCACCCCCGGCGAACTGTTCGTGCTGCTGTTGGTGTCGAGCGCCACCCTCGGCGCGACGCTGGCGGCGGGGACGTACTGGGCGCGGTGGCAGTACCTCGACTCGATGGCGCGCGCCCGCGGCGTGAAGGTAGACGCGACGCTACCGCGGACCGTCGCGTTCGTCTACGCCCTCTCTCGTTCCGGGATGCCGTTCCCGAAGGTGCTGGACACGCTCACGCGGAACCGAGACGTCTACGGGGAGGCGGCGCGCGAACTCGGCATCGCCGTCCGCGACGTGAACGCCTTCGGCACCGACGTGATAACCGCGCTTCAGCGCACCGCCGAGCGTACGCCGAGCGACAACGCCGAGGAGTTCGCCGAGAACCTCGCGAGCGTCCTCGGAAGCGGGCGGAACCTCGCGTCGTTCCTCAGCGAGCAGTACGAGCGGTTCCAAGACGAGGCCGAAGCCCAACAGAAGCAGTATCTCGAACTGCTCTCGGCGTTCGCGGAGATTTACGTCACCGTCCTCGTCGCCGGGCCGTTGTTCTTCATCACCGTCTTGGTCGTCGTCGGACTCGTCATGCAGGACACGCTGGGCCTCCTCGCCGTCGTCGGTTACGTCGGCGTCCCCCTCGCGACGTTCGGGTTCGCCGTCTACATCGACAGCATGACCGAGTCGATTCGCACCCCCGGCCGGGGCGACGGGGCGGACTCGTTCGAGACGGGCGTCGAGGTGACGGCGCGAACCGGCGGCGCTCCCCGCCCGGAGTCGCCGGCCACCGTCTCGGACGGCGGATTCGAGGCGGCCGACTCGCCGAACCGGGAGCGACTCGCCGTCTACGACCGGCTGAAGGGGGTACGAACCGCGTTCGAGCGACCCGGGCGGACGTTCCTCGAACGCCCGGCGAACACGCTGTTCGTCACGCTCCCCGCGGCGTTCGTCTGGTTCGCCCTCTCGGTCGGCCGGTCGGCCGAGGTGTCGGCGGCGCTGGAGACGGTGACGGCGGGTCCGGTCCCCGGCGCGTCCTCCGATGCCGTGATGACACTCGTCGCGGCGGTGGACGGACCCCTCGTCGTGGCGGCCGTACTCGTCCTCGGCGGCGTCGCACTCTCCCACGAGGTGGAGAAGCGCCGCCTCCGGCGCATCGAAGACGAGATTCCGGACTTCCTCGACCGGATGGCGAGCGTCAACGAGGCGGGCGCGACGGTGGTCGGGAGCATCGAACGCCTCGCGCGGACCGACCTCGGGCCGCTCTCGGCGGAACTGGAGCGCACGTGGCGGGACATCCGCTGGGGCGCGGACGTGCAGACGGCGCTTCGCCGGATGGAGGAGCGCGTTCGGACGCCCCTCGTCTCGCGGGCGGTGACGCTCATCACGAACGCGATGGTCGCCAGCGGCGACATCGCGCCCGTCCTCCGCATCGCGGCCGACGAGGCGCAGGACAGTCGTAGACTCCGCGAGGAGCGACGACAGGAGATGCTCACCTACCTCGTCGTCATCTACATCTCGTTTCTCGTCTTCCTCGGCATCATCGCGGCGCTGACCGTCGCGTTCATCCCGGCCGTCGAAGCCGCGGGTAGTTCGCCCGCCATCGGGAGCGGGGAGGTCGGCGGCGTCTCCACCGGCCTCTTCTCCGGCCTGCGGACCGTCGATACGGCGGCGTACGAACTGCTGTTCTTCCACGTCGCGGCCATACAGGGCGTCTGCTCCGGCCTCGTCGCCGGACAACTCGGCGAGGGGAGCCTCTACGACGGCGTCAAGCACGCCACCGTACTGCTCGCCGCCGCGTACCTGCTCTTTGCCTTCCTGTAGCGACCGCGGGTCGTCGCGCCTTTGTACGCCGACGGCAACCGGGAGGTATGGACGGCGAGGACGACGGACGCGGCCCGGACGGCGGCACCCCGGACGGGAACCGCCAGACGGACGCGGAGGCGCCGCGCGAGACGTACGACCGAATCGCCGAGCACTTCGCGTCGACCCGCGAGTACCCGTGGCCGGAGGTGTCGTCGTTCCTCGACGACCACGCCTCCGGCGCGCAACGAGGGCTGGACCTCGGGTGCGGCAACGGCCGCCACGCGGAGGCGATGGCCGAGAGCGTCGCCGCCGTCGTCGGCTTCGACGCGAGTCGCGGGTTACTCGAACAGGCGGTCGAACGGGCGACGGAGCGAGGGTTCGGCGTCGAACTCGTCCAAGGCGACGCCGCCGAACTCCCGTTCCGCGACGGCGAGTTCGATATCGCCGTGTACGTGGCGACGCTTCACCACCTCGGGACGCGCGAGGCCCGCGTGCGGAGTCTGTCGGAGCTAGCGCGCGTCCTCCGCCCGGAGGGTCGGGCGCTGGTCAGCGTCTGGTCCACGGAACACGACCGGTTCGATGCGGAGGAAGGGTTCGACACCACCGTCGATTGGACGCTCCCCGGCGGCGAACGCGTCCCGCGGTTCTACCACATCTACGCCCCCGAGGAGTTCGAGTCCGACCTCGGCGAGAGCGACCTGCGCGTGCGCGAGGCGTTCGTCTCCAGCGGGAACTGCTACGCCGTCGTTTCGCCAGCGTAGGTCGCGTGCGGTGCGGTTTCGCGGATGGTCGCCCCCGTCGCACTCGTGCTTTGCGTTTAAGTTCGGGGAAGAGTAACTCACGGATGATGAGTGAGACGGGCGACGCACGAGAGTACGAGGTAATCGTCGTCGGCGGCGGACCCGCCGGACTGCAGACCGCGTTGTACACGACGCGCTTGGGCCACGACACCGCGATCATCGACCGCGGGGGCGGGCGCGCGGCGATGATGCTCGACACCCACAACGTCGTCGGCGTCACCGAGGATATCTCCGGCAAGGAGTTCCTCCAGACGGGCCGCGACCAGATTCAGTCCTACGGGGCAGACTACGTTCGCGCCACGGTGACCGACGCCGAACGCCGGGACGACGGTCGGTTCCGCGTCGTCGCCGACGGGGAAACGTACGTCGGAGAGCGAGTCGTCCTCGCCGTCGGGTTCAACGACGTGCGCCCGGACCCGCCGCTTCCGCGCACGGGGAAGGGCCTGCACTACTGCCTGCACTGCGACGCGTACATGTTCGTCGACCGGCCGGTGTACGTGATGGGCCACGGCGACAGCGCCGCCTTCGTCGCCATGATCATGCTCAACTTCACCGACGACGTGGACATCCTGCTCCGCGGCGAGGAACCGCAGTGGAGCGACGAGACGGACGAACGCCTCCGCGCGCACCCCGTCGACGTCGTCGAGTCGGACATCTCGGGGATGCGCAAGTCCGACGACGGGTGGTTGGAGGCGTTCGAGTTCGAAGACGGGTCGGTCCGGCAGTACCGCGGCGGGTTCCCGATGTACGGGTCGGAGTACAACTCCGGACTCGCGGAGCAACTCGGCGCGGACCTGAACGACGACGGCACCGTCGTCGTGGACGACCACGGCCGAACGAGCGTCGACGGCGTGTTCGCGGTCGGCGACTTCACCCCCGGCCACAATCAGGTTCCGGTCGCGATGGGCGAGGGCGCGAAGGCCGGCATCGCACTCCACATGGAACTCCGAGAGTTCCCTCGTTCGCTCGACGACATCGAGGCGAACGGACCCGTCTCGCCGGACGAACTCCCCGGACTCGGGAGTCGCGTCCGCGAGGCCGCCGCCGAGTTCGAGGAGGCGCGCGCGCCGCCCATCGAATCGAACGCGGGTGCGGAACCGGCGGCGGACGACGACTGACCGCCCGATTCTCTCGCCTTCGGCGTCGTTCTCTCTTCCGAGCGGACACGATAGAATGATTCAATAGTCTTACCTGTCGTCGTCCCTTACTAATGGGAAGCACGGACTCCCCTCCATCCGCGACGAGCGCCCGCGCTCGTCTCTCCTCCGCCCTCGCGGTCCGACTCGGCATCGACACGCGCGCACTGGCGGCGTTTCGCGTCTCGCTCGGTCTGCTTTTGGTCGTCGACTTGCTGCTCCGTTCGCGCAACCTCGCCGCGTTCTACACCGACGCCGGCGTCCTCCCGCGGGCGGCGCTCTCCGAACAGTACCCGACGCTCTCGCGGTTCTCGATTCACGCGTTGTCGGGCGACGCGTGGTTTCAAGCCCTGCTCTTCGTCCTCGCCGGGGCGTGTGCGCTATCGCTACTCGTGGGATACCGAACCCGGATAGCGACGCTTTCGTCGTTCGTCCTCCTCACCTCGCTGTACGCCCGCAATCCCGGCGTGTTGAACGGCGGCGACTCCCTCCTGTGGCGACTCCTCCTCTGGAGCCTCTTTCTCCCGTTGGAGGAGCGGTGGTCGCTCGACGCGCTTCGGCGCGACGGCGCGCCGAGGCGGCGCGTGGCGAGCCTCGCGTCCGCCGCGCTGTTGCTCCAAGTCGTCGTCATGTACACCGTCAACGCCGCGTTCAAACTCCGAAGCGATCTCTGGGTCGGCGGCGACGCGGTACGGTACGTCCTGAGCCTCCAGCAGTTCACCGTCCTGATCGGGGACTCGCTGGCCGAGTTTCCGACGCTCCTCCACGCCGTCGACACGGCGTGGATGGGGATGGTCCTCTCGTCTGTGTTTTTGATCCTCCTCCGGGACCGACTGCGGACGGCGTTCGTCTCGCTCTTCGTCGGGATGCACCTCGGGATGCTGCTTACGCTCCGCCTCGGGCTGTTTCCGCTCGTCACGCTCACCGCCCTTCTCGTGTTCCTTCCCGCCTCGGCGTGGGACCGACTGGTCGCCCGACTGTCGAACCCGGTCGAACGGTCGGCGCGGCGGGTCGGCATCGATGCCGCACTCGACGGATGTCGCTCCCGAGCGCAGTCGTCGTCGGCCGAGTCGTCGTCATTCGGGGCGTCCTCGCTCGCGTCGCTCGCATCGGCGGCGGCGGCGGGCCGTCGGTACGCGGGGCGCGTCGCTCCCGCCGTCGTCGCCGCGTTGCTGGCGGTGATGCTCGTCTGGAACGCCATCGCGGTCGGATTGGTCGCCGCTCCGGTGACGGACTCGCGGTTGAGTCCGACGGACCACACGTGGACGATGTTCGCGCCGAACCCCCCGACGGTCGACGGCTGGTACGCCGCGCCCGGAACGCTCGAATCCGGCGAGCGAGTGGACGCCTTCCGCGAGTCGTCGGTCGTCGGCGACGAACGCCCGGCCACGCTGGCGATGTATCCGAGTGCGCGCTGGCGGAAGTACCTCGTCGGCGCGGTCAGCCCCGGACACGAGACACTCCAAGCGGCGTTCGGCGACTACCTCTGTCGGCGCTGGAACGGCAGTCACGAGGACGCCTTGACCAACGTCACCGTCTACTACGTGGAACAGCCGACCCGGTTCGACGGCCCGGAACCGACCCGGCGCGTCGAACTCGTGCACCGAACCTGTTCGACCGGCGAGTGAGTCGCGGTTCGACCGCCGTCCGTCGGTGCGGGTCGTGTCAACTACCGTCGGACGACGAACGCGAAGAGTAACACCCTTATTGTGGCGTCGAAAAGAGGTGAGTGAGCGCTGGCGTCACCAGAGCGCGAAGCGCTCTGGTTGGCGGACGAGACGCGAAGCGTCTCGTCAACGTCTCGACGTTCGAGACGAGTGCGCCGGTGTCTCCACCGAGTGTCACGAGGTGGAGGCTCGGCGCGAACGAACAGCGTGAGTGAGCGCCGGTGGTCTAGTGGTAGGACCTGAGCCTTCCAAGCTCATGGCCCGGGTTCAAATCCCGGCCGGCGCATTCTGCGAGGAACGAACGTGACGAGCGAATGCGTTACGACGGGATTCTGAATCAGGGAGCGAGCATCAGCGAGCGACCGCGGTTCAAATCCCGGCCGGCGCACTCCCTGCGGTCGTACGCCGCCCGACGTACCACTCGCGTTGCTCGTGGTACTCCCGGCCGGCGCATTTTCGCGACGAATCGTGCGCAGAGAGACATCCGCTGTCGCTCTTCCGGCCGAGTTTTACAAACCCCCGCGTCCCGTGGATGCGACTCGTGCGCGGAATCGAGTCGCTCCGGCGACGGGTTCGCACGAACCGGGTCGTCGTCGTGGTCGGAACCGTCCGCCGGGAGATTCGCGAGCAGAACATCCCGTTGCTCGCCGGAAGCTTCGCGTACCACGCTCTCGTGTCGCTTCTCCCGCTCCTCTTTCTGCTGTTCGTCGTGACGGGGTTCGTCGTGGACGAACCGCTGGCCGTGTTCGTCGTCGAGAGCACCGAGCGCTACCTGACGCCGGGCGAGACGCTCCTCGTCGCGGACGTCATCACCGACGACCAGAACCGCTTCCGCGCGTCGGTACTGAGCGTCGGGGTGTTGTTGTGGAGCACGCTCAAGGTATTCAGGCGGCTCGATACGGCGTTCTCAGCCGTCTACGGGACGACGGGCGAGGACTCGCTGGTCGACCGGGTTCACGACGGGGCGGTGGCGTTCTTCGCGGTGGTGTTCGCGGTGCTGGCGTTCTACGGCGCGACCGTCGGACTCGGAGACGTTCGCGGCTTTCCGGGGTTGGAGTACGTCCGTTCGCTGTTGGTGGTCCTCGGAGCGACGGTGGCGTTCCTCCCCCTGTACCTCCTGTTTCCCGACGTGGACGTCTCCGTCGCGGAGGCGATTCCCGGGGCGGTGGTCGCGGGCGTCGGGTGGGCGTTCCTCCAGCGCATCTTCGAGTTCTACCTCGAACTGACGGGCGAGTACCGGACGTACGGCGTATTCGGCGGATTCATCCTCCTCGCTCTGTGGCTCTACCTCGCGGGACTGTTGCTGTTGGGCGGCGCCGTCGTCAACGCGGTCCTCGGGGGTCGAATCGGGACCGCCGAGGAGTGACCGACCGCCGAACGGCGGTTCGGTTCGTCGGTTCGAGTGCGGCGTCTTCGCTCCTCCGGGTGACCGACGGGGACGAACGGAGCCTCCGACCGACGCGCACGGGCCTAGCCGTCACTCGCCGCCCGCCTCGGAGGCGTCGTCGTCGAGCGATTCCTCCCGCGCCGACACGGGGTCGCTTCCGACCGACTCGCCTATCGTCGCCGTCGGCGTGAGCGCCTCGCCGTGGAGGAGTTCGGGGAGGACGATGCGAATCGCTTCGAGCATCAGGATGAACACGATGGGAAGGAGGAAGAAGCCGTACCAGCCGAACAGCACCGGGCCGAGCAGGTAGGCGAACATCATCATCACCATGTCGAGTTGGCGGCCCGTGATGTACGGCTGAAGGAACGTCTGCGGGAGAATATCGAGGAGGAGGAAGTAAGCGACGAGCACCCCGGCGACGAACACGAGTTGGTTTCCGCCGAGGCGAATCGCCTGCAAGCCGAGGTAGCCGACCACCGGGAGGTAGACGACTTTGCCGACGACGATGGGAATCAGGCTGGCGACGCCGGTGAGAAACGCGAGCACGAAGACCATGGGGACGGTGAGTCCCGACGGCGCGAGGAGGTTCGTCCCCCAGTAGGCGGCCGCCGCGACGACTGCCATGACGACGACGAAGAGGAAGTTCCCGAAGAAGACGGACTCGATGTCCTCGTCGACGGCCGAGGCGTACGCGTAGGCCGTGGTGTCACCACCGCCGAACAGTTCCCGGAGGCCGTCGGAGAGTTCTTCGTCGTTCTTCAGGAGGAAGTACGAGAGCGTCACCGCCAGCGCCAAGAGTAACAGCGTGCTGACTATCGCCGACATCACCGTCAGACCCGCCTGAAGGACCTTCCGAAACGTCTGTTGGGGGTTCGTGACGACCTGCTGGGGGTTCTGAAGGACCGACGCGAGCATCTGGCGCTGCTCGCTTCCCAACGATCCGATGCCGAAGTACTGCTCGACGAGTGCGATCGGTCCGGTGGTACCGCCGAGCGACTGCTGGACCTGTTGGAACAGCTGAAACCCGGCGAAGGACACGATCGCGAAAATCGGGAGCAGTACGAGGAGGAGCGTCAGTGCGGCCGAGATACTGTCCGATCCGACGGTCCCTTTGAGGCGTTGATATATCGGACGGGTCGCGTAGTAGCCGAAGACGCCCAACACGAACATTCCGACGAACGAGTAGGCGATGTACGCCGCCGCCGCCGCGAGTACGAGAATGAACGCCCACCAGCCGATGCGAGCCCGGTCCTCCGGGGGTTTTACTCCGATTACTGACATGTTTGTGTACGGATAGGGACCTCATTTCCGAAATAGTTGTGGCAGCGTCTCCTCCGGCCGTAGAACGCCTCGCTCGGTCACAGAGTTCGGTAGCGCCGTCATCGTACCGAGCGGACTCGTTCGAGGTGTGTAGCACTACCCCCGACGTCACCGCGTTCGCCTCCGGGTGCGTAAGGTGGGCGCACTCGGGCGTGCGCGAGACGCAACTCGACGACGATCAGGATGAGGACGAGTCCGCCGATCAGCGCGAACCCGAGGTTCAGTTGGTTCGTGAGGAGAGTACTGCGACGGCTGTCGCCGAACGACGAGGCGAGTCGACTCCCCGCGGTGGGAACCGCGGCCTCCGCGTCGACGGTCAGTCGTCGCCATCGTCGCCGTCGCCATCGTCGCCGTCGCCGTCGTCGCCGTCGTCTCCGGCGTTCTTCGAGTCGAACTGTTCGACGAGGGCATCGACGAGGTCCTCCCGACTCTGGTTCGCCTTGATGTCGGCCTCCTTCGCCATCGACTGCAGTTCGCGGTAGGAGATGTTTTCGAGCAGTTCGCGGTACGTCTCGCGGCGGACTTCGCCGGGGTCCACCGAGTCCGGACTCTCCACTTCGGTCTCTTCGGCCTCCGACTCGGCCGCCTCGGCCTCGGATTCGACCTCCGACTCCGTCTCCTCGTCCGTCTCGTCGGCGCGTTCGAGCGTATCCTCGACGGTGCTCGCCGCCTCCGAGACGACCTCCTGCACTCGTTCGCCCGCATCTTCGGCCTGCTCTTTGGCCTCCTCGCCGGCGTCTTCGGCTTTCTCCTTGGCTTCCTCACCGGTGTCTTCGGCTTTCTCCTTGGCCTCCTCACCGGCGTCCGTCGCTTCCTCGACGACCGCTTCGGCGCTCTCTTTCGTCTCGTCCGCGGCGTCCGTCGCCGACTCCGCGGCGTCGCTCTCGGCGTCGCGAATCGACTCCTGCAGGTCGGCGAATGTCCGCTTGACCGACTCCGGGTCGCCGAGAGAGTCGTGTATCGACGCCGCGAGCGTCCGCTTGAGTTCGCCGGCGATCTCCGCCGGTCGCTTCCCTTGCTCGACGCCCTCGCGGACGGTTTCGTCCACCGTCGCGCCGAGGCGCGCGCCGAGGACGCGCCCCGCGCGAGAGCCGAACTCCCTGCCGACTTTCTTGCCCATCTTCTGGCTGTCTATCTGCGATTCGATTTCGTCGGCGATGACGCTCTTCAGCCCCGTGTTATCGTCGGCGGAGTCGCTACTCATGCATTCGCCTCCTGCGTCGAGTCGCTTCCGCCGTCACCGCTCCCCGACAACTGCGCGTCGCCGCCGACCTTATCGAGCATCTCGCCGACGAGCATATCGCCCGCGACTTCTCCGAAGAGAGCGCCGAGGGCACCTCCCAACCACTCGCCGGCGCGCGCGCCGAGGCGTTCGCCGAGGCCGTCTTCCTCCGTGACGCCCTCCCACTGAGTTCCTTCGAGGGCCTCCTCGTAGTCGACGTCGCTGAGGAGTTCCATCACGTCGATGCGGCCGAGTATCGACCCGCTCATGCTTCGGCCCCTTGGTCCTCCTGTCCGGCCTCGGAGTAGTCCTCGCCCTCTTCGGACTCCCCCTCTTCGGCCTCCGACTCCTCGCCTTCCTGCGCCTCCTCACCCTCCTGCTCGGCTTGTTCCTGTTCGTCTGCGCCTTCCTCCGCTTGGTCTTCAGACGCTTCCTGCTGTTCTTCCTCGCCGACGTCGGTGCCGAACAGTTGGTCGACGAGGCCGACGATGACCTGCGTCAGCACGTCCTGCAGGGGGAGTTCGTCGGCCACGTTCTTCGCCATGCTGCGAATCTTCTCGCCCATCTCCGGCGCTTCGGGGAGCATGTCCTTCAGCGACGGGAGCATATCGGAGAGACCGCCCATCAACTCGCCGGGCTTGTCGAGGAGGCCGGCGACGGCCGACAGGAGGTTCCCGACCAAGTTGCCGTCGCCCTTCTCGGCGGAGACGTCGAGGACGACTTCGTTGAGGTCGACCTCCAGTCCGAGGAGGTCCAGGTGCAGTCCTTCGAGGTCCAGAAACAGGACGCTGGTCTCGTCTTCGCCTTCGAGGCTCTCCTGCTTCTCGTCGGCCTCCTCCTCTTTGCTCTTGGCCGTCGCTTCCTTGAACTCGTCCTCCTCGCCTTCTTCGCCTTCGCTAGCCTCTCCTCCTTCCTCGTCTGCTCCTTCGCCTTGCTCTTCGTCTTCGCCCGCCTCTTCTTCGCCTTCGCTCGCCTCTTCTTCTTCCTCGCCTTGCCCCTCTCCCTCGTCGGCGGTCTGCTCTTGGTCGCTCTGCTCGTCCGCCTCCGACCCCTGTTCTTGGTTCTCTTCGCCCTCCGCGTCGTCGGTTTCCGCTTGTTCTTGGCCGCCGTCGGTCAGCAGACAACGGTTGACGTTCCCGGTTCGGCGTCGCCGGTCGGCGTTCGACGAGTCAGAAATCATGTGCTTATGACAACACGCCTCCATCGAGCAAGCCGGTTTAGCCTGTACTTGCAAGCCCGACGGAACCGGGGCGGCTGACGGCCGCACCGCTCCGGACTGGACGAATCGAGAGAGGCTGCGCGAGAAGGGGGACTCCGTTCTGCGAACCGCCTACACGGGCAGCGACTCGATGCCGTCTATCGCGGACTCGACGACCCGCCGCCGGGCGTCGAACTCGATGAGGCCGAGGTGCGCGAGTTTCGGCAGGTGCGTGTGATAGAGCGTGAGCGAGACGCTCTCGAACGTCTCCTCGGAAACCTCGTCGTCCGGCTCCGCCTCCTCGCGGGCGACGGCGCGCGCGAGCGTTCGGAGTTCGACGGGCGTCCCTGAGTCGGCAATCTTTGACAGCACGGTACGGCGTCTGCTGTTGGCGAGAGCCTCGAAGAGGTCGTCACGCGAGACGTGACTCGTCTCCGCCAGCGAGTCGGGTGGTAGGGGGGGAATGTGATTGCTCATCTATCTACTCGGGTCAGTCACCGGTGTCCGGTGCTGCTTGTCCGAACAATGACGAAGACGGCCAATAGCGTGTGGGGTTAAAATCATAGGCTCCATTTTCGCGGCGGCCGCTCCGTGTGACAACTGGATTGTACAACTCACGAATATACCCCTGATTCGGGGAGGCATTCAGACGGCTAATCGCGACAGAACGCACGTGTGATTGGGTCAGAATGTCCGTATTCCGTCAACGGAGATTTATTAACTGTCGTCGCTTTGAGCCGACAATGAGCCTCGAGGATTCACTCTCGGACTCCCTCGCGGAGACGCTCGCGGTCTTCGACGGGAGGGAATCGCCCCACGTTCCGCTTACGACGAGCGAAGTCTCCGAGGCGTTGGCCTGCACCCGTCGGACGGCGTACGACCGACTGAACCGACTCGCCGACGAGGGGTACGTCGAGACGAAGAAGGTGGGTGCGCGCGGGCGAGTGTGGTGGCGCGCACCGCAGTCGTCGGCGGGGAGTGCGGCGGAGTCGGATTCGACTCCGAGCGAGGGGTACGAATCGCTGTTGCTCGACGTTCTCGACGGCGCGGACGCGGGCGTCTTCGTCCTGAACGACGACTTCGAGGTCGTCTGGGCCAACGAGGGCGTCGAACGGTACTTCGGCCTCGACTGCGAGACGGTCGTCGGGCGCGACAAGCGCCGACTCTTGGACGAGGAGATTCTCGACGCCGTGGCGGACCCGGAGACGTTCGCCGAGACGGTGCTCTCGACGTACGAGGACAACACGTACGCCGAGGAGTTCGAGTGTCGGGTGACGCCCGGTGAGGGTCGCGCCGAGCGATGGTTGGAGCACCGAAGCCGACCCATCGAGTCGGGGCGGTTCGCGGGCGGACGCGTCGAACACTACTACGACGTCACCGAGTCGAAGCGTCTGGTACGGCGATTGAAGCGCTCTCACGCGGCCCTCGAACGGGAACTCGACGAGGCGTTCGAGCGAATCGACGACGCGGTGTTCTCTCTCGACGAGGAGGGGCGGTTCGCCTACCTCAACCCGCGCGCCGAACAACTGTTCGACCGCGACGCCTCGGAGGTGGTCGGCCGGCCCATCGACGTGGTGTTCCCCCAAAAAGAGCTGTCGGAGGGATGTGAGGCGATTCGTCGGGCGGCGAAGACGCAGTCGGCGGTGACGTTCGAGGATTACTTCGAACCGTTAGAGCAGTGGGTCGAAGGGCGCGTCCACCCCTCGGAGACGGGCACGTCGGTGTACCTCCGGGACGTTCACGACCGAAAGCGGCGCGAACGCGAACTGGAACGCTACGAGACGATTTTCGACACCATCGACGACGCCGTCTGCGTCTTCGACGAAGACGGACGCCTCGTGGAGGCGAACGACGCCTTCGAGACGTTGACGGGGTACCCGCCGGACGAGTTCGTCGGCGAGATGCCGACGGAGGTGATCGCCGAGGACATGTTAGAGAGCGCCCTCGAGTACTGCCGAGAGGAGTTCGAGGAGGGTCGAGACGTGGTGAGCGTCGACGCCGAGGTGGTGACGAAGGCGGACGAACGCGTCCCCATCGAGGCCCGAATCACGCGGTACTTCCCCTGCGAGAACTCCCACCGGTGGATAGCGGTCGTCCGCGACGTGACCGCACAGAAAGAGCAGTTACGGCGGTACGAACGCCAACGGGAGCGACTCACCGCCCTCAACAGCGTCAACGCCGTCGTCAGGGAGATATCCGACGCGATAATCAGTCGCTCGACGCGCGAGGAGATAGAGCACGCGGTCTGTGAATCGCTCGCGTCCTCGGAGTCGTACCTGTTCGCGTGGATAGCGGGCGTGGACCCGAGGCGGGGGAAGCTCACCCCCCGCGTCGAAGTCGGCGTCGAGGGCTACGTCGACGAGATAGACCTCTCCGATGCCCGGTCTTTGAACACGTTGGAGGAGAGCGGTCCCGCCAGTCGGGCCGTCCGGACCGGCGAGATTCAGGTCGTCAACGACGCTTTCACCGACGAAGATTTCGAACCGTGGCGTCACCTCGCGCGCGAGTACGGCTACCGGTCGGTCGCGGCCGTCCCCATCGAGTACGAGGGAACGACGTACGGACTCATCGGGGTGTACGCCGACCGCGAGAACGCCTTCGAGGAGGAGGAACGGCACGCGCTCGGCCCGGTGGGCGAAATCGTCGGTCACGCAATCGCGGCCAACGAGCGCAAACAGGCGCTCATGAGCGACGAAGCGGTCGAAGTCGAGTTCCGCGTCCCGGACCCGTTCGGCGGGTACGACGCGACGCTCCCCTCCGACGGCGTGTTCCGTATCGACCGGACCATCCCCCTCGACGACGGGACGTATCTGGAGTACGGGGTCGCCAGCGCGAACGTCCTCGACGTACTGGAGTCGCTCGTCGCGGAAGTGCCCCACTGGGAGTCGCTGACGACGTTCGAACGCGACTCCGCGCCCGACCGGTTCGAGCTGTACCTCTCGGAACAGCCCACCCAGTCGGCCGTCGCCTCCCTCGGCGGGTACGTCGAGTCCGCCGAGATGGTCGAGGGCCACTTCGAGTTGACCGTGCACCTCTCCGTCTCGACGGACGTCAGGCGCGTCATCGACATCGTTCAGGAGACGTACCCGGACGCCGAACTGGTCGCCCGCCGGATGGTCTCCGTCGACGGCGCGTTCCGAGAGCGCCTGCAACAGGAGTTCGCGGACGTGCTGACGGAGCGACAGCGCAACGCCTTGGAGACGGCGTACTACTCGGGGTTCTTCGAGTGGCCGCGGGAGAGTTCGGGCGAAGCGGTCGCCGAGTCGTTGGGCGTGAGTGCCCCGACGTTCCACCAACACCTTCGAAAAGCGGAGAAGACGCTGTTCCGACGGTTGCTCGCGGAGCGACCCGTGACGAGTCAGTGACGCCGCCACCGCGTCCGAGAGACTCAAACGCCGAAATCGCGGCGTACAAGTCCCGTCGCCCTCGTCTCACCCGTTTCTCGGGTGGCGAGATGCGGCTGACAAGTTGATAACGCCTCGGCTCGTAGAACGCTCGATGACATACAGCCTCGTGCCCTTGTTCCCCGGTATCCCCGGTGGACCGGAGATGCTCATAGTGCTCCTCATCGTCGTCCTGCTGTTCGGCGCGAACAAACTGCCGAAACTCGCGCGTTCGACCGGACAGGCGATGGGCGAGTTCAAGCGCGGCCGCGAAGACATCGAGACGGAACTCCGCGAAGCGACGGCGACGTCGGACGACGCCGAGAGCGACGTGGAGACCGAAACGGAGACCGAGACGGACGACACCGACCGAACCACCGCGGCCTGAACACGGTCACACCGAAAGCGCCGCGACACGTTTTTCGACCGCCGAATCACACCCGCGAGCCGACGGCTTCGCGCGTACGCCGGCTGAGTCGCGGTGCGTCCGGGCGTGTGACGGTCCGTCGCCGCGTCAGTCGCCCGGCGTCGGCGACACCGCCTCCGCGTTCTCCAACCGGTAGTACGTCGCGACGAACACGCCCGTCGCCACGAGGATGAAGCCGGCGGCGGTGAGGAACGCCGCCGTCGTGGAGACGAAGTCCTTGATGGTGCCGACGAGAACCGGCCCGGCCACCTGCCCGATTTTCCAGGAGGTGGAGCGAAGCGACATGCTCGAAGCCACGGAGTCGAACCGCTCGCCCTCCTCGACGAACAGCGCCATGCTCGCGGGCAGGCGGATGCTGTCCGCGACGCCGAGGAGGCCGTACGCGCCGAACAGCGCGAAGAACGCGCCGCCCAGCCGTTGGGTGTCGCCGAACGCCGAGAACGCGATGGGGTCGACGACCCCCTCGAAGAACAACGCCAGGGGGATGAGCGCCGTCCCGACACCGTAGAGAAATGCGCCGGCGGCGACGAACCGATGTCTCCCGCCGAGCCGGTCGGTCAAATCGCCCATGTACCCCTGCGCGAGCGTCTTCGTCAGTTTTCCGCCCGCGAGAATCCAGCCGATGGCGAAGGCGTTGATGCCGAACTCCACGCGGGCGAAGATGGGGAGGAAGATGATGACGGCCATCTTGCCGACGCTGAACGCGAGGCGGAAGAAGACGAGCGAGCGAATCATCGGCCGGTCGAGCAGAGCGCGGAGCGTCTCGACGCCCGTCGCCTCCTCGGGGTCTTTCATCCCGCCGGGGTTCGACCGGAGGTAGCGCCACACGAGGAGGAACGCGACGACGGTGACGGCGCTGAGGACGGCGTACGTCAGCGCGAAGTCGTAGGCGTACAGCAGGTAGCCGCCCACCACGTCGCCCGCGAGACTGGAGAACGCCGCCACCTGATTGTACCCGCCGAGCCACCGACCGCTGGCGTCGTCGGGGCTTATCTCGCCGACGACCGTCGAGCCGGTTATCCAGAGCATGCTCGCGCCGAGGCCCTGCACCATCCGCACGAGGACGACGTGCATCGAGTTCTGCACCAGCGTGAAGCCGAAGAAGACGACGACGTTGAGAGCGAGGCCGGCGAGCAGGTAGCGCTTGGCGTTGCCCGTGTCCACCTTCCGCCCGAGGGGGAGGACGATGAGCAGTTGGACGACGGCGAAGGCGGTTCCGAACAGTCCCTCGACGAACCCCGTCGTCCCGAACTGCTCGGCGTAGAGCGCGAGTGCGATGAGTATCGTCGAGTACGCCTGACTCCGCGCGAACGCCGTTCCCGCGAGTGCCGCGAACTCCCGGTCACGAAAGAGCGCCACGGTGCCGCCGCCTCGCGAACCCATCGTCGGTATTCGAATCGAAACGGAGTTGTCCGGTATAAATCACACCATACGGGAAGTGTACGCGGTGTTTCGTCGCGAGAGACCCGTCGCTCGGGGCGGTAGTGTCGATGAGGTATGAGTGGCGGACGACGGGTTTGCCCGGCGTTCCGGCACGGGTAGTCCCGGTTGCCTCCTCCACCCCGCGATCCCTCGAGCGACGCACGTCCGGCGGTCCGTTGCTCGCTTCCGCGCCTGGCGGGGTATCACCGGTAAACCGCGTACAACCGACCCTGCGGTCGGTTTCCGCGGTCCGCTGTCCCCGAGGGACGAGGCTTCTAAGTTGGCTCCCGGGGCCCGCGCCGGTCTGACCGGACGCCCCCGGTTTCGGTCCCCGCTGAAGGCCGAAATTGCGGGAAGTGGGCAGGGCCTGGCTGCCCGACCTAGTCCATTCTCACCTACCCGGTCGGCACATAAGGGGCTTTCGACTCGGGGTCGGTCCAATCGGCGGACGGCGGGCAGACGGGAGAGCGCGGCCGTCGGTGCGTCACTTGAGGGTCCCGCGCGCGTACGCGGCGGCGGAAACGGCGACGACGGCGGCGACGGCGACGACGGCCCAGCGGTGGTTCTCTATCCACGCGTACTCCGGGGGGAAACTGAACACGAGGGTCGAGTCTATCGACACCGCCCAAAGCAGGGCGAATCCGAGCATGGCGAGGCCGACGACGACGACGAGTCCGGCGACGGTGACGGGGTCGGTTCGGCCCCCTCTGCCGGCGAGGAAGACGACGACGCCGAGCAACCCGAGGAAACCGACGACGGAGATACCCACCGGGCCGGCGGCGTAGTAGGCGGCCACGCCGACGCCCGACTGCGTGACGAGAAGCGCCGGAGCGAACACGAGGGCGGCCAGAAGGAGGCAGGCGACGGCGCCGACGGCCGAGGCGACGGACTCGGTGTTCATACCGGGCCGTCGGAACGCTGTTTTGTTAAAGAATTCGACACGCGATTGGAAGGGAAATCGGTAAACGGGTGGCCGGTAGTTTCCGAGTATGGAACGCGTAGCAGTCATCGGCGCGTCGATGACCCAGTTCGGGCAACGCGACGCGTGGATACGCGAGTTACTCGCGGAGGCCGGACAAGCCTGTCTCGACGACGCGGGCGTCGCGCCGGACGAGGTAGAACACCTCTACGTCTCCAACATGGCGAGCGGAGAGTTCGAAGGACAGACGGGCGTCCCGAACGCCCTCGCGCAGGACTTGGCGGCGGTCCCCGCCTACACCGCCCGCATCGACCAGACGTCCTCCTCGGGCGGGGCGGGCGTCTACGCGGCGTGGCAGTCCGTCGCCTCCGGAGCCTCGGAGATGACGATGCTCGTCGGCGGCGAGAAGATGACCCACTGTTCGACGGCGGAGGCGACGGACGTCATCGCCTCCATCACCCACCCCGTCGAGTACAAACACGGCGTCACCCTGCCCTCCTTCGCGGGTATGACCGCGCGCCTCTACCTCGACACGTACGACGCGCCGCGGGAAGCCCTCGCGAAGGTGGCCGTCAAGAACCACGAGAACGGCGTGGACAACCCCCACGCGCAGTTCCGGAAGGAAGTCGATTTAGAGACGGTGCTGGAGTCGCCCGTCGTGGCGGACCCCCTCCGCCTCTACGACTTCTGCCCCATCACCGACGGGTCGGCGGCCCTCATGTTCTGCCCCGAGTCCGTCGCCCGCGAGTACACCGACGACTACGCCGTCATCTCCGGCATCGGCGGCGCGACGGACACCCACGTCGTCCACGAACGCGCCGACCCGACGACGATGGGCGGCGTCGTCAACTCCTCGGAAATCGCCTACGAGATGGCCGACATCGGCCCCGAGGACGTGGACGTGGCGGAACTGCACGACATGTTCACCATCCTCGAGTTCCTCCAATCCGAGGACCTCGGCTTCTTCGAGAAGGGCGAGGGTTGGAAGGCCGTCGAGGAGGGCGTCACCGACCGCGACGGCGAGTTGCCCATCAACACCTCCGGCGGCCTGAAGTCGAAGGGTCACCCCCTCGGCGCCTCGGGCGTCGCACAGGCGTACGAGATTTACAAGCAACTGGTCGGCGAGGCGGGCGACAGACAGGTCGAGGCGGACGTCGGTCTGGCCTGCAACGTCGGCGGATTCGGTAACTGCGTCACCACGACCATCATGGAGGCACGACGATGAGCGACGAGACTCCCCCGATGGAGGCGTACCGCTACCCCGACGGCAGCATCACCTACCCCGGCCACCCGGTCGGCCCCGACGGCGAGGAACCCGTCGGAACCGTCGACCTGAGCGAGTACACCGCCGAGATAGTCACGTGGACCACCTCGACGGCGACGCCGCCGGGCGTCCGCGAACCGAACTCGCTCGCCGTCGTGGAGTTCGACGTCGAGGGCGAACCCGTCCGCGCCATCGGCCAACTCACCGTCGCGAACGCCGCCGACGAAGGCGCGGTCGAAATCGGAGACGAGGTCCGCCCCGTCTACTGCGAGGAACTCCGCGACCCCGAGGCGGGCATCCGCGAGGCGGAGAGTCAGGAGTGGGACGGCTACCGGTTCGAACCGGTCTGACCGCTCCGCCGACCGAACCGGGGACTCGATACGCCCGAAGTCCCCAACCGCGCAGGGAACCGACGGCCGTTCCGCGAAAGTGCGGGTCGGACAGGCCCTCCTCGTCTTTCTCGTCCTGTTCCGGTGGCAGTACGTCCGGGGCATCGAGTCGTGGCAAAATCCCCTCGTCGTCGCGTTCTGTTTTTCGTCCTCACGCTGGCGATAGACGGGACCGGACGGAAACTCCGCGAGTGACCGGGTCGGTCGCCCCCCGAGAATCTCGACGCTGAGACGCGAGCGACGGTACTCGTCGAGTCCGGGCCGAGTCGCCGCCACGTCGAAATAAGGTATATGCGTTGTCACTTCCTCTTCGAACCCGTGAACGCAATCGACGCGCAACACGTCCAGTTGACGTACGCAGACGGGACGGAGGCCGTTCGGGACGTGACGCTCGAAATCCCGGAGGGGGAGTTCTTCGGCTTCCTCGGCGCGAACGGGGCCGGGAAGACGACGACCATCAAGGTGCTGTCGACGCTCCTGAAACCGACGGGCGGGAGCGTCACCGTCAACGGGTACGACGTCGAGACGGAGTCGCGCGCGGTGCGGGAGTCCATCGGCTACATGGCCCAAGAGACGAGCATCGACCCCGAACTGACGCCGCGGGAGAACATCCGCTTCGCCTGCGAGGCGTACGGCGTCTCGCCGAACGACCGCGGCGACCGAATCGACGACCTGCTCGAACTCGTCGACCTCGCGGACGTGGCGGACAAGCGCGCGAAGGACTTCTCCGGCGGGATGAAGAAGCGTCTCGACGTCGCCACCGCACTCGTCCACGAACCGCCCATCGTCTTCTTGGACGAACCGACGACGGGACTGGACCCGAAGGCGCGCAACCGCCTGTGGGACTACTTCCGCCGGATAAACGACCGCGGGACGACCGTCTTCCTCACGACCCAGTACCTCGAAGAGGCCGACCAACTGTGCGAGCGAATCAGCGTCATCCGGGGCGGGACCATCGTCGCCTCGGGGTCGCCCGCCGAACTCAAGTCCCGCGTCGGCGGCGCGGTGCTCGAAATCGAGTTCGAGGATCCCGACGCCGACACCCTCGAACGCGCCCGCGAGGTGGCGGTCGAGTCGGAGATATTCGACGACGCGCCCGTCGAAACCACCGAGGAAGGAATCACCGTCCGGTCGGCGGAGGCCCGACGCCGCGGGACCGACCTCCTCGTCGCGTTGAGCGAAGCGGGGTTCACCGTCGTCGGATTCAACGTCCGCGACCCGACGCTGGACGACGTGTTCCTCGAAATCACCGGCGAAGGCCTCGACGAGGCGGACGACGGCGAGGAGGACGCCGCGGTGGCGGAGGTGGTCGAATGAGCGCCGACGCGGGGACGCGGCGGAAAGCGACCGGAAACGGCTTCCTCCGGGACACGTGGATAAATCTGAAGCGGTGGGTGCTGAAGACCACCCGCAACCCGTTCGTGATGACCGTCTCCCTTCTGAACCCGATAATCTTCCTCGTGCTCTTCACCCAAGTGTTCGGGCAGATTACGGGCGGAGCGATAAGCCAGAGCGTCGGGACGGAGGTGAGTTACGTCACCTACCTCGTGCCGGCCATCGTCGTCCAGACGTCGCTCATCGCCGCCACCACGTCCGGAATCGGCCTCGTCGAGGACATCGAGAACGGCATGTTCGAGAAGGTGCTCGTCTCGCCGATGCACCGCGCGGCGGTGTTCCTCGGGAAGTCGCTCTCGGAGGTGCTCCGCATCGTCGTCCAAACGTCCATCATCCTCGTCCTCGGGTACGTCCTCCTCTTTCTCGACACGGGCGCGTCGCCCGGCGAGTACGTCGCCACGGGCGTCCTCGGCGCAGTCGGCATCGTCGGCGTCGGCATCGTCTTCTCCGTGTGGTTCACGGCGTTCTCGAACGTCATGGCGCTCGTCACGCGCGACCAAGAGTCCACAATCATCGGCGTGAACCTGCTTCAGTTCCCGCTTCTGTTCCTCTCGAGCGCCTTCCTCCCCCTCGAAATCCTTCCGGGATGGGTCCAGACGTTCGCCGCCCTCAACCCCATCACCTACGGCGTGGACGCCGCGCGCGCACTGATGCTCGGACAGGACGTGATGACCGTTATCGAGGTGACCGCCTTCGGCGGCATGTGGAACACGCTCGTCCCCGCCCTCGCCGTTCTGTCCGCCCTCGACGTGGTTCTCGGCGCCGTCGCAGTCTACTTCCTCAACAGCGCGTCGAGTTCGGAGGTACAGTAGGCGGAGCGAGGGCCGACAATCTGGTAGTACCACCAACTTATACCTTCCCGAAGCGCCCACGGGAGAACGTGATGTACACCGACGGCGGAAACGTCCCCGACACCTACGACGCGTACGCCGAGGCGCGCGAAGAGGCACGGTTCACCGATTGGCTCCGCGAACGCGCGGAACCGGCGTGGTCGGACGCGACGGGGCACCGGTTCACGCGAGAACTGGGAAGCGACGAACTCGACGACGACGCGTTTCGGCGGTACTTGCTGCAGGACTACGCCTTCCTCGAAACGCTCGTCGGTACGTTCGGCCACGCAGTCGGCGACGCGCCGACGATGGCGTCGAAGGGACGACTCGCGGAGTTCCTCGGGACGCTCACCGCCGAGGAGAACGACTACTTCGAGCGGTCCTTCGAGGCCCTCGGCGTCCCCGAGTCGGCGTACGCCGACCCGACGACGACGAAGACGACGCGGGCCTTCGAGGACCTGTTGCGCCGGGCCGGGACGGAAGGCGGGTACGCGGAGGCCCTCGCCGTCCTCGTGCCCGCCGAGTGGGTGTATCTGGCGTGGGCCGACGCCGTCCGCGACGAGTCGCCCTCGCGGTTCTACCTCGCGGAGTGGATCGACCTCCACGCGAACGAGGAGTTCGAGGCGTTCGTCGCGTGGTTGCGCGCGGAACTCGACCGGGAGGGCGAGGCCGCCTCGTCCCGCCGTCGGCGGCGACTCGAACGCCTCTTCCGCCGAACCGTCGAGTTAGAAGTCGCGTTCTTCGAGTCGGCGTACGACGACGGGACCGCCCAGTACTAACAGAGGTCGCCGAGGGCCGCCGCCGTCGCCCGTTCGTCCACCGTCGCCACGTCGCACTCCTCGCCCTCGCAGGGGCCGCCTCCGCAGGGGTCGCACGGGACGATATCGACCATCGACTCCATCTCCCGGAGGAGGCCGGCGAACCGCCGTCCCCGAGGGGTCAGCGAGTACGTCGTCGTCGGCGGCGAGGTGGGTCGAACCTCGCGTTCGACGGCCCCGAGGCGGCGGAGTTCGCGCAGTCGCTCCGAGAGCGTCTTCGCCGTGATACCGCCGGACCGCGTCCGGCAACCCGCCGAGGTTCCCTCGGTGCTCCCCCCGAGGCGGCGCTTCAGTTCGTTGAACCCCGCGTCCTCCTCGTCGAGGAGTCGGAGCACGTGGAACGTCCACTTCCCCGAGAGGGCGTCGTGGAGTTCGTGCCACCGTCGCCGCCGCGCCTCGTCGTCGGGTCGCGTCTCGGTCATGGACGAAGAGAGGCGGGCCGCGAACCTAAATCCGCGCGGGCGGTTTCTCCCGAGAAACTGCCGCCGCGACGGGACGGGTCGAGCGTCTTCACCGCTTCTCGTCGCCGTCGTCGCTATCGGCGGTGTTGTCGTCGTCGCCGTTGCTGTCGTCGCCGTCCTCCGTGGCGTCTCCGGCGGACGCCTCGCCTTCCGCGTCGGCGTCCGCTTCCCCGTCCTCGTCGCCTCTCGGCGGTTCCGCGTCCGACGCCTCGGGCGAGGCCGCCCCGCCGCGAACCTCCCGCTTTATCGACTCCAGTTCCGCCTCCACGTCCACCTGCGGCGTGTCGTCTTCGGGTTCCGCGCCCGCCGCGTCCTCGTCGTCCGTCTCGCCGTCGTCCGCCTCGGCGTCGGTCACGTCTATGGTCACCGACTCGCTCCGCCCGCGCGTTCGGTCCCCTCGGTCCTCTCTGGCGTCCCGACGGGTCGCGTCGCGTCCGTCTTCCCCGTCGGCGTCGCGTCGCCGCCGTTCCGCCTCGTCGATGCGCGCCTCTATCTCGGCGACGAGTCCGCGCGCGTCTTCGAGCACGGAGCGGGACTCCTCGTCCTCGGGGAGGTCGGCCTCCGAGAGCGCGGTTCGCATCTCCGAGAGCGCGGCGTCCAGGCCGTCGAGGGCGTCCCGACCCATCCGACTCCGCGCGAGTCTGTCCACCGTCGTCCGGTCGCCCTCGCGGGCGTCGCCGAGGAAACCTCGGCGGCCCGACGGACCCCGTCCGTCGGCGTCGCCGAACGCCGACCGCCCCGGGTCCGCGAGTCTGAGGGCGCGCCGCAGGAGTTCGAGCGACCGAATCGTCGCCTCCAAGGTGGCGATGACCGTGGGGATGGTGTACTCCTCGGTGAAGCGCAGGAGTTCGCCGACGCTCGGCGGGCGCGGAAGCGGCGACTCCCTGCGCCGCCCGCGCCGTCCGCGCCGGGGACTCTCGGGTCGTCGCTCGCCGTCTTGGGCTTCCTCGCCCCGTTCCGGCGGCCGGTAGCCGTACCGGTCGCGTTCGCGGTCTGTCGGTCCTCGCCCGTCCCGCGCGTCGAGTTCCCGGCGGAGGTCCCCGAGCGTCGATTCGAGGTCCGAGAGGAGGTCCGCGAGTTGCTCGTCGTCGCGGCCGTCGTCGCGGTCGTCGCGTCGTGGACTCATGGTTCGCCCTTCGGCGCGGACGGAGAAAAAGGGGTGCCCGGTCGGGCGGTCTCGACCCGCCCGTGGATACCGCCGGTCAGTCGAACGTGCCGCGGTGGTACTGCACGGGCCACTCGATATCCTCGCCGAGTTCGTGGGCCGCCTCCAGCGTGAAGTAGGGGTTCCGGAGGTGTTCCCGCCCGACGATGGCGAGGTCGGCGCGCCCGTTCCGAACTATCGCGTCGGCGTGTTCGGGTTCGGTGATGCCGCCGACGGCACCGACGGCGGCGTCCGTCGCCTCCTTGACGCGTTCGGCGTAGGGCACCTGATAACCCGGCCCCGCGTGCGGAATCTGCTGGTCGGGGTGGGTGCCGCCGGAACTCACGTCGATGAGGTCCGCGCCCGCCTCCGCGAGGAGGGGAGCGAGGCGCGCCGACTGTTCGAGGTCCCAGGAGTCGCGGTCCGGCAACCAGTCCGTCGCGGAGATGCGCACGAAGACGGGTTTTTCGTCCGGCCAGACGTCGCGGACGGTTTCGGTCACCTCGCGGACGAGGCGGGTGCGGTTCTCGAACGACCCGCCGTACTCGTCGTCGCGGTGGTTCGTCACCGGCGAGAGGAACTCGTGGAGGAGGTAGCCGTGGGCGGCGTGCACCTCGGCTATCTCGAATCCGGCGTCGAGTGCGCGTTCGGCCGCCGCGCGGAACTGGTCGAGTACGGCGTCGATGTCGCCTTCGGTCATCGCCCGCGTCTCGGGGGCCTCACCCTCCTCGTAGGGGTAGGGATCGTCGCTCGGCGCGAGGACCTCCCACCCGCCTTCCTCCTCCGGAATCGGGGCCGACCCCTCCCACGGCGGTCGCTTGCTGGCTTTGCGGCCGGCGTGCGCGAGTTGAATCGCGGGAACGCTCCCCTGCGACCGCACGAAGTCCGCGATGCGCGCGAGTTCGTCGGCGTGTTCGTCGGACCAGATACCCACGTCGCCGGGCGAGATGCGGCCGCGCGGCGACACCGCGGTGGCCTCCGTCATCACGACGCCCGCGCCGCCGACGGCGCGACTGCCGAGGTGGACGAGGTGCCAGTCGCTCACCAGTCCGTCTTCCGCGGAGTACTGACACATCGGAGACACCATCACCCGGTTCGGCAGTTCCGTCCCTCGGAGCGTCAACGGCGTGAACAGCGAATCGGTCATCGTCGGTCGTTCGGGCGGCGGGCCAAAACCCCTACCGAACCCGGAACTTCGCGTGGTGTTGACGGGTACTCGACAGATTCCGCGACCGTTTCTAAATCAATACGCTCATACCGGCGCGTCCGTATCGCTCCCTCATGGAACCTACGGACGCTCGGGACTCGGGCGCCAGCGGTCCCGACGAATCGAACGCCACCGTCTTCGCGCACCAGACGTCTCCGGACCGGACTGTCTTCTCCGAACGGGGGAACGCGGACGGGTGGATAGCAATCTCCGCGGACGCCGTCACCTCCATCGAACGGTAGCGAGGCGCGCCGGGCGAACCGCGTCGTAACGACGCCGAGCGGACGTTCTCGGCCGGACGTGCGAACTTTCGTACGCTGAGGACACACTCTCACTTCGTGACGTATCGCCGCATCCGCTGAAGCGCCGCGGTAGCGTCAAGTGCGTCCTCGACCAAGCGAGACCGCTGGCTGTCAGCATCCGTCACAGTACTCACCGCCAGCGTACGACCGATTGCGTCCGTCGCGGGACCGTGTCATGGCCCGCGGCGATGGGTAGGGCGTCGGTCGGCACAGCCCCCTGAGCGTCTTCGCCTTCGGGCCGGTGACGAAATCCGAAGGGAAACGCTCTTTTCGTACACGCTCCGAGTTCTCGCATATGAGCGACGGGGACGACGAGACGCCCGCCGAAGAATCGTCCGGAGCGGAAGATACCGACGAGTCGGTAGCCATCACGCCCGAGTCTCTGGAGACGCGCCTCGAAGAGGCGCGCGTGGAACTCGAAGCCGCCGAAACCGAGTCCGACCTCGACGACGTGGAGGCGAGACTCGACGACATCGAGTCCGACTTCGATGCGGCCGAGTTCCCGGAACCCGGCGAAGACGACGAGGACGCCGAAGACCCCCGCGAGGAACTGGAGTCGACCCTCTCGGACCTTCGCGACGAACTTGAGGAGAAGCGCGGCCCCTACGGCGAAGACGTCGTCGAGGATATCGAGTCCGCGCAGTCGAAGATTTCCGACACCCGCTGGACTGAACGCGGCGCGGACGAAATCGTCGGTCCCGTCGAGTCGTTCGCCGCCGACGTCAACGAGATTCTCGGCGCGTCCGTCTCCGTCGACGGAACCGACGAGGAGGACCTCACCGCGGCCTTAGACGAGGCCATCGCCGCCGTCGAAGGCGCGAACCTCGACGCCGACGACGACGAGGAGACCATCGCGTCGCTTCTCGAGGCGACCGACGAACTCGAATCCGGCCTCGAAGAGTCCCAGGAGTGGGACGACTTAGAGACGAACGAGAAGCTCGAAGCGCAGGGCTACTACGACGTTCTCGGCCACTACAAGGACTACCCGCCGGAGTGGGCCGCACTCAAGGAGTGGGAGAAGCGCGGCCGCGTGGACATGATTCTGCTCGCGAAGGACAGCCTCCAGTCGGACTTCATGGAGAGACACTGCATGGAGGCGCTCATCCGACTCGGCGACCCCGAGGCGTTCGACGAGATGCACCAACTCGCCCAACGCCGCGACAAAGACGCCATCAAAGCGCTCGGAAAGATGGGGAGCGGCGCGGAGGAGGCCGTCGAAACCCTCGTGGAGTACGTCGACGCCGACTCCGACCCTCAGCTTCAGAAGGTGACGTTCAAGGCCCTCGGCGAAATCGGCTCGCCGGAGGCGACGCAGGCGCTCGCCGACAAACTCGAGATGGAGAACGACACCGTGCGGCCGTTGGCCGCGCGCGCCCTCGGCCTCATCGGCGACACGCGCGCGGTGAAACCGCTGACCGACTCCCTCGAAAACGACGGAAGCAACAACGTCCGCGCCGCCGCGGCGTGGGCGCTTCGCCAAATCGGGACCGACGAGGCGTTGCAGGCGGCCGCCGAGTACACCGACGACCGCGCGTTCCTCGTCCAGAACGAGGCCGAAATCGCCACCGAGTGGCTCTCCTCGGACGAGTCCGACGCCACGGGCACCGAGAAGCCGACCGCGTAAGCGGCGCTTCCCTTCGATTTCTTCTCTCCGGTTCGACCGCCGGGCGTCCGCCCCTTCCGTGAGCGCTCCGAACGAGACGGAGCGACCGCCGCAGTCTCCCGCCGTCCCCGCTCCGCCCTTCGCGCCGAACCCGACGAACCTAGTTATTTACCGTCAAGAATCCTACTGACGGAGTATGAGCGGGTGGCGAACGAAAGCGAAGGCCGCCGTCGTCGTCGCCGCGATAGCCGCGCTCGAAGTCGTCTCGTACCGGATGCTGAGGCGATACGGGAGCGGTCTCAACAGCATACCCACGGTCGTCATGGAGGAGTTCCCGGAGATAGACCGGGAGCTTCTGGAGAAGTTCACGAGTTTCGATCCGGAGTTGGGCTGGAGTCCCCAACCGAACACGACGAAGCAGAAGGACACCGGCGAACACCTCCCCGGCGAGGAGGTGCGGACGGTGGTCACGTACTCGACGGACGAGTACGGGAGTCGGGTGTGCCCCGCGAGGGACCGTCGGGAAGACGACGTTCGCGTCTCGACGTACGGCGACTCCTACTGCTTCTGCCGGGAGGTGGACGACGACGAGACGTTCCAGAACTACCTCGCGGAGAAGATAGACGCCCACGTCGGCAACTACGGCGGCGGGAACTACGGCCTCGACCAGGGACTCCTCCGGTTGAAGCGGACGTACCCCGAGGACCCCGCCGACTACGTGTTCATGGTCGTCACCGCGTCGTCCATCGCCCGCGTCCTGAGCGTCTGGAAGCACTATCAGGAGTTCGGCAACGTCCTCGCGGTGAAACCGCGGTACGTGCTGGAAGACGGCGACCTGCGACTCGTCGAGTCGCCGATTCGGAAGAAGGAGGATCTGCTTCACCTCGAACGGTACGCGGAGTTCCTCCGGAGTCGCGACTACCACTACGAACACTGGTTTCGGCCGCACCTCGTGACGTTCCCGTACGCGCCGGACCTGTTCGGCGACCCGCGCCACCTGCGGTACGTCCTCTACGCGGCGCTCCGCGACGCCGAACGCGAGTACGGGGTCTCGGTTCCGGGCATCGACCCGGGCGAGGCCCTGACCCGGACCACCGTCGAACTGGAGCAACCGCGGGTGAAGTACCACGAGTCGCTGTTCGACGAGAAGGAGGACCTCTTCTCCGCCATCGTCGGCGAGTTCGTCTCCTACGCGGAGGAGAAGGAGTTCACGCCGGTGTTCGTGATGAGCCAGCAACTCCGCTACGCGGCGTACGAGGAGGAGCACGGCCCCGTCTACGGCGACCTGCTCGACCGACTCGACGAGCGCTACCCGGCGCTCGAAACCGTCGACCTGGCCCGGCACCTCTCGGCCGACGGCGACGTGGAGTCGTTGTACGTCGAACGGGGCGAGGGCGGCCACTACAGTCCGGAGACGAACGAGCGAATCGCGGAGGTCCTGTTCGACGAAGTGCTCGCCCGGCCGGAGACCGGCCCCGAGAGAGACCGGTGACGCCCCGCGACGCCGACCGACGGCCGACGCCCGCGGCGTTCGGGCGGAGTCGGAGCGACGGGGTGAGCGAGCGGTGACCGTCCCGTTCGACCCGACGCTTCAACTCACCCTCGTCCTGATAGCGCTTTTCTCCGGCGTCGGCATCACGACCATCGGTCCGGGCGGCATCTTCGTCACCATCGCCCTCTACTCGCTGACGCCGATTTCGTCGGGAGAGGTCGCCGGCACCGCCCACCTCACCTTCGTCGCCACGGGCCTGCTGTCGAGCGCGATGTACGCGCGCTCCGGCGAGTTGAACCTGAGCGGAAGTCGGACGATGGCGGCCGTCCTCAGCGCATCGAGCGTCGCGGGCGCGTTCCTCGGCGCGTACGTGAACGCCTTCGTCCCGCGGGACCTGTTCGGACTGCTCCTCGGCGCAGTCGCGATGGTCACGGGCGTCGTGCTCGTCTACCGGGAGCGGCGTGGACTCAGTCCCGTCTACGAACTCGACGTGACGACGACGCGGGGGCGAGCCGTCCTCGCCGTCCTCGGGTTCGGCCTCGGCGTCGCCAGCGGACTACTCGGAGTCGGCGGCCCCGTCATCGCCGTCCCCGCGTTGGTGCTCGTCGGCGTCCCGATGCTCTCGGCTCTCGCCGTCGCGCAGGTGCAGTCGATATTCATCGCGGCGTTCGCGGCGTCGGGGTACTTCGTGCAGGGCAACGTCCTGTTTCCGCTCGCCGTGCTCGTCGGCGTGCCCCTGCTGGTCGGCGCCGTCGCGGGGTGGAAAATCGCCCACCTGGTCGACCCCGCTCGACTGAAGGTGGCGCTCGGGGTGGTCCTCTTCGCCGTCGGGCCGTACCTCGCGCTCTGACCGCGACAGCCCTTCTTCGGGGTGACGACGGGCGGTAGCGTCGGTTCTGCCACCACACTTTACCGGACTTCTCACGAAATTTACGGAGTGGTCGCTCATGAGTGGGAAAACGAGCCAAGTGCGGTATCGGGGTAGGACCGACAGATGAGTGCCGCTTCGGACCGCGGGTTCTTCACGCGGTTGGGCGACGGCGCGAGCCGAATCGTCCAGCGGTTCCTCCCGGACGCGTTCATCTTCGCGCTCCTTCTCACGTTCGCGACGATGCTTCTCGCGATGGTCTTCACGGACCGCGGTCCCGGCGAGGTGGTGGCCCACTGGGGCCGGGGGTTCTGGTACGTCCTCACCTTCTCGATGCAGGCGTCGCTCGCCCTCATGACCGGGTGGGCGTTCGCGGATTCGCCGCCGATAAAGCGGGTGCTCCGGCGCGTCGCCGACGTTCCGAAGACGCAGACGCAGGCGATATTCGCCACCGCGGTCGTCGGCATGGTGTTCGGACTGTTCCACTGGGGCGTCGTCCTCATCGCCTCGGCCATCTTCGCGCGCGAAGTCGGCATCGCGATGCAGCAGAAGGGCGTCGACGTGCACTACCCGCTTTTGGTGGCGACCGCCTACGCCGGACTGCTCCCGTGGCATCAGGGACTCTCCGGGGCCGCGCCGCTTCTGGTCGCGACGCCGGATCACTTCCTCGTCGATCAGATCGGCGTCATCCCCGTCTCCCAGACCATCTTCAGCACGGCCAACCTCGTCATCGTCGCGGGCGTCGTGCTTGTGACCGTCGTCCTCATGCCGCTCATGGCCCCCGACGAGGGCGAGGACCTCATCACCGTCCCCGAAGAGCAACTCCGAAAGGCCGAACAGCCGGTCACGGACGGCGGCGCGGCCGCCCTCAACCGCCTGCGCGAGGCCGGGTGGAAGTCCGCGCTCCTCGACAGCAAGGCCGTCTGCGTGAGTCTCGGCGTCCTCATCTGGGTGTACCTCGGCTACCTGTTCGCCACGAACGACTTCATGTCCGTGTTCAACCTGAACGTCTTCATCTCCGTGATGTTCGGGCTCGGGTTCATCTTCCACATGACGCTCCGGAGCTACATCGACGTCTTCAGGGACGCCATCGAGGGCGCGAGCCAGATACTCATCCAGTTTCAGTTCTACGGCGGCATCATGGGAATCATGGCGTGGTCGGGGCTCGCCACGCTCATCGCGCAGACCGCCGCGCAGTACTCGACGGAGACGACGTGGTACCTCGCGGCGTTCCTCTCTGCGGGGACGGTGAACTTCTTCGTCCCCTCCGGCGGCGGCCAGTGGGTCGTCACCGGGAACGTGATGATAAACGCCGCGCAGGGCATCGAAGGCGTCGCCATCGACAAGACCGTCGTCGCGTTCGCCATGGGCGACCAGTGGACGAACATGATTCAGCCGTTCTGGGCGCTGCCCGTCCTCGGCATCGCGGGGCTGTCGATCCGCGATATGATGGGCTACGTCGGCGTCCTGTTCGTCTTCAGCGGTATCGTGATGGGAATCGGCGCGCTGCTCATGGGGACGGGGGTCCTCTAGGAGGTGTCGTGAGATGGCGACCGAAACCTCCGACGATACGACGGGGGACGGCGACGACGGGTTCGTCCCCGCTATGGGGCGGTTCTTCCCCGAGTCGCTGACCCTCGCGGCCCTGTTAGCGGTCCTCGCGCTCGTGGTCACGATACCGTACCTGCCGGTCGTGACGCAGTTGGAACTGTTCGCGACCGGCTTCTTCGACCTGTTCACCGTCCAGATGCCGCTCATCCTGCTTTGGGTGCTCTCAGCGTCCGTCGTCGAGTCTCGCTGGGTCGGCCGACTGTTCGACCGAATCGCCGCCGCGTCGCCCACCGGGAGTCAGCGCTCGGTCGTCTACGCCACCGGGTTCCTCGCCGTGCTGTTAGGGTGGGTCAACTGGGCGCTCGGGTTCCTCGGGGCGATGTACGTCGGCCAGCGACTCTGCCGGGAGGCGGAAGCGGACGGCGTCCGGGTCCACTACCCGCTGGTGTTGACCGCCGCCCTCCTCTCTTTGGTCGTCACGAACGTCGGCCTGTCGAGTCCGGGGGCGCTGATGATGGCCGACGCCGAGGGGACGACGAACTTCCTCGTGAACCCCGAGCAGGGGCGACTCGTCGCCGACGTGTCGGCGTTCCTCCTCCACCCCGCGAACGTCGTCTCCGTGCTCCTGTTCCTGTTCACCCTCCCGGCGGTACTGGCGGCGTTGGCCCCCGACGAGGAGAGCGACCGCAAACCGCTCTCGGCGTACACGTCGCTGTTGGAGGGGACGATAGCGGAGTCGCTCGCCCACTACGAACCGCCGCCGGCCGAGGAGTGGGTAGCCGCCGACAGACTCGAACAGTCCCGACTCGTAAGCGTCGCGACGTTCCTGCTCGGCGCGATTTCGTTCGGCGCGTACTTCGCCACGGGCGGCGACCTGACGCTCCTGTGGCTCCTGTTCGGGCTGATGATGCTCGGCATCCTCGTCCAAGAGCGACCGATGGCGTTCGTCGCGAAGACCCGCGACGCGACCCGGTGGGCGAACCACGTCGCCATCCCGTTTCTGCTGTACGCCGGCGTCTACGCCCTCCTGTCCGAGGCCGGCCTCTACTCGGTCATCGGCGACGTGCTGGCGGCGACGGGGGTCACGCAGGTCGCCTCCTACGTCGTCGCCCTCCTCGTCGGTCTGCTGATTCCGAGTCCCGGGTCGGTGTGGGTCGTACAGGGGCCCGCGTTGGTCGCCACGGGCGCGGACCTCGTCCCCTCGCTCGTCTCGGTGATGTACGGCGCGGGCGTCTCGAACCTCTGGCTCGGCTTCCTGTTCGTCGGCGTCGTCGGGAGTATCTACGGCTTCGACTGGCGCGAGTACGTCCGCTACGCGGCCGTCGTCACCGCCTACGTCTCGGTGGTCGTAATCGCCCTGCTTGTCGTCTTCTGACGCCGAGCGTTCAAGTGGGATGGGGCGGCCACCCCCGCCGTGTCGCTCACCCGCGCCGCCTCGATACTCGCCGTCTGCTGGGTGCTCTGTTCGGTCGCCGCGCCCGCCGCCGTCGCGCCCGTCGCCGCCGCCCCCTCGGAGATGAGCGAACCAGCGACGGACGCGACGGTGACCGACGCGACGCGGAGTCCGACAGCGACGCCGAACGCGACGCGGAACGCGTCGGCGGAGGACGGGACGCCGAACGCGTCCGCGCCCGCGATTCTCTCGGCCTACCCGAACCCCCTGACGGACGGTGACGCCGGCGAGTACGTCGTCGTCCGAACCGGCGGGACGGCGAACCTGACGCTCTCGGACGGCGAATCGAACGTCTCCGTTCCGCCCGACGCCGACGTCGTCGCCGTCGCCTCGGACCCGGTGCGGGCGCGGAACCTGACGGACCGTCCGGTCGTCGCGGCGCGCCTCGACCTGTCGAACGCGGGCGAGCGTCTCGTCCTCAGGCGGGGCGGCGTCGTCGTCGCCGAGACGACGTACGGGCGCGCGCCGGACGCCGAACGCTGGAACGCGACGGCCGACCGGTGGGTCCCGCGCGGGTTGAGCCTCCGCGACCCCGTCTCCACCGGACCGGCGAACGCGACGGCGTTCGTCCTCCCCGACGACCCCGGCGTCGTCCGCGAGACGCTCCGGAGCGCCGACGAGCGCATCCTGCTCGCGGGGTACACGTTCTCCTCGACTCGGGTCGCCGACGCACTCGTGGCCGCCCACCGGCGCGGCGTCCGCGTGCGAGTCCTCGTGGAGGGGAGTCCGGTCGGCGGCGTCTCGACGCGGCAGGCCGACGCGTTGGCGCGGTTGGCCCGCGCGGGCGTCGCCGTCCGCGTCGTCTCCGGGTCGCGGGCGCGGTTCGACTACCACCACGCGAAGTACGCCGTCGCGGACGAGACGGCACTCGTCTCGACGGAGAACTGGAAACCCACCGGGACAGGCGGGCGGAAGAACCGGGGGTGGGGCGTCCGCGTCGAGGGCGGCCGAACCGCCGAGGAACTCGCGGCGGTGTTCGAACACGACTTCGGCGGGGCCGACGCCGTGTCGTGGCGACGGTACCGACGGGGGCGGACGTTCGCGGAGTCCTCGCCCCCCGAGGGCGACTTCCCGCGGCGGGTCGCCGCAGAGTCCGTCGCCGTCGAGGAGGTGCGCGTCCTGACCGCGCCCGGAAACGCCGGGTCGGCGGTGGTCGAACGGTTCGACGGGGCCGAACGAAGCATCGACGTTCTCGCCCCGCGGATGGACCCCGACGGGCGGTTCTTCGACGCCCTCCGGCGGGCGGCGAACCGGGGCGTCCGCGTCAGGATACTGCTCTCGAACGCGTGGTACGACGAGGAGGCGAACGCGGCGTTGGTGAACCGAACGGAGACGCTCCGGGAACGTGGGTACGACATCGAGGCGCGAATCGCCCGCCCCGACGGGCGGTTCGGGAAAGTCCACGCGAAAGGTGCCGTCGTGGACGGCGAACGGACGTTCGTCGGCAGTCTCAACTGGAACGACCGCGCCGCGACGGAGAACCGGGAAGTCGTCCTCGAACTGGTCGGCGAGGACCCGGCGTCGTACTACGCGGCGGCGTTCGACGCCGACTGGCGGGCGAGCGAACCCGGCGGCGGGTGGTGGGGAACGAAGACGAAGACGACGGCGACGCTCGCGTTGGGTGCGCTCTGTTCGCTCGCGCTGGCGACGTGGGTGACGAAGAAGACGGTTCGGTTCGACGGGTGAGCGGTTCTACTGTAGGTCCGTTTCGACGGACGCCTGCGAGGAGATCTCCTCGTCGATGTCGGCGTCGGCCATCTTGCGGACGAGGCTGTCGATGACCTCCTCGCGCATCCCCTTGACGAACTTGATGGACCCGACGACGAGGTGGCCGCCGCCGGAGACGCCGCCGCCGACGACTTCCTCGTTCAGTTCGGCGACCATCCGCGGGATGTCGAGTCGGACGCCGTCAGACCGCAGCACGGCGAAGTCGGGACCGTAGCCGATGGTGATGACCGGTTCTTCGAGTTCGGTCACCTTCCGGTCGTGAAGTTTCCCGGTGGTCTTGCCCGGCGCGGGGTAGGTGAAGCGGTGCGCCCACTCGTCTAAGTCTATCTTGTAGAGGTGCGCACCGCTGTTGAGGCGTTCGTGTTCGAGGTGGGACTCGGCGGCTTCGAGTTGGCGTTCCACGTCGCGTTCCGCGCGGGTGGCGAGGAACTCGACCAGTTCCTCGTGGCGGGCCTCGTCGTCGCACCCGACGTTCAACACGTCGTTGACGATGGTCTGTCCGTCGCTGTAGCGGAGCCAGTGGGCCGCGTAGTCGAGGGCCTCGCCCACGTCGAGCAGTTGTTCGCGGTCGTAGCCCTCCTCTTCGGCGAGGGCGACGTAGTCGGACATCGCCTCGGCCTTCGACCGGTCGGAGAGACCGGCGACGGCGGGAACGTGGCGCAGACTGTCCGTGATGGAGGGGTCGATCATCCGCGCGAGTTCGACGCACATCATGCCCGTCGTGATGCGGTAGTCCTCGTCGTACAGGTACGGGTTGACGTGGGCGTCCAAGAGGGGGTTCACCGCCTCGGGGTCGGGATGGTGGTGGTCCACGACGGCGATGGGCACGTCGTAGTGTGCGAGGTTCTCGTAGGCGGGCACGTCCTCCTCGGTGGACCCGTTGTCGAGCATGAGGAGGAGGGGGAGCTTCTGACCGTGACGGGCGCGGCCCTCCAAGGCGAAGTTCAGGTCGCGGGTCACGTCCTCCATCTCGTAGAACGGGGCCTTCGAGGGGAGGCGCTTGAACAGGTGCCGCGGCGCGTCGGGGTCGTCGTGAACCTCGGCGATGAAGTTCTCCAATGCGAGTTGGACCGGGACGGAGGCGCACATGCCGTCGCCGTCGGCGTGGTGCCGAACGCGGATGGGCCGGCCTTCGAGGACGGTCCGACGGAGCAGACGCGCCACCTCGCGCAGGTCGTCGCGGAGTTTCTCGAAGGCGTCCCACTCGACGAGGGGTTCGACTTCGGCGGGTTCCGCGCGGGTTTCGAGGGCGTCGTCGATTCGGTCGCGCACGTCAGCGGCGGCCTCGCCGTCGAGCTTCGTGAGCGATTCGACCTCCAACTGGAGGCTCTCCTCGTGGTTCTCGACGCTCCCGCTGAGGCGGACGGCGTCGCCGAGTTCGACGTCGGGGTAGGCGCGGACGCCGGCCTCCTCGAACGCGGCGGCGGAGACGATGCCGGACTGGTCGACGATGCGGAAGATGGTCGGGCCGCCGGTCTGTTTTATCTGTGCGACGGTCCCCTCGACGTGGACCGTATCGCCGGAGGAGAGGTCGACGATGGGCGTGATGTCGTGTTCGTGTTCGACGACGACGGTCCGGTAGTCGGAGGGGTCGACGGTGGAGAAAGCGACGTCGCCGTTCTCCTTCACCTCGTCGAGGCTGACGATGAGGCGGTCGCCCACCTCGTACGTTCGGTCGAGGTTCGATTCGTGGACGAGACCCGACACCTCGTCGGAGATATCGACGAAGATACCGTACTCGACGACGCCGTTGACGACGGCGTGGTAGTTCTCGTTTTCGTCCGCATCGTCGAGCGTGCAGTTCGGTGCGAGATCGAAGACGACAGGTCTCGAGTCGGCGTCCGAATCCGGATCCGACTCGCCGCCGGAATCTCCGGCGTTTTCGAGAGTCATGGTCGCGCCTAGTAGTCGGTCGGTGTTAAGCTTTACATGATAGGCCGACGCGTGGGGAGGGGTGATATCTCGCGTCGAACCGCCGCGGGTCGGCAGAACTGCACGCCCGCCCGTCGTGACGGCGGTGCGGTCGCCCGGTCAGTAGCCGAGACGGTCCAACGCCTCGTCTAACTCCGAGAGGTAGCGGTCGCCGAACACTCGGACGTGTTCGAGAATCGGGTAGAGACGGTACGCCGGGCGTCGCTCCTCGAAGAAGCCGTCCTCGACGCCGCGGCGTTCGCGATAGCGTTCGAGGAACGCGTCTCCGAACGCGTTCGTACCCACGACGTACGCGAGTTCGACCTCCGGGTGGCCGTAGTAGATTGCGGGGTCTAAGAACGCCCGCACCTCGTCGCCGGAGACGACGAGGTTCGCCTCCCACACGTCGCCGTGGACGAGGGCGGGCGCGTCCGGTTCGGTCAGGACCGAGCCGATGTTTTCGGCGAACGCCTCGATTCGCCGCCGGTAGGAGTCGTGGAGGCTCCCCTCGGCGACTGCCGCCTCGGCGCAGTGGCGGAGGCGGTGGTCGCGGTAGAACTCGACCCACGAGTCGGTCCGCGGGTTCGGCTGTCGGTACGGACCGCTGAGCGTGTCCCGCGGGAATCCGAAGGCGTCGGCGGTCACCTCGTGGAGGGCCGCGAGGTGGTCCGCGACTGTCCGTTCGAGGGCGGGGCCGAACGTCGGGTCGTCGTCGCCTTCGACGAACTCCATCACGAGCAGGTCGTCCTCGGCGTGGAACACCTCGGGGACGGGAATCGGCGACTCCGCGGCGAGATACCGGAGCATCTCGGCTTCGACGGTGAGCGGCGTCCCGCCGACTTTCGCCACGACGGGGTCGCGGCCCGAAACGGAGACGCGGTAGACGGTCCCGACGAATCCGCCGTCGAGTTCGGTCAGGTCCGTCGCGGACGCGTCGAACAGCGATTCGACGCGGGCTCGAATCTCCTCCGGCGGCGGCGTCTCGGCGTCGTCGTCTGCGGCCATACTCCCCGTCGGGCGGTGAGGGAAGTGAGGCTGACGCTTCCGAATCGCGGGCCTCGTCGCCGGGTACGTCGGCGTCGTCTGTCGATTCTTCCGTCGGCCCGACCGCAACTCTTAGAAGGCGACGCGCCGGAGTTCGTAGCATGCGCCTCTTTCGGTCGGGAGAGATTCTCGGCATCGCCGAGGACGCACTCGAGTTCGCACTCGAGGCCTCCCGCGAAACGCACCCGGACGAGTACATGGGATTCCTGCGCGGGGACGACGCGCGGAAACTCGGACTCGACCGACGGGGGACGGTCATCACGGACGTTCTCATCATCCCGGGGACGAAGTCCGACCCGACGAGTGCCACCGTGGACTCGAACATGGTTCCCAACGACCTGCGCGCCGTCGGGTCGATTCACTCTCACCCGAACGGCGTCCTCCGCCCCAGCGACGCCGACTTGGACACGTTCGGCAACGGGAAGGTCCACATCATCGTCGGCGCGCCGTACGAACGGACCGACTGGCGGGCGTTCGACCAGTACGGCGACCGGCGGAGTTTGGACGTCCTCGACGTGGAGTTGGCCGACCCCGAGGAGTTCTTCGACTTCACCGAGGACGATTTGGACTTAGACGACGTATGACGGGCAGAGTCATCGCCCAGGGGACGTTCGACATCCTCCACCCCGGCCACCTGCACTACCTCCGCGACGCCGCCGCCCTCGGCGACGAACTCCACGTCATCGTCGCGCGGCGGGAGAACGTGACCCACAAGGCCAAGCCGGTCCTCCCGGACAGGCAACGGCGGGACATGGTGGACGCCTTGGAGATGGTCGCGGAGGCGCACCTCGGCCACCGCGAGGACATCTTCGTCCCCATCGAACGCATCGAACCGGACGTCATCGTCCTCGGCCACGACCAACACCACGACGAGGACGGCATCCGCGCCGCCCTCGCGGAACGCGGCATCGACTGCGACGTGACCCGCGCGTCGCCATGCGAACCCCGATACGACGGCGAACTCCTCTCGACCGGTCGCATCGTCGACCGCATCCTCGACCGGCGGGGATGAGGTAGCCGACTCCTCGTTCCCCGTCCGTCTCTCTTCGGTGACATCCTCGTCAGACCGCCCCGCGTTATCGGTCGCTCTCTCGATTCACAGAGTACAGTATCGCTCCGGAAGCGAGGCCGCCCGCGGCGCCCGAAATCACCGCACTCACCACGTTACCGTCGAAGAAAACCAGTTCGAGGCCTCCCCAGACGACGACCCAGATAACGATCATCGTCGCGACGTAGGCCCACCGCGTCTCCGAGACGAAGCCGACGAGTTCGTTCACGTTCCGTTCGATTCCTTCGGGACGGATATACGTTCGCCACCGAGCGACTGCGATACTTCGTCGCCGGAGTGTTCGACTGACACGCCGACCGGACGTCGAGAGTCGGATGTCGGCGGAACCACCGAGGCGCAGAGACCGGTCGGAGAGACGGCGGACGGAGAGCCGAGAACGCGGACGCTCCGCGTTACGTTCGACCGAAGAAGTGTGACCGCGACGCGTCGGGCTTACTGCCCTTCGCTGGTACTGTTGCCGCCGTTGCCGCCGTTGCCGCCACTGCCGCTACTGCTGTTCTGTTGCTCGCTCAGCCACTGCTGGTACTGGTCCTGTGAGACGACTTCCATGGTGAAGTACATCTGCGAGTGGGAGACGCCGCAGTACTCCGCGCAGTAGCCTTGGTACGTTCCCGTCTCGTAGGGGACGGTGTTGATGACGTTGACCTGTCCGGGCATCGCGTCCTGCTTCAGGCCGAGTTCCGGCACGTGGAACGCGTGTACCACGTCCCGACTCGTCACGCGGATGACCACCGGCCTGTCCTTCGGGACGACTATCTCGGTGCCGGTCGTGAAGTTACCCGCCTCGGGGTACGACATCTCCCATCCCCACTGGTAGGCTTCCGCGCGGACGACGACGGGGTCCGCCTGTTCCTCTTCGATCCCCACGTCGGCGGCGCTCTGCCCGCTGACGTGCGTCACGTCCGCGAGGACGCCGTAGGACGCCACACCGACGAAAAGGAGGATGATGGCCGTCGCGATGGTCCACGTGATTTCGAGGCGACGGTTCTCCCGCGTCGGAAGCGGGTTGCCGCTGTTCCGGAACTTCACCACCGTGTAGATGAGGATGGCCTCGACGAGCAGGGTGATGGGTACTGCCACGTACAGGAGTTTTCCGTTCAACTCGTTGATCAACTGCGCGCTGGACGACGGTTGCGCCGCGACGGGGAGTGCGACGAGCGCCATCGCCAGCATCGACAGCAGAGGAACGAGCGCCAAGCGCGTCTTTCGCATCTTATCGGGGGTTAGGAGCAAGGACCTAAATAGTTGCTGACTCCCGCACAGCGGCCCCCACGGGCGAAAGCGCGGGGCCTAAATAGAGTGCGTCCCAACCGCCACTCAGGTGATTATCGTGGAATCGACTCGCACACACGACACCGTCCACGGCCTCCTCGCCGCCACCGCGATGGGCGTCTACCTCCTGCTTCTGGTGGGGGCGACGACGGCCGTGACGGACGCCGCCGCGGCGTGTACGGCGTGGCCCGCCTGCGGCGACGGCTTCGCCACGCCGACGACGCTCGCGGGGTGGGTGGCCATCGGCCACCGAATCGCGGCGGTGGCCGTCGGACTGCTCGGCGTCGTGACGCTCGTCGCCGCCCTCCGCGCCGACGTCGAACGCCGCGTCCTCGTTCCGATGCTCGCCGCCGGCGCGTTGTACCCCGTACAGGCCGGGCTGGGCGCTCTCGTCGCCACCGAAGGCGGCGGCGGGACGCTCTCGGCCCTCCACCTCGTCGTCGGGATGGCCATCTTCGGCGGTCTCGTCGCGGCGCTGGCGTGGTCGCTCGAATCCGAAACCGGCGACCCCTCGGAGTCGCCGACCGGCCACCCGGAACCGGACCTCCCGCCCGCAGAGTCGCACGACCCGGACGTTCCGACCGCACCCCTCGCCCGCGCGAAGGCGACGGCGAACGCGTACTTCCGGATGATGAAACCGCGGCTGATGTGGCTGCTCTGTCTCGTCGCCTCGGCGGGGATGGCCCTCGCGAGTGCGACGACGGGGGGGCTCTCCCCCGAGATAGTGCTGGCGACGCTCGGCGGCGGCGTCCTCTCCATCGGCGCGTCGGGGACGTTCAACCACGTCTTCGAGCGCGATATCGACCGCCGGATGTCGCGGACGAACGACCGACCGCTCGCGACGGACCTCGTTCCGGTGCGCAACGCCATCGCGTTCGGCCTCGTCCTCGCGGCGGCGTCGCTGGCGCTGTTCGCGTGGGTGAACGTCCTCGCGGCGGTGCTCGGCCTCGCGGCCATCGTCTTCTACAGCGTCGTCTACACGCTGATGCTGAAGCCGAACACGGTGCAGAACACCGTCGTCGGCGGCGCGGCGGGCGCGCTCCCGGCGCTCATCGGCTGGGTCGCCGTGACCGGCGAGGTGGGACTCGGCGGACTCGTCTTGGCGACGGTCATCTTCCTTTGGACGCCCGCGCACTTCTACAACCTCGCGTTGGCGTACAAGGACGACTACGAGCGCGGCGGCTTCCCGATGATGCCCGTCGTCCGCGGTGAGACGACGACGCGCAAGCACATCCTCTGGTACCTCGGGGCGACGCTGGTCGCCGCGGGCGTGCTGGCGGCGACGGAAGCGCTGGGGCTACTGTACGCGCTCACGAGCGTCGCGTTCGGGGGGCTGTTCCTCTACTTCGTCGTCCGCCTGCACTACGAGCAGAGCGAACGGGCGGCGTTCCGCGCGTTCCACGCCTCGAACGCCTACCTCGGCACGGTGCTTCTCGCCGTCGTCGTGGACACGCTGGCGCTATGACCTCCGTCTCGGCCGCCGTCTCCCGACCCTCGCGCGACGACCTGCTACTCGTCGGACTCCTCGCCAACACGCTCGTTCTCGGCGCTCTCGCTTACGTCGCGGCGGCCGGTATCTCGGTCACTCAGCCCCGGTACGCGCTGTACGGACTCGCGTGGATACTCGTCGGCGTCCTCGCCGTCTGGAAGACGGACGTGGCACCGACCGACCGGACGACGCGGCGACGGGCCGCCGCCGTCGCCGTCGGGTACGCGGCCGTCCTCGCCGTCGCGGGCGGCGTCCTCGTCACCGCCGCGGGGCAGGTTCCGGGAGGCGAGTGGGGCGTCCGAATCGCCACGCTCGCGCCCGGATGGGGGCCCGCGCCCGTCCTCTCGACGCCGTACGCCGCCGTCGTCCTCATGCCCGCCCGCGTCGTCGGCTACCTCGCGTTGGCGTACCTCGTCTACGCCACCGTCATCGACGCCGCGGGCTCCGCGGTGTCGGGACTCCTCGGTCTCCTGTCGTGCGTCTCCTGTTCGTGGCCCATCGTCGTCTCCCTCCTGACGGGCGTCGTCGGCGGCGGGTCCGCCGTCGCCGCGGTGGCGTTCGACTTCTCCTACGATATCTCGACGGCCGTGTTCCTCGTCACCGTGGGACTGCTCTACTGGCGACCGTTCGGCTTCCGCCGCGGGGAGTGAACGCCGGGTGCGTCGGGCGCGTCCACCGCATCACCCGTCGAGTCGCACCGCGTCGAGTCGCGTCGGGTTTACCTTCCTTCGCGGAGAACGTCCGGCCATGACGACCGTCGAAATCGAGTACTGCGTCCCCTGCGGCTTCCTCGACCGGGCCGAGGAGATTCAGCACGCGCTTCTGCAGCAGTTCGGCGAGAGACTCGACAGGGTGGCCTTGGTGACCGGCGACCACGGCGTCCTGACCGTCGCCGTCGGTGGCGAGACGGTCTGGGACAAGGAGGACGACGAGTACGACGTCGACGCCATCACGCGCCGCGTCCGAGAGACGCTGTGAGACGGTGAAGTCGGGCGAACACGCCGTCGTCGGCGCAGTCGTCGGGAGCGTCGCGGCCGTCCTCCTCGTGGGAACTGCGTCGCTCCCCCTCCTCGCGGGGTACGTGGCGTACGCCGTCCTGTTGAGCGTCGTCGTCGATTTGGACCACTTCCTCCTCTCGCGGGCGGTGGTCGGCGACTGGCGACACCTCGAACTGGCCGTGACGAACCCGCGAGTCGGCCTGATAGAACAGGAGAAGGTGTTCGAGGGGTACGCGGACGTGTTAGAACCTCGGCGACTCCTCAGTCACCACGTCGTCGGCGGCGTCCTCGCCTTCGGCCTCGCGGCCGCCGGACTGGGTACCGTCGCCGTCTTCAGCGCCGTCGTCCTCTACGCGCACGTCCTCTGCGACTACCTCCGCGACTTGGGGTACGCCTGAGTCGGCGGCACCCCGCCGCTTACGGCCTCCGCGTCTCCCGAGGCCCGGCGGGAGATTAGTGGATGAGTTTCCCGTCCTCGCCGTACCGGGCGTCCATGATGCGCTCCCACTGGTCGTCCGAGAGGTCCACGTCGGCCGCGCCGACGTTCTCGTCGAGTTGTTCGACGGTGCGCGCGCCGACGATGGGGACGACGGTGGCCTCGGGGTAGTCCATCAACCACCGGAGCGACACCTGCGCGGGCGTGGCGTCGACCTCTTCGGCGACGTCCCGCACGGCGTCTAAGACGTGCCACCCGCGCTCCGAGAGGTAGAACTGGTCGAACCGCTCGTCGAAGTCGGCGCGGGACCCGTCGGGCGCTTCGACTATCGTCGGGTCGTCGGGGTCCGCGCGTTCGTACTTCCCGGTGAGGAAGCCGCCCGCGAGCGGGGAGTACGGACAGACCGCGAGTCCTTGGTCGCCGCAGACGTCGAGGTAGTCGGCCACGTCCTCGTAGTAGCCCGCGTGGAACAGCGGTTGGGTCACCTCGAACCGCTCGTAGTCCTCCACGTCGGACTTCCAGAGCGCCTTCGTCAGTTGCCACGCCGCCATCGTCGAGGCGCCGAGGTAGTTCACTTTCCCCTCCTCGACCAGACGGTCGAGCGTCGAGAGCGTCTCCTCGATGGGCGTCTCCTCGTCCCAGCGGTGGATGTAGTACAGGTCGAGGTAGTCGGTGCCCAGTCGGTCCAAGGTCCCCTCTATCTGGTTTCGGACGTGCGTCCGCGAGAGACCCGACCCGTTGGGGTTCTCGTCGTCGAAGCCGAAGTACACCTTCGAGGCGACGACGAACTGCTCTCTGTCGTAGTCGGAGAGCCAATCGCCGATCCAGTCCTCGCTCGTCCCGTTGGGGTCGCCGTAGACGTTGGCGGTGTCGATGAAGTTGCCGCCGCGTTCGACGTAGGCGTCCAGGAGTTCGTGCGCCTCCTCCTTCGACGTCTCCAACACGCCGCCGGTCTTCCGGCCGAACCGCCACGTGCCGAAGCAGAGTTCGGAGACTTTCGTCCCTGTCGTCCCGAGTCGTCGGTAGTCGAGGCTCATGGTGAACACGTCTCCCGCGTCGGTGAAAAACGTGACACTTGCGGCGAGCGCCTCTTCCTCGGTCGCTTCGCTCCCTCGGTCGATGCTCTCACCGACGTCCCACTCGCTCACTCCGTTCGCTCGCGGGACTTGCGGCGAGAGCGTTCGAACCGAACCCCTCCGCATCACATTCAATTTCCAAATCGAACACTCGTATTCTCAGACGAGCTATACCGGAATGGTAGACGATAGAAACGTCGGATCTGTCGTGTCTCACCGTAGATAGAAATTCGTTCTTGTCGGAACGTTTTTCACTTCGGAACGCTCCCGTGTCGACATGACACATCTTTCGGTGGTCGCAATCGGTCTCGGCTCTCTCGGTAGACTCGAGAGTCACATCGCGAACTCGCTCGGCGACGTCGAAATCGTCGGCGGCGCGGACCCCTCCGAGTCCGCCCGCGGGACGTTCGAATCGGAACTCCACGCGCCCGCGTACGACTCCCACGAGGAACTGCTGGACGCCACGGACGCCGACGCCGCCATCATCTCGTCACCGCACACCCTCCACTTCGAGCACGCGATGTCGTGTCTCGAACGCGGCGTCCACGTCCACTTGGAGAAGCCCATGGTGACGGACTTAGACGACGCGCGCACCCTCGCCCGCGAGGCGGAGTCGCGCGACTGCGTCCTCGCCGTCGGCTACCAGCGACACTTCGACGACCGGTTCCGGGAGATTCGGCGCGTCATCGACGAGGGACGCATCGGCACGCCGCACATGGCGACCTGTCACCTCGAACAGGTGTGGATAGACGCCGTCGGCGACAGTTGGCGGGGGAACCCGGCGCTGTCGGGCGGCGGACAACTGTACGACTCGGGGTCGCACCTGCTCGATTCGCTCCTGTGGGCGACGCGGAGTACGCCCGTCTCCGTCGCCGCGACGGTGGATTCCCGCGGCGCCGACGTGGACGTGAACTCGGCGCTGGCCGTGACGCTCGAACGCGACGACGGCCGCATGACCGCCAGCGTCGGCGTCTCCGGCGCGGGGCAGAGTTCGCCCGCGCCCGGCGAGATGCTCTCTATCTGGGGCACCGAGGGCTCCGTCTCCTTCGACGGCGAGACGATTCGCGTCACCGAGAACGGGACGACGTACGAGGCGACGCCGGAGGAACCCTCCTTCGAGGACCTCACGGAGCGGAAACTCGGCAACTTCTTCGACGCGATTCGCGGCGACGCGGAGTCTCTGATTCCGCCCGAGGACGCCGTGAAGGTGACCGCACTCACCGAGGCGGCGTACGAGTCCGCCGACTCCGGCCGCCGCGTCGAGGTGGACGCCAGTCTCGACGGGAGCGCCGAAGCGCCCGCTGAAGTCGTTCAGAACGACTGAGCGAGCCGAAAAACTCGATTTTCACGGCGCGACGAGTCGGGAGAGCGTGCCGGAGGACCCGGAGACGCCGCCCTCGTTGGCGAGGACGTACACCTCCTCGCCGTCGCGGCCGAACGCGAGGACGTTCGACCCGAGCGACGGCGACCCGACGACCGACACCTCCGAGATAGGCCACGGCGTCTCCGACGAGTCGGGGGTCGCGGCGAACAGACGGCCGTCAGCCTGCCAGTCCGCGAAGACGTACGCCCCCGAGAGAGCCGGAACCTCGTCGCCGCGGTAGACGTACCCCCCGATGACGGCCGCGCCCGAGGGGCCGTCGCCGGAGTGGGAGTACTCGATTACGGGGTCGACGAGGGCTTCGCCGTCAGCAGTCTCGGCCGGGCAGGAGTCGGCGCCGAAGCAGTGCGCGCCCTCGCGGACGTTCCACCCGTAGTTGCCGCCCGCGGTGACGCGGTTCACCTCCTCGTAGGCGCTCTCGCCCACGTCGGCGACGTACAGGTCCTCGCCGTCGAAACTCACACGCCACGGGTTGCGGAAGCCCCACGCGTACTGTTCGTCGAAGCCCTCGCGCCCCACGAGGGGGTTGTCCTCGGGGATTCCGTACGGCTTTCCGTCCGTTCGGGAGTCCACGTCGTCGGACTGCGTCCGACTGCCCGACGAGGTTCCCTCGTCGACGTCGATTCGCAGTACGCTCCCGAGGCGGTTCGCCGTCACGTCCTGTCCGTTGCCGCCCGGGACGGCGTCGTACCAGTCTTCGACGTGGCCCGTCCCTCGGTCCTCGCTCCCCCCGCCGTCGCCGACGCCGACGTAGAGGTAGCCGTCCGGACCGAAGACGACGGACCCGGCGTTGTGGTTCGGTTGCGGTTCGGGAATCTCCAACAGCGTTCGCTCCTCCGGCGAGGGGTCGTCCGCGCCGGGGTCCACCGTCAGTTCGCTCAGGACGAACGTGTGACTGTAGTTCGATGGCGTCCCCTCTCGGTTCGGAGCGCTGTACCTGACGAACAGGCGGCCGTTCTCCGCGAAGTCCGGATGCGCCGCCATCCCCAACAGTCCGCGCTCGGAGTAGCCGCTAACCTCGACCACCCTGTCCCGGAGGTCTAGGTAGGGCTTCTCGGCGCGTCCCTCCCCCGTCACCGACCAGACGACGCCGGGTTGGTCCACGACGAACCGACGGTCGACTCCCGCGGGCGCACAGAGGTCAACCGGCGCGGCGAACCCCTCGGCGACGCGTTCGAGTCCGACCCTCGCGTCGTCCAACGATGGAGTTCCGGCGGTTCCGGTACCGTCGACGTCAGTCGTCCCTGTGTCCGTCTGCGCCGACTCGCCGCCGCACCCGGAGAGTGCGCCCGCGAGTGCCGCGGCGGACGCGCCGAGGAACCGCCGTCTGTCCACGGAGAGCATGGGCGGACCTGCGGACGGGGCCGGATTAAAGCCACCTCCGGCGGGTCGGTCGGGTGGTACCCCGTTCGATTCCGCGCCGGATTCCGAATCGCTTACCACCGGACGACACCGAACCGGAGGTATGGACAAGGTACTCGTCGCCGAGAGCGTCCGCAAGTCCTACGGCGACGTGGACGCGCTTTCGGGCGTCTCGCTCTCCGTCGCCGAGGGCGAGGTGTTCGGACTCATCGGCCCGAACGGCGCGGGAAAGACGACGCTCGTCCGGGCGTTGACCGGGACGACGGCCGTCGAGGGGGACGTCAGCGTCCTCGGGTCCGACCCGGCGGCGGTAGAGGAGTCCCGCGTCGGCCTCCTCCCGCAGTCGTTCTCGCCCGCGGGTCGCCTGACGGCCCGCGAACTCGTCTCCTACTACGCGGGCCTCTACGACGAGGCGCGCGACCCCGACGCCGTGTTGGCCGACGTCGGCATCGAGGGCGACGACGCCGACGCGTGGTACGAGAACCTCTCGGGCGGCCAGAAGCGGCGGACCTGCGTCGCGGCGGCCCTCGTCAACGACCCCGACGTGCTGTTCTTGGACGAACCGACCACCGGCATCGACCCCGCGGGGCGGCGGTCGCTGTGGAACCTGCTGGAATCGCTCGCCGACGGCGGGACGACGGTGTTTCTCACCAGTCACTCGATGGTCGAGGTCGAACGCCTCTCGGACCGCGTCGGCTTGCTCAACGACGGCGAACTCGTCGCCGTCGGGACGCCCGCGGACCTCGTGGCGGCCCACGGCGGCGACAGCAGACTCCTCGTGGAGACGACGGCGTCCCCCGAGCCGGACGCCCTCGACGACGGCCGATTCACCCTCTCGACTCGGGGCGACGAACTCGTCTTCGAGGGCCTGACGCCCCGCGACATCGGCGACGCCGTGCGCGCGTTGGACGACGCGGGCGTGGCGTTCGACTCGTTGACGTGGACGGAACCGGACCTCGAAGACGTCTACCTGTCGCTGACGGGCGAGTCGTTCGAGGCGGTCGGCCGGACGGACGCGGCCGCGGGGGCGGACGCCGATTCGGACGCGGACGCTCCGGTCGCGGAGGCCGGAGGTGGTCGCCGGTGACGTCCGTCGGCCGCGTTCGCTCGACGTTCTTCGCGTCGTGGCACTCGTTCCTCCGCCGCCGGACGGCGGTGTTCTTCACGTTCTTCTTCCCCGTCATCATCGTCCTCATCTTCGGGGCGTTGGTGCAGACGCAACCGACCGGCGGCGGCCTGTTCGCCGAACCGCCGGGCTACTACGTCCCCGGCTACCTCGCCGTCGTCGTCCTCTTTACGCCCCTCTCGCGCGTCGGGTCGAGCATCGCCCGCCACCGCGAGGGCAACCGCTTCGAGAAACTGGCGACGACGCCCCTCACGCGCGCGGAGTGGTTGCTGGCGCAGACGCTGGTGAACGTCGTCGTCATCGGCCTCGCGGCGTTGGCGCTTCTCGTCCTCACGGTGCTCGTGACGGGCGTGTCGCTTCCGCTCACCGCCGAGACGCTCTTGGTCGTCCCGTTCGTCGCCCTCGGCGTGACGCTGTTCTGCGGCCTCGGCGCGGTCATCGGCCGCGTCGCCGACTCCCAAGACGGCGTCATCGCGGCGTCGAACGCCATCGCGCTGCCGCTTCTGTTCCTCTCTGAGACGTTCGTCACGCCGGACCTCCTGCCCGCGTGGTTCCGCCCCGCGGTGAACCTCTCGCCGTTGACGTACTTCGCCCGCGGCGTCCGCGCAGTGACGTACGCCGACGCCTCCGGGGGCGCGCTGTTCAATCTGGCCGTCCTCGCGGTGCTGGCGGCGGTGTTCTTCGCGGCGGGGGCGTACGCGATTCCGCGGACGGACTGAGCGCGTCGCCGGAGGCGCGCGGTCGGACCGCGCCCCCCTCACGGCGACTTGAACGTCGGTTGCTCCTGCGTCGGCGTGGTGAACGGCGTGATGGCGACCGTTCGCTCCGAGACGACGGAGAGACGAAGCACGTAGGAGACGAGCACCATGAGCGGTGCCGTGCCGACGGTCGAAACGACGAGGATGACGGACGACAGTTGGCCGATGCTGGCGACGGTGGACGGGGTAATCGACAGTATCGTGAGGACGGTCATCGTCAGGAGGATGGCCGGCATCCCGACGTACAGGAGGCGACGCGACAGGCGCGCGAGTTCCACCTGCATGTAGAGCGTCTTCAGGTACTGTCGCGCCACGTCTATCTGCCGGAGTCGGACGACGAGTCCTTCGAGTGTCTCCTCCATCTCGTCGGGGAGGTCGTCGCCGCGTTTCTTGCGGAACTCGACGATGTCGTACATCTCCTGTGAGTAGTTCGAGTCTAACATCAGCACGAGCGTGCCGAACACCTCGGAGTCGCTGTCCTTGATACCGCGAAGTACCGACGCCGCGTGTCTGTCGAGCGGTCTCGACCACTCTTCGACCTCCGCGTCCACCTCGCTTCCGAGGCGTTCCCGCTGGCGTTCGATGTCGCCGAGGGCGTCGCAGATACCCTCGAAGAGCACTTCTACGAACGCCGCCGGGGTGACCGGCGCGGTGTCGACGTCGGTGAGTTCCACGGCCTTCTGGCGGTAGTCCATGGCCTCGGATATCTGCTCGCGGAGTTCGCCGAGGTCACTCAACTGCCGGGAGATGACGAGTTGGTTGATGGAGAGCACGACGGAGATGAGGGTGAAGTTGCCGCCGAAGATGGCGCTCAACAGGTAGTAAACCGGCGAGAGTTCGATACGGGTCACGCCGAACCACGAGTCGAGGAGGCTCACGAACGTCCCGAACGCGACGAGGAGGACGGCGGCCAAGACCAGTCGACTCCCGTCGAGGAACACCCACTCGTGTACCTTCGACGGAACGGTTCGCGCCGTCCGGCGGTACGACCGAAGACGGACGTCCGTCTCGCGGTGCTGAACCATCGAGTCCCTGTAGCGGTGCGGCAGGCAAGTGCGTTCTGCCCCCCGAAACGGACGGTCAGCGGACGGGAACGCTCCTCGGAACGCGGACATCGGAACGGGGCCGAGGCGGTGCCGTCCGTCGGTCCCGGGGGCTTAATAGCGAACGCGGCGCAGGTGGAGACGACATGGTCGCACTCGACGTACACGAGGACATGCAACGACTCACCGAGAGCGGCGTCGTCGCGGTGATGCGCGGGGCCGACGCGGACACCGTCATCGACGTGGCGCAGGCGCTTCAGGAGGGCGGCGTCACGGCGTACGAGATAACCGCCGACAACCCCGACGCAATGGAACTCATCCGCGAACTGTCGGCGTCGTTCACCGACGACGAGGCCATCGTCGGCGCCGGGACGGTCCTCGACGGGGAGACGGCGGGGCAGGCCATCCGGGCGGGCGCGGAGTTCGTCGTCAGCCCGAGTTTCCACGAGGACGTCGTCGACACGAGCAACCGCCACGGCACCTTGGTCGCGCCGGGCATCTTCACGCCGACGGAGGCGATACGCGCCTTCGAGACGGGCGCGGACTTCGTGAAACTGTTCCCCGCCTCCACGGCGGGGCCGAAGCACCTCTCGAGCATTCAGGGACCGCTTCCGCAGATCCCCATCATGCCGACCGGCGGCATCGACATCGACAACGCCGGCGAGTTCATCGAGGCGGGCGCAGTCGCCGTCGGCGCGGGAAGCGCCATCATGGACGGAGACGCCATCGAGGCGGGCGACTTCGAGTCCATCACGGAGACGGCCCGCGAGTTCACCGACGTGATAGAGTCGGCTCGAAGTTAGAGCAGCGAACGAACGCGGTTCTCGTACTCCTCGGGCACTCGTTCGCGGAGGGCGTCCCCGTCGGTGTCGCCGTCCGCGGCGACGAGGTACGCCGCCCCGTCGTCGCCGCCGTACGCCCGTTGGAAGTCGTAGACGAACCCCGAGACGGTCACGTCCTCGGGGACGGCGTCGCTCTCGACGAGGAACGCCACCTGTTCGCGGACGAGGTACTCCACGAGGCGGTTGACCGCCTCGCTCGCCTCCGTCTCCTCGTCGTAGACGCCCGCTTCGTTCGCCTCCTCGACGTACGGGACGAGCCGAGATATCGCCTGTTCGACGCCCGGCAGGACGTCGCCCCCCTCGCCGTTAACCGCCTGATAGGCGGCGGTGACCGCCCCGCATCCGGTGTGGCCGAGGACCACCGCGTCGTCCACGTCCAACGAATCGACGGCGTAGCCGACGGCGTCGTTCGCGACGAGTTCGCCGTCCACGTCCGTCCACGCCTGATTGCCGACGTTGACCGACGTGAACAACTCGCCCGCCTCCTCGACGCCCCACGCGCCCTCGGCGGGGACGCGCGAGTCCGAACAGCTAACCGCGACCACGCCGGGGTTCTGCGCACCTCTGAGTTGCGAAAAGTAGTCCCCGGGGATACCTCGTACGTGACGTTCGTTGCCTTCGAGAAGGCGTTCGAGTCCCTTCGTGCCCATACGTGTTGGAGGGGGGCGACCCGAAAAATGGTTTCTCGTTGCACTGACTTCCCACGGCGTTGCGACCGGCGTTTTCGATACAGAGGCCGTGTGTGCCGGGGATCTCTCACCGCGAACCCCCGACACCGTCGTCACCTGATATGCTACCCGCACGAGAGCCACCCCCTCGGCAGACGAAAACAGAGAAATCGGTGCTACACCCGAGCAACGTACAAAGGTAAAGTGCCTTTGTCGCGGACACACGGGTATGGCCGAGGACGAGATCGACGACGTGGACAGAGCGATTCTGTACGCGTTACAGGAAGACGCCCGAAACATGTCGTCCGGAGACATCGCAGAGCGAACTGATACCTCCGACAGTACCGTCCGCAAGCGCATCCAGCGTCTCGAATCCGACGGCGTGATCAAAGGATACAGCGCCAGCGTCGATTATCAGAAATCGGGCTATCCGCTCCGTATGTTGCTCTACTGCACCGCTTCGATACCCGAACGCGGTGAGCTCATCCCCGAAATTCTGCAGATCGACGGCGTCGTGTCGGTCCAGGAGTTGGTCACCGGCGAACAGAACCTCCTCGTCACCGCTATCGGCGAGTCGGACAGCGATATCACGCCCGTGGCACAGGAACTCCTCGACATGGGACTCACCGTCGCCGACGAAGTCCTCGTTCGGAGCCACGAGACGACGCCCTTCGGCAAGTTCGATCCCGAGAACGGACGCTGAACGACGGCTTGTTCGCTGTTTCGGGCGCTCTCACCGGACGACTTCCCGACGAGAACGGTCCCCTCCGACTTCTTCCGTGCGAGCATCCCGCCCTCGTTGACGATACGGTTCTTCGAGTCGATCCACCGAACGTTTCGGTGCTATCAGCTCACCTCACGAGCGAATCTCCCCGAAGAATCGATGGCCGATACCGACCCGTGTGCACAGAAGCGAACGATCCGTCGATGAACGGGGACAGCATCGAATCTGTTATCGATTCAGTCCGAGGCCGGACCGAATCTCGAAGAGACCCGGTACGCGGGCCGGATGCTCGGACCCCCTCGTCGTCTCCTGTCCGACGAGTACCTGCGAACATCTGGGCCGCTTTGGCCGGTTGACGCCGCTGAAACGTCGTCGTTCAGACACTCCGGAACCAGACGCGGGAACGACGCGAGGGCGAAGCGGTTCCGGACGGCAACGTCGAACACCTCAGACTCCTGTACGACACCGACCGCACGGCACTCGAAAACATAACGTTCTATAATCGAAGATTTGCGAACATTTTGTGAGCATAGGGAGTTTTATTAGTCGAACCGTTCTCAAATACGGGTAACGACGACCAGTATGGTATTCCGATCTCGCCTCGGTCGCCAGGATGGGTCGTAAAACGGACTGAACGATGTCAGGACGCACCTCAAAGACGACGGTCGGAGCGCTCCCGGACACGACGGTGGAGTCGCCGTTCGTTCCTGTCGCACTAACGTGGCTCGTGTGGGTACTATTCGCCGCGAGTAGCGGCGTACTCGCCGCCCGAGTCCTGTTCGGTGGCGCTTGGGAGATTCCCGGCGTGGTCGCCGTCGACGGACTAACTATCCTGATGTGGGAGGTCGTCACGTTCTTCAGTGCGATCATCCACACCTACTCGCGCCGCTACGTGGCGGGTAGCTCCTACGAAACGGGCTTCTTCGTCGCGATGTTCGGATTCACCGTGGTCGTGATGGGACTCGTCGCGGCCGACCACATCGCCCTGTTCGGACTCCTTTGGCTGACGATGGGCCTGTCGATGGCGAAGCTCATCGGTATCGTCAGCGGCTGGGAACAGGCACAGGCGGCCGCGACGGTCGCCCGCAAGTACTTCCTCGTCAGCAGTGCGCTCCTCGGAGTCGCGCTGACGACGCTGTGGTGGGCGACCGGGGCGACGACGGTCTCCGGCATCGCCGCGGCGGCCGAGACGCTCGGCGGGCCGGTGTGGCTCCTCGCCGCCGGAGCCCTCGTCCTCGCGGCGATGATCCAATCCGCGCTCGTCCCGTTTCACAACTGGCTCCTCTCCTCGATGACGGCACCGACGCCGGCGTCGGCGCTGATGCACGCCGGATTCGTCAACGCGGGCGGCATCCTACTGACCCGTTTCGCGCCGGTCGTCACGGTTGACGCGACGCTCATGCTCGCGGTCGTCGTCGCCGGTGCGGCCAGCGCGTTGCTCGGGAAACTCCTCAAAACCGTCCAACCGGACGTCAAGAGCAAGCTGGCCTGTTCGACCGTGGGACAGATGGGCTTCATGATCATGCAGGCTGGCCTCGGATTCTTCGGGGCCGCTATCACCCACCTCGTTCTGCACGGCTTCTACAAAGCCTACCAGTTCCTCAGCGCGGGCGGAGAGGTCGAACGGACCAGCCCGAAGAAGGCGGCTGGACGGGAGACCGGCGTCGCCGGCGTCGCCGTGACGCTCCTGACCGGACTGGCCGGAGGCACGCTGTTCGCACTGTTGACGGGAGAAGGAACGAGCCTCGACAGCGGCCTCCTGTTGGTCTTCTTCGTGGTGCTCACCACGCTCCACGCGGCCCGAAGTACGGTCCGGCACGCGTCGCTCCCGGCGGCGGTCCGCTACGGGGCGGTCCCGTTGGTCTTCCTCCCCGCCATCGCCGTCTACGCTCTCGTCTACACGGCCGTCTCGGGTCTGCTGGCCGGACTCCCGGTCGTCACGGCGCCGACCGAACTGAGCGTGTTCCACGCCGTCGTCGCCGCCGTCTTCCTCGCCGTCTACGTCGCGATGGAAGCCGGCGTCCACGAACGCAGCCGGCGCCTCTACGTGACGCTTGTGAACGCGAGCCAACCGTCGTCCAGCACGGTCCTGACCACCAGGGAGGATTACAATGAGTACTGAATCCACTATCGAAGACAGCATCGACAAGGCAGCGACCACCGTCGGATCGGTCTGGCCGATTCACTCGTTCGTGACGGCCAACCCCCTCTCGGGGTTCGAAGACCTGCCGTTCGGCGAGGCGGTGACGCAGGCGGCCGACCTGCTCGGTGGTCGCGGCTACCCGAGCCCGGAGACGTTCCGAGCGGCGCTCGACGACGGCCAGATCGACCCCGAAATACTCGAATCGGAACTCACGGAGCGCGGCTACGAGGCCGACCCGGAGACGCTGCTCGAACGCATGGACGCCGCCGCCGATCCGGAGACGCCGGATTCCGACACCGAGCGTGCCGATCACGTACTGACGAAGTGGCTGTCGGCCTTCCTCGACGAGGGCCACGCCCAGTGGTCGATGCCGAACCGCGAAGCCGGGTTCTACGCGGCCTTCCGTGAGGTGGCCGAACACGACGGCGAAATCCCCGACGAAGGGGTCGTCGCCGCGCTGCCCGAAACGCCGACCGAGGCCATCGAGGCCGTCCTGGAGCCGTACCCGGAGAGCCAGTGGGTGCCTATCTTCGAGGAGCAACTGGCCGCGCTCCCCGGCTGGGCCGGATTCATCAAACGGCGCGCCGACGACGAGGACGTGTGGCAGTCGGCCCACCCAATCACGCTCGCGGGCTATCTCGCGGTCCGCCTCTCGTTGCTCGACGGCTTCGGCGTCGATATCGAGCCCTCGACCGGCCCCGACGGAGCCGAGACCGACGCGGCCGACGAACTCGCCGAAGCGTTCCTGAACGCGTGGGAGGCGAGTTACCGAACCGACGTCGTCGAGAGCGTCGCCGCCGAGAGCCGGTCGCTCGCCGAGAGCGAGCCGTCGGGTCGCCCGGACGCGCAGTTGGTCTTCTGTATCGACACCCGCTCGGAGCTTATCCGCCGCCACATCGAAGCCACGGGCGAGTACGAGACTCACGGCTACGCCGGCTTCTTCGGTATCCCGATGGAGTACCGGGGGTACGATGCCGAGGTGGCGGTCGATGCCTGCCCGCCGATCCTCGACCCGCAGCACCGTATCACCGAGATTCCGGCCGATAAGGACACGCAGGCGAGCCACGAGCGATGGTCGAACATCCGCGAAGCCGCGAGCGAGGTCGTCAAGACGCTGAAAGAGAACCCCGCCACCGCCTTCGGCTTCGTCGAGAACGCCGGCAGCGGGTACGGGCTGGCGCTCGCGGCCCGCACGCTCGTCCCCGGCCGCCTCTACGATCTGTTCGATACCGCCGACGACGCGGTGCCCGACGACCACGAGTTCTGCGAGCAGATCGTCGACCACCAGCACACCTACGTCGGTGATCTTCCGGTGGGGCTGACCCACGAGGAGAAAGTCGAGTACGCCGCTACCGCCTTCGAGTTGATGGGCTGGGAGGAGTTCAGTCGCCTCGTCGTTTTCGTCGGCCACGCCAGCGAGACGGCCAACAATCCCTACGACTCGAGTTTGGACTGCGGTGCCTGCGCCGGCAACCCCGGCGGCCCGAACGCCCGCGCCCTCGCGACGATCTGTAACGACACCGAGGTCAAGACGGCGCTGCGCGAACGCGGCTTCGACATCCCCGACGACACCGTCTTCCTCGCCGGCGAACACAACACGACGACCGACGAGATCGAACTGTACGACGGCGACGTACCCGAGAGCCACGCGGGGGAACTCGACCAGTTGCGCGCAGACCTCACCGTCGCTCGCGAGAACGCCGCCGCCGAGCGCGCCGAGTCGATGGGCGCCGACGGATCGACGGGCGTCAGCGAGACGGAACGCCGCGCCGCCGACTGGGCCGAGACGCGTCCCGAGTGGGGGCTGGCCGGTAACGCCGGCTTCGTCGTCGGCCCCCGCGAACTCACGAGCGACCTCGACCTCGACGGGCGCGCCTTCCTCCACTCGTACGACTGGTCGACCGACCCCGACGGCGACGCGCTGGAAGCCATCTTCGCGGGCCCCGTGGTCGTCACCCAGTGGATCAACAGCCAGTACTACTTCTCGACGGTCGACAACGCCGTCTACGGCAGCGGGTCGAAGGTGACCCAAAACCCCGTCGGCAACGTCGGCGTCTATCAGGGCAACGGCGGCGACCTGATGACCGGTCTCCCCCTCCAGTCGCTGATGGCCCGCGACGACGAACCGTACCACAGGCCGCTCCGCCTCTCGACGGTCGTCCACGCGCCGGTTCAGCGCGTCACCGACGTCCTGGCCGACTGCGAAGAGGTGACCGAACTGCTGGACAACGACTGGCTCTCGCTGACGGTCGTCGACCCGACCCAAGACCACCGCGCGTTCCGCTACGAGGACGGACTGGAGTGGACGCCGGCGTCCGTGCGGCCGGACGCCCGTCAGAAGGTGCCGAACGCTCCCGCGGCCGCGGACGACTGACCGGCGCGAATCCGCCGCGAGCGAACGGACTGCGGGCGGTACGCTGTCTTCACCACGAACGCTCCGGGAGGGAGGTGAACTCGCCGCGCCCGACGCTCTCGGACCGCCTACCCGTCGTCCCGCGTCTCACTCGGGGGTACCGAGTCGCCGTCGTCGTCGCCCCCGACTTCGGATTCTCCCTCGCCTTCGGATTCGTCCTCCGCTTCGAGTTCCGCCTCCGCGGCGGCCCGTTTCGCTCGGCGCTGTTCGGCCTGCCGGGCGGCGCGGGCGGCGATGAGTCGGTCGTCGAGTTCCTCTCGGAGTTGGTCGGCGGACTCTGCGTCGATATCGACCGCCGCGGCGTCGCTCCCGCCTATCGAGAGCGACCCCGCGGTGTCGATGGTGACGGTGGCGAGGCGGAGGCGACGCTGGAATATCGTCCGGGTGTCGATGACCGTCTGGATGCGGTAGTACGGGACGAACTTCGTCTCGCGCTTCAACACGCCGTTTCGCGTGACGACGTGGTCGGGTCCGAGCCAGTAGCCGCGGTGCTTCCACTTGTAGTGCGCCGCGACGGGAATCGCCGGCAGGACGAGACCGGTCCAGTACCACGGAATCCCGCCGAAGACGGTGTTTGCGGCGTACAGCACGCCGGTGAGAACCGACAGCGCGATGAGGTAGCGCGCGGCGTACCGGCGTCGGGTCCGCTTCGGCGGGCGTTCGAACGCCGGCGACCCGACGTGTTCGATGTCGTTCACGAGCGAGTCGATTCGCTCCCGGCGCGCGAGGGGAATCGCCGCCTCGGACCCGCGGCCGTTCTCGTTGCCGCCCGGCCCGTGCCCCGCCGTCTCGATGAGGAGCGTCGCGTACCCCGCCCACCGCTTCAGGGGGTTGTCCGCGACGGTCAGCGTCTGCACCTTGTCGAACGGAATAGATCCGTCGTACCGTTGGAGCAGTCCGCGTTCGTACTGGAGTTCGTCCTCCGACCGCACGAGGCGGAAGCCGTAGTAGTTGACGACGGCCACCGTCGCGCCGGCCAGCCACGAGACGAGCACCGCGGCGACGACGAGGACGACGACGCCGACGACGGCGGTGGGGAACCCGAACGCGTCCGGCAGGAGCGACGTGACGAACGGGACCGACCCCGAGGCGAAGATGAACACCGCGCCGGGGATGCGGAAGTCGAACGAGAGCGCGCCCAAAATCGCGAGTTCCCGGTCGTCGAGGGAGAACAGTTCCTCCGTCGGCGTGGGAGTCTCCTCGGCGACGTCCTCGCCGCGCTTGAGGCGCGGCAACTCTCGCTGGAGGCGTTTTGCCTCCTCGAAGGAGACGTAGCGGAGTTGCGCCTCGGTGCCGCTTCCGCCCGCCGTCTCGAAGTTCACCGCCGCGATGCCGACCGCTCGCTGGACGACGTTCCGAGCGATATCGACGTTCTGGATGCGCCGGAGCGGTATCTCGCGCGTCCGCCGCGCGACGACGCCGGAGTGGATGTCGAGCGTGTCGGCGGTGAGGTCGTACCTGAACAGGCGGTAGTACGCCGCCTCGTACGCGATTAGGAGGCCGACGCCGCCGCCGACGACGAGGACCACCGCCGCGGGGCCGGCGAGTCCGACGAACGGGAGGTTCATCCCGCCCGTGGCGAGGGCGAACACGACGAACGCGAGGACGCTCCCGCCTCGCTGGATGACGCGGTACGGAACCGACAGCGGCGAGAGTCGCTGTTCGGGCATCTCAGACCGCGTCCTCGCCTTCGGAGCGGATGGCGAGTCGCTTCAATCGCTCCTGCAGTTCCTCCGCGCCCTCGAGCGTGAGTCCCGGCACCGTCACGTCGGCCCCGCGGGAGCCCGCCGTGTAGACGACGGTTCGAGCCAGTCCGACGAACCGTTCGGTGGGGTTTCGGGCGGAGTCGACGTGTTGGATGCGGACGAACGGGACCACCGTGCGGACGCGGGTGAACACCCCGCGTTCGAGGTACAGCGAGTCGTCGCGGACTTCGTACGACCACGACCGGTACCGTGCGACGGCGAGGAGGGCCCCGAGGACGAGGATGGTGCCGCCGACGGCGAACGGCGTCCACGAGGGGAGAAACGGCGGAGCGAAGAAGCGGACGGCGGCGAACGCGATGCCGCCGAGTATCGCCGCGGTGATCGCCGCGCGACCGGCCCACAGCAGTTGGACGCGGGGGTGCAGTCGCGTCATCGTCGGGCGCGACCGTCGGTTACCTGTCGGGACGCGGGCGAGGCGGGGATGGTGCGCATGGGCGAGAATTTCCCCTCGTGGGATAAATAGGTGTGGCCGCGACCGACCGCCCGCGCCGCGTTACGCCGTCGTCGAGATGGCGCGGTCGGTGCGGGAGAGCGCCGTCTCCACGAGGCGACGCGCAGAGGCGAGTGCGTCCAGTCCGGGGTGCGAGCAGTCCACGTCGTGATAGAGGTACTCCGTCACGCTCGGGACCAGACCCGAGAGGGTGCGCCGGTGGGCGGCGAGCGTCCGTTGGCGCTCCCAGGCGCGTTCGTCCAGTTCGTCTCGGAGGGCGAGGACGTCCTCGCGGAGAGCGAGGAGTTCGTCGAACGACCGGGCCGAGAGCGGTCGGTCGTCCAACGAGGAGAGTTCACCGACGACCAGTTCGACGCCGTCCTCGACTTCGTCCAGCGACTCGAACTCCGCGTCCAACAGGTCGAGGAACTCCTGCCGTTCGCGGACGGCGTTGGCGGCGGCGGAGACGACGGCCCGCCGCAGTTCCGGCGAGAGCCCCGCCCCCGCGGTCATCCCGGCGGCGATTTCGTCGCCGAACTCCGCGGCGAGGCTCTCGGGGTAGGCGTCGCCGTACTCCTCCTCGTAGTGGGGAACCTCCATGACCGTCCGCTCGTACGCCCGCCGTACGGCGTCGAGGGACGGCGGCGTCTCCCGACCGACCGTCTTCACCGCGAGGGGTCCGGCCGCGGACCCGGCGGCGGTCGACGGTTGGACGTCGGTAACGGCGGAGCGGAACGACCGGAACGCCGCCTTCTCGTCCACGCACCGCCGCCGTTCGCGCCCGAGCGACTCCCTCGCGTCGTCGAGGTGCGTCCCCCTCAGCGCCATCGAATCCCCTCCGGCACGTCGTCGTAGTCGGGTCGCGTCCGACGGTTCGCGGGGGTCGGCTCCGCGTCGTTCTCGCCGGACCGGGCCCGTTCGCGCTCGTCCGCGAACGGGACGTTCGACTCCGAGAGCGCGCCGTCGGCGGCGTGGGCCGCGATGCTCCGCCCGTGGGCGTTCCCGTCGCGAGCCAACTCGTACGCCTCCGCCCGCCCGTTCGGGCCCGAGAGCGGGACCATCCGGACGTCCGTTCCCGAAGGGCCGACGTCGACGAGAAGCATCGCCTGCGGGTACGAACACGTCGCGGGCGCGATGACCTCTCGAACGCCGCGCTTCCGCGCCGTCGCGGGCCAGTGGATGTGCCCCGAGAGGACGAGCGGAACGCCTCGCTCCGAGAGGAGTTCGAGGAGGGCCTCGGCGTTGCGCAGTTGGTAGAAGTCGCCGTCGGCGAACGGGCCGGTGTGCTCCCGCGGGTGAAACAGGTTGTGGTGGAGGGCGACGACCGGCGTCTCGGCGTCCGCGAGGGACTCGTCCAGCCATTCGAGGTGGGCGTCCGGAATCAGGCCCTCGTGGGACTCGTCGAGTTCGCCGTCGCCGCTTGCGCTGTCTAACCCGAACACGTCCACGTCGCCGGCGCGGACGCGGAACGGAAGCGTCTCCGCGGCGTACCGGTCGGCGAACTCGGAGACGGGCGGCGTCTCGTAGTCGTCCCACGCCTTCGGCACGTCGTGGTTGCCGGGGACGGCGACCCACTCGCCGTCGAACTCACCGAGCACCTCGTCGGCGCAGGCGAACTCCTCGGGGCGGCCGTCCCGCGTCAGGTCGCCGAGAAACACCGTCAGGTCCGCCTCGGCGTCGTCGGCGGCGGCGACGGCCGTTCGGAGTCGCGTCTCGGTCCGGTGGTACGCCTTCCACGTCCCGGACGCCGTCGGCGTCACGTGCGGGTCCGCGACGACGGCGATGCGCGTCCTCGTCGGGGAGAGCGGACGAGAGAGGCGGGCGAGAAGCGGTCCGGCGGCCGAATCGGTGCGCTCGAACCCGTCGTCGGGGTGCGCGTCGGAACTCATCGCTCGACGGTTCGTTCGTACGTTCCGAACGCGGTGTCTCGGCGGACGACGATTCGCCCGTCCGACTCGCGGAGTTCGATGGTCAACGGGGCGTCGCTCCGATGGTTTCGCTGCGTGTCGTCCCCTTGCATCTCGTCGGGTGATGCTCCCGCACGCGGGTTAAAAATATCGGACAGATTATATGTTCTTCGCTGTATCCGTATGTTCTCTCTATAGTGACAGGTAATCTCAGTAGAACGCCGCGCCCGTCGCCAACAGACCGGCGTCGACGAGGAGGAGGACGCCGACGACCGCCGCCGCGCGGAAGACGCCGAGAGCGTCTCTCGCGGGCGCTCGAACGCGCTTCTCCTGCAGACCGTCGGTGAGTCGTCCGTTGCCGACTTCGACGAGGGCGGCGAGCACCAACCAGAGGGCGAGCATCGCGAGGACGAGGTGGCCACGACCGGTTCCTGTCAACGTCTCGACTGTGTATCTCGTCCCGGCGAGGTGGCCGCCGGTGAGAAACATCACGACGGACGCGCCGCGGGACCCCACCACGAGCGTTCGGGACATCGATTCGAGGGGGGCGGCGTCGAGCGACCCCCCGACGGCGGCGGGGAGAATCGCGCCCGCGACGAAGACGACGCTTCCGACCCACAACGCGCCCGTGAGAACGTGCAGTACCGTGACGGCGGTATCGACCAGCATACCCACACCTCCGTTCGCCGCCGTTTGAACGTTACCGGTTTCCGACCGGTCTCGCGGGCGAGGAGTCGCGCCCGGTCTGTTTTGTATCCGGCCCCGGAAAGGACGACGTATGGGAGACGACGCAGACGCAGACGGCGCCGAGGACGACGAGTTCGAGCGAGTGCGAGAACGGGCCATCGCCGCCCTCGAAGAGGGCGAGCCCATTTCGATGTACGTCGGACTGGTGCACGAGAACGGCGCGAACGAGTACTACTTCGGAAACGACGTGGACGAACGCGAACTCCGGGAGGCGGCCACCGAACAGCTCGGGATGCTGACGCGGGTGCTCGCGGACCAGTCGGCCGCGAGCGTCGAGGAGATCGCCGACCTCGCCGTCGAACGCGCCGAGTCGATGAACCTACAGCCGTAACCGTCGCGTTCGCTCGGCGGCGGGCGGAGGAGTCGCGGACGGGCGGGTCGGCTCCGACGACTCGCCCGCGGGACGTTACGCCGCGCTACGCGAGGAATCACGAGCCGACGGTCCACTTCCCGAGGAGCGGTCGGAGATACGAAACGCGGTTCAGCGCGGCGAGACGTCGTCGCGCGTCGGTCGCCAGACGTACACGAGCGACCCGGAGTCGGTCTCCTCCGGCCGACCCCACGCCGACGACTCGGCGTCCGTCCGCCGACTGCGGTACCGGCGAGCGACCCATCCTGCGACGACCAATCCGAGGGCGACGCCGAGGGAGACGTACCGAAGTGCGCTTCCGACGCCGTTTCCGTCGCCGGACGGTTCTCCGCCTCGCGTTCGGTCCGAAAGGAATCGCGCCATAGGCGTCCTACGAGGGTCGCGATTATACGTTTACGGGTGAGTGTCTCTACGTGCATTCGGCCGCGGCGTCCGCTCCGTTTCCGCAGTAAAAACGGCTCTATCGGGCTGATTCGACCGTCTCGTGCAGTTCCGACAGCGTCTCGTCGTCGCCCGCGCCGACGTAGAGTCCCTCGACGCCGCGTCCGCGCGAGCGAACGCCGCTCTCCTCGGCGAGGAGTTCGCCCGCGTGCTGTTCGTACACCTCCGGGTGGAGGCAGACGATGCCTTCGATGCCGCCGCGGGCCAGCAGTCCCCAGTCGACGCACGGCGACCACGTCTGGACGACGCGCTTGCACCGGGACCGAAGGGCCGCCTCGATTCGGTCGCCGACGGTCCTCAGTTCCGGGTCGCGGACGGCCGAGAGGCCGCGGACGAACGAGACGGTTCCCCGGTCGAGGGGAACGTCGCTCTCGGCGACGATGCGTTCGCCGTTGACCGTCGCGCCCTCGCCGCGGCGAGCGACGTACAGCGAGTCCGGGAGGGGTTCGTAGATGGCCGAGACGACGGGGTCGCCGTCTCTGAGTACGCAGACCGCGGTGGCGAACGACGGGAGCCCCGACGCGAAGTTGTTCGTGCCGTCGAGGGGGTCTACGACCCACCGAAAGCGGTGGTCGCCCTCGCGGCCGGACTCCTCGCCGTGGAAGGCGTGGTCGGCGAACGACTCGCGGAGGACGGATCGAATGCGTTCCTCGGCGATGCGGTCCGCGTCGGCCTTCACGTCGTCGGTGCCGTACTCCGCGTCGAGTTCGTCGCCGCGGAACGCGTCCCGGAGGTAGTCTCCGCTCGCGCGGACGGCCCGCGTCGCTACCGTCGCCAGTTCGTCGAGGGTCGGGTCGGCATCGCTGAGGGAACCTCGGCGGCCCGACGGACGTCGTCCGTCGGCGTCGGGAACGTCCGCCCCGGGGCCCTCGTTCGGACGATTCTCCTCCATAGCGGTTGCCGGGCGCGCGGCGGCAAGAACGGTTCGGTCGAGCGTCGAACGCGCCGACGCCGGACCTCGTCGCCCACCGACATTTTTCGTCCGTCGGCCCGTACGCCCGCTATGGAGTTCACCGTGGTTCAGGGAGACATCGCCCAGCAGTCGGCGGACGCGCTAGTCAACGCCGCGGGAACGAGCCTCCGCATGGGGTCCGGCGTCGCGGGCGCACTCCGTCGAGAGGGCGGCGAGGCGTTGAACGACGCGGCGGTCAGAAACGGCCCCATCGACTTGGGCGACGTGGCCGTCACGAAAGCCTACGAGTTGGACGCCGAACACGTCATCCACGCCGCCGCGATGCCGCACTTCGGCGACGGGGAGGCCACGGCCGAGAGCATCCGCGACGCGACGCGGAGCAGCCTCGAACGGGCGGACGAACTCGGCTGTTCGTCGCTCGTCCTCCCCGCACTCGGCTGCGGCGTCGCCGGGTTCCCGTTGGAGGAGGGCGCGCAGATAATCGCCACGGAAATCGCCGACTACGACCCCGAATCGCTCTCGGACGTTCGCTTCGTCGCCTACAGCGACGAGGACTACGAGACGATTCGGCGCGTCGCGGACGAGGTTCGCGGCGACGGGGAGTGAGGGCGGCCGATACCCTCAGTCGGGCCCGCGGACGCTCTCTCCGAACGCCGTGGACGGTTCGAGCGGATAAACCCGCTCTTCAGGCCCACGGACGCTCTCTCCGAACGCCGTGGACGGTTCGAGCGGATAAACCCGCTCTTCAGGCCCACGGGCGTTCGGAAAACTCCCCGGCGTCTATCTCTCGTTCTATCTCGGCGCACGTCGTCTCGTCCGCGCTGACAGGGTGACACAGCGGGCAGCGTTCGCCGTTGAGTATCGCGACCGGAATCTCGACCGGGTCGCCGAGGTACGTCTCGCTCACCTCGTATCGGAGGTGGCGCTTCTCGCCCGGCGGAACCTCCGTGTCGAAGCGGAACGGCTTCGGGTCGGTCATCGCCGGTTCTCGTTCCCGCCGGAGAAGAACGTTTGCTAACGACGGGTTCGGCTCGTCAGGTCTGCGGGTCCAACGCGTCCCGGAGGGCGTCGCCGAAGACGCCGAACGCCGTCGCCGTCACGACGAGACAGAGCAGGGGCCACGTCGATATCCACCACATGAGGGGGAAGTAATCGCCCATCCCCCAGCGAATCGTCTCGCCCCACGAGGGGAGTTCGATGGCGTTCAGCTTCATGAACGACAGCGACGCCTCGACGACGATGAGGTACGGAATCTGCTGGGCGGTGGAGACGACGACGGTGCCCGCGACGTTCGGCAGGACGTGCCGTCGAATCACGTCGAGGTCCGACGCCCCGGCGCTCTTGGCGGCGGTGACGTAGCGCTCGGTTCGGAGGCTCACCACCTCGCTCCGGACGATGCGGGCGACGCCGCCCCACCCGAGCAACCCGAACACGAGCACGATGAGAAACAGGCTCCGACCGTAGAGGAATATCGCGATGAAGTAGACGACGACCGCCGGGACGGTCTGTTGGATATCGACGTAGCGCATCAGCAGTGCGTCCGCGCGCCCGCCGAAGTAGCCCGCCGTCACGCCGACTGCGGCGGCGATGGGCACGATAATCGTCGAGGAGACGAGGGCGACGACGAGGGCGACGCGCGCGCCCTGCACCGTGACGAGCAGCATGTCCTTCCCGAAGGGGTCCGTCCCGAACGGGTAGCGCATCGTACCGTGACACCGCCCGGCCGCCACCTCTCCGAGGCAGTTGCCGACGATGAGGTTCGAGACGCTCCCGAACACCGGCGGTTGCTCGGCGGCGAGGAGTCCCGGCGAGGGCGGGCCGAGGACGAAGGGGCCGAACAGGCCGACGAGGAAGAACGCCGCGAGGTAGGCGAGACTCGCCGTCGCCGCGCGACTCCGTCGAACGTCCGCCAACACCGCCCGCGTCCGGTCGGGGCGGCGAACGGCGGGGACGAGAACGTACAGCGCGAAGACGCCGAGGGAGAGCCCGAACAGCCAGTCGATACCGCTTGGGTCGTATCCGGCGACAAGCGGCGTCTCCGGCGGGACGACGGCGTAGTCGTAGGCCGCGACCGACCCCGTCACGAGGGCGAGAGCGGCGAGTGCCGCGGTTCGCGGACGCAGACGTAAGCCGGACGACGCCTCGTCCCACTCGGCGTCGCCCGACGCGAGGGGGACCGACCCGCCGGGTTCGTCGGACGCCGTCACGTCTCCCGCCACTTCCGGGAGGTCCATGTAAGTTACGTCGCTCTCCCCGGTCACCCCGACCACGTCGTCCGGTCTCCCCGACAACGTTGATATGTCGTCGGGACGCACACGACCGGATATGCGCCGCGTCCGCGCCGCGTTCGGCCGTCGCTCCCGGGGGCGTTTCGCGTGAGTCGCCTCGACTTCGTCGTCCGTCGCGCCGCCTTCGCCGCCGTCACCGCCGTCGTCGTCCTCACGGCGGTGTTTCTCTTAGTCGCCGTGCCGGAGAACCCGAACGTCTCCCTCGTGAAGTTCTACGCCGCGATGGCCGGCGAGGACCCGGAGGCCGCGGCGGCGGCGTACCGCGCCTCGCACAACCTCGATAAGTCGCTCTGGTGGCGGTACACCCACTGGATGCGGAACGTGGTGACGCTACGGTTCGGTCGCTCACAGAGCATGGGCGCGCCGGTGTCCGACATCATCGTCAGGCGCGCGCCGTACACGCTCGGATACGTGGTGCCCGCCGTCGCACTCAGCGTCGTCGGCGGCGTGACCGCGGGCGTCGCCTCGGCGTTGCGGCGAGGAGACGTTTCGGACCGCGCCGGCGCCGTGGTCGCTTACCTCGGCTACGGCGTTCCGAACTTCTACCTCGCGAGCGTCCTCCTCTTGTTGGTCGGCACCGCGTTCGGGTGGGACGGGACCGGATTCGACACCGAGGCGGGGGTGCTCACCGCGAAGAACGCGAGGCGGTACGTCCTTCCGACCGCCGTCCTCGCGACGACGCTCGCGGCGAGTCAACTCCGGTACGCCCGGTCGCTGTCGGCGGACGTACTCGGCGAGGAGTTCGTCCGACTGGTGCGGGCGAAGGGCGCGCCCCCCGGACGGGTCGCCCGCCACGTCGTCCGGAACGCCGCCGTCCCGTTGGTGACGCTGACGTTCGCGGACCTGCTCGGCGTCCTCGTGTTGAACGTCTACGTGTTGGAGTTCGTCTTCGACATCCCCGGCCTCGGGGCGGTGAGCCTCGCCGCCGTCCGCGACAGGGACGTTCCCCTCGTCCTCGGGACGACGACGCTCGTCATCCTCGTCGGCGTCGTCGGAAATCTGCTTCAAGACGTGGCGTACGCGGCGTTGGACCCGCGGGTAGACGAGTGAGAAACGACCGGCGCGGGCGGGGTGACGCCGGCAAGAACGACATCCCCACGGTTATTACCCTCCGCTTCCGACGGCCAATTAATGGCACGCGAGCAGTCCGCGAGCGAGTCGGCGGAGCTCGACTCCGTCTTCGGCGCTTTGGACGACGCGGACGCCAGAGATATCATCAGAACGTTAGACGAACCCATGACGGCGAGCGAGATATCCGACGACTGCGATATCCCCCTCTCGACCACGTATCGTAAGTTGGACCTCCTCACGGACGCGAACCTCCTCCTCGAAGGGACGGAGATTCGGTCCGACGGCCACCACGCGACCACCTACGAGGTGGCGTTCGAGGAGGTCAGAATCCTGCTCACCGACGAGCGGGATCTCTCGGTCGATATCACGCGGACCGAACGCTCCCCGGAGGAACGACTCGCGGACATCTGGACCGCCGTCAGGGAGGAGACATAATGCCCCACACTACCGCATCCCCCGCCGTCACCACCGCGCTCATCATCGTCAAGACAGGCATCCTCATCCTCGGAGGCCTCATCACCTACTTCAGTTTCAAGGCGTACCGCAGAACGAGGTCGCCGGCGCTCCGCGCCTTGGCGATCGGGTTCAGCGTCGTCACCTTCGGCGCGCTCATCGCGGGCGTGATAGACACGTTCCTCGACGTCTCCCTCGCGATGGGCGTCCTCATCGACTCCGCGCTGACGTTCATCGGATTCGCCGTCATCACGTACTCGCTGTACGTCGATTGAGGAGCCTGCGACGCGGCCGGTCGGTGCGGGCAACCGCGTTCTCAGTCCTCGTCGTCCTCGTCGTCCTCGTCGTCGCCGTCGGGGAGGAGACTGACCGCCTTCAGCCACCGATCTTTGGCCATCTGTCCGGGGGCGAGCGGGTCGTGCAGGGGGTCTCCGGGCGTGTGGTACCACTCTCCGACGTTGTCGGTCTTCACCCGCCACAGGCCGACGACCATCGCGACGGCCACGAACGCGAAGAAGAGAGCCAACGCGACGCTGGCAAAACCGCCGGACCGCCGGAGGAGTGCGACCAGGAGGACTCCGAACACCCCAACCTGGACCCCGAAGACGAGGTAGACGAACGATTTACCCGATATATCGACTGACTTCCCCATTTGTCTGTTAAGTAACTATTACTGGAACGTTATATGCTTCCCCCGATTCGTCTCTTGGTTCACGTTACGGGAGAGAAGTCAGAGCAGCTCTATCACTCCTAGAGCGGAGACGCAGTATCGACCAGTGGAGCGGAGGAGTTCACGACAAAGAGGGTTTTTCGCTGCGTCCGTCGGCCATCTCAGCCGAGGATGTAGTCGAGGGCGGGGTACTTCTCGACGAGGGTCTGGCCGCCGACGTCGTAGTTCTCGACGAGGGCGTCGAGGCCGAGGATGCGGCCCGCGCCGAACGCGGCGACGGCGAGGAACACGAGCATGTAGGCGAAGTCGCCGTTGATGACGCCGTGGGCGATGTCCCAGTTTCCGAGGTAGAACATGAACATCATGAACGCACCCCAGAACGCCGCGAGGCGGGTCATGAGGCCGACGATGAGGCCGAGGCCGATGAACAGTTCACCCCACGGGACGGCGACGTTCAGGAAGGCGACGAACCACGGCGTCGAACCCATCGCGACGAACAGGTCCGCCGCGGGGCTTCCGTTCGCCACGGTGGCGCCGACGAGGTAACCCTGCGCGCTGAACCCGCCGAGGACCTTCTCCGCACCGGCCCACGTGAACGCCACGCCCATCATGAGGCGAAGGGCGAGAACGAACCACGCGCTGAGCGAGTGGGCGCGGCCCCGAACGGTCGTGCCGCCGAGGGTGCTCTCGAAGGTGTTGCTGAGTTGGGTGTTGGTGGAAGTTGCCATCGTAATGTTCCTCTTACAACTGTACTAACGGCGGGTAACAGCATATATACGATAGGCGATTCTCACGGCGTTAGAAACGCTACTGTCCGATATGGCGCGGTATCAACTATCACGGGACGCTGAGCGTCCGCGGCTCAGAGGCGCGACCGGACGGCGCGGAACACGCTGGGGTCTGCGTCCACGACGCCCGCGACGGCGTCCGCCGCCCCGAGAAGCCACTCCGCGCGTTCGATGCGGGACTCCAAGTCGCCCGGACCGATGCGGTAGTTCTCCACGATGGTCTCGACGGACTCGCCGTCGGCCCACTCGCGGAGGATGCGCGCGAGTTTGACCGCGCTCAGCCACTCCTCGAAGTTCTCCGTCGCGTTCATGTCGGTGGTGAACTCCGCGGCGTGGCGGGTGGCGAAGCGGTACATCGCCGCCCGCTCCCTGTTTCCGAGGTAGGTGCCGTACATGTCCGGCGTGTCGCAGACGATTTCGAGGGCCGTCAGCGCCGTCACGTTCTCGTCGGCCATCCCCTCGGCCGTCCGGATGCCGGAGACGAGGCGCGCGCCCGTCTCGGGGCGGACGTACTGCCGGGACACCTGTTCGCCCAACGTCGTCGCCGCGAGGGCGTCGCCCTCGACGGTCAGCATCGACATCTCCGCGAGTTCGGCGGCCACGTCGTCCACGAGTCCCGAGAGGTCCACGCCGGGAGACTGGTGAGCGAAAAAGGACGCGTCCAAGAGGTCCAACACGCCGGATTTCGAGTCGGCGAACCCGGAGGCGACGACGGAGAGGACGTGCGTCCGGAGGGCGTCGCGGGCGGCGAGTTTCGACTCCACCGCCTCCGGTCCCGCCTCGACGTATCGCTCCCACAACTCCTCGCGGGACCGGTCGTCGCCCACGAGGACCGCCTCGCCGTACGGGTCGAGGTGGGGCCGGCCCGCCCGGCCGCACATCTGGTGGACTTCGAGGACGGGAAGCCACGCCATCTCCTCGCCGGTGTAGCGCTTCTGGTCGCGGACGACGACGCGACGGGCGGGGACGTTGACGCCCGCCGCGAGCGTCGGCGTCGCGCAGATGACCTTCAGTTTCCGGTCGCGGAACGCCGACTCGACGAGGGCGCGGTGGCCCGTCCGGAGTCCGGCGTGGTGGAAGGCGACGCCGTTCCGGACGCAGTCGGCGAGTCTCTCGCCGGTCTCCGTCCCGTCTAACTCGGTGACGGCGTCGGCCATCTCCGGGCGGGAGACGAGTTCCTCCCGCGCGAGGCGTTCGGCCAGCGATTCGGCCTCGCGGCGCGACCGGACGAACGCGACGCTCTGTCCCCCGTTCTCGACGGCGTCGGTGACGAGTGCCGCGGTGGCCTCGGTGTCTCGGTCGTCGTTCGGCCCCACGTCGCCCGGCGGACACTCGAGCGTCGAGTCGTCGTCGAACGCCACGGCCCCCTCGGCGTAGACGCCGGTTCGGAGCGAGACGGGTCGCCACGTCGTCTCGACGAGTTCGGCGTCCAACCACTCGGCGATGTCCTCGGGGTTGTCCACCGTCGCCGAGAGGGCGACGATTTGGACGCCGGGCGCTCGCCGTTGGAGGGTGGCGAGCGTGACTTCCAGCGTCGGGCCGCGGCCGTCCGACCCGAGGAGGTGCACCTCGTCGACGACGACGCAGGCCAACTCCGACACCCACGACGCGCCGTTTCGGATGGCGGAATCGACCTTCTCTGCGGTGGCGACGACGATGTCGTTGTCGCCCAAATCCTCCGCCGGCGAGTCGAAGTCGCCCGTGGAGATGCCGACGCTGACGCCGGGCAGTTCCGCGAACGTCTCGTACTTCTCGCGGGCGAGGGCGCGCAGGGGGACGATGTACAACGCGGGGCCGTCGGCGGTGAGCATCGCCAGTTCCGCGATGAACGTCTTCCCGGAGGCGGTGGGGATGGCGGCGACCAGACGGTCGCCGTCGGCGACGCCCGCCTCGACTGCGGCGGCCTGTGGCGGGTAGAGCTGTTCGATACCCTTCGACTCGTAGTGGGCCCGTATCCGGTCCGGCAGGGGGAGGTCCCGGACGTGCATTGTCCGTGTCTGGTGCCGTGTTACCATAAAAACTCGCGCGGATGCACGGGACGGGAACGAGAGACGGGACGGCGAATCGCCGCCGCGAGACGCGCGGCGAGACGCCGCGCGGAGGTGACGGTCCCCCTCGACCGAACGCGGACGACCGTTCGGCGCGTTCGACTGGCGAAGGTCGCTTCCCTCCCGCGAATACCAGCGGTACTCTTTTGAGACGCCGCGCAAAGATATGATTCAGTTTACATGAAGCGAGCCCTCCTCCTGACGGCGGTGGTCGTCGCGTCCGCGTTGGCGGGCGTCGGCGCGGTAGACGGCGCTCCGGCGACCGCCTTCGTCTCGAACGTCACGGTGTCGCCCGACCAACCCGCGCCCGGCGAACAGTTCACCGTCTCGACGACCGTCAGAAACGCCGACCAGAGCGGTTCGTCGTTCGAGATTACCGACGTGTACGTCCGCACCCGCGGCGGGACGAACGACATCACCCGGGTGGAGGACCTCGGGACGATACCGCCCGGGGCCGAAATGAAGGTCCCCCTCACCGCGTCGTTCGACGACCCCGGGACGCGCGAACTCCGCGTGTTCGTCGTCGGGCGGAGCGACGGCGAGTACGTCCGCCTGCAGTACCCCGTCGTCGTGACCGTCAGGCAGGGCGGACCGCAGATCAGCATCGACGCCGACGACGGTGTGGTCGGCGCGGAGAACGATATCGAGGTGACCGCGACCAACGGCGAGGACGCGCCGGTTCGGAACCTCCGACTCTCGCTCTCGGGAACCGACGCCGACGTGGGGAACGCGACGCGCGTCCTGCCGACCCTCGCCGCCGGCGAGTCGCGCACGTTCAACGTCTCCGTGACGCCGTCGGCGCGGCGGTCGCAACTCGAAGCGCGCCTGCAGTACACGACCCGGGGCGGGAACACGCGCGTCGCCGCCGACACGGCGACGCTCCGATCCGACCCCCTCCGAGAGGACGTGCGGGTCGACGCGAGCGTCGCCGCGTCGGGGGCGTCGCCGCCGATAGTCGTCGACGTCTCGAACCTCGGGAACGCCCGCCTCGAAGAGACCGTAGTCGAGGGCGTCCGGAACGGCACCGTCGTCTTCCGACGGCCGATGGGCGCGGTGGCGGCCGACGCCGCCACGACGAAGCAGTTGAACGTCTCGGGCGTCTCCGGCGGTCCCCTCGACGTGCGCCTGCGATACCGGACGGGCGGACGGGAGAGCGAAACGACGACGACGCTCAACTACACGGCCAACCCCGGCGCGGTCGAGCTAACGGGTATCGACTACGAGATGGAGGAGGGCCGACTCCACATCTCCGGAAGCACCAGCAACGTCGGCCTCTCGCAGGTCGATAGCGTCGTGGTCCGCGTCCTGCCGACGGAGAACGTCACGCCGGCCCGCCCCAACCGGGAGTACTTCGTCGGGTCGATCCCGTCCAGCGACTTCGTCTCGTTCGACGTGTACGCTGAAATCGACGAGAACGCCTCCGAAGTGCCGTTGGAGGTGACGTACCTCTCGAACGGCGAACGGCGGACGAAGCGAACTGCGGTGGACGTGCGCGACCTGCAACCGGCCGAACCGGTACAGAGCGGTGGCGGCGGCGGCGGTTCGCTCCCCAGCCTGCCGCTCCTCGTCGGCGGTATCGCCGCCCTCCTCGTCGTCGTCGGCGTGGGAGCGTACGCGTACAGACGACAGTAATCCGATGTCGATAATCGAACTCGTCGACGTGTGGAAGCGCTACGAGAGCGGTACGGAGACCGTCGAAGCGCTGAAGCAGGTCGATTTCGCCGCCGAACCCGGGGAGTTCGTCGCGGTCATGGGGCCCTCCGGCAGCGGCAAGTCCACGATGCTCAACGTCCTCGGACTCCTCGACGTGCCCTCCGAGGGCGTCGTCAACCTCGACGGACGCGACGTGACCGACCTCTCGGACGAGGAGATGACGCGGGAGCGGAAGCGCTCCATCGGCTTCATCTTCCAGAACTTCTACCTGATCCCGACGCTGTCGGCCGTCGAGAACGTCGAGGTGCCCACGCTGTTCGGCGACGACCCGACGGCGAGAGAACGAGCGACGCGACTGCTCGACCGGGTGGGCCTCGGCGAACGACTCCACCACCGTCCCGACCAACTCTCCGGCGGGCAGAAGCAACGCGTCGCAATCGCCCGGGCGCTCATCAACTCGCCGCGCATCCTGTTGGCCGACGAACCGACGGGGAACTTAGACCGGGAGACGGGACGCGACGTGCTCGAACTGTTCACGGAGCTCAAAGTCGAGGAGGACGTCGCCGTCATCGCCGTCACGCACGACGACCAACTGCGGCAGTACGCCGACCGCGTGGTGAACTTGGTGGACGGGCGACTCACCGAGGAAGCGACGGAGGAGTACACGACATGAGCCGACTCGACGAACTCTACCGGCGGTTCCCGGCGCTTCTGATGGCCCGGCGCAACCTCACTCGGAACCGACTCCGCTCGGCGCTTGCGGCGTTGGGCATCATCATCGGCGTCGTCGCCATCGCGTCGCTCGGGATGTTCGGCACGACGCTCCGCACCGGCGCGACCCAGCAACTCGGCGACATCGGCAACGAGATATCCGTCTCGCCGAACCCTCAAGCGGGGTACGAGACGCTCTCGGACCGCGACGTGACGGACATCCGTCGCGTCGCAGACAGCGAGGCGGTGGTGGTCCCCGTCAGACAGCGGAGCAGCACGGTCGTCCGCGGGCGGGAACAGTCGATAGTGACGACGTACGGCATCTCGAACCCGGGGACGCTGTATTCGGCGTCGGACGGCCGCGTCCCCGACAGACTCAGGCAGGACGCTCTCGTCGGGGCGTCGACGGCGGAGCGGTTCGACATCGAGGCCGGAAACAGCATCACCGTCGACAACCGGACGTACCGCGTCGCCGCCGTCATCGAAGAGCAGAACAGTCTCTCGCTGATGACCCCCGACAACGCCATCATCATCCCCGCGGAGGACTTCAACGAGTCGGGCTACTCGCAGGTGGTCATCAAAGCCCCCTCGGGAACCGCGGCGAACGAGACGGCAACCGCCGTCCGCGAGACGCTGAACGAACGCGAGGAGAAAGTCTCGGTCTTCGAGTTACAGAGCCTCACCGAGGGCATCGGCCAGTTCTTCGGTATCCTCAACGCCTTCCTCATCGGCATCGGCTCCATCTCCTTGGTCGTCGCGGGCGTGAGCATCCTCAACGTCATGCTGATGAGCACCGTCGAACGGCGACAGGAGATCGGCGTCCTCCGCGCCGTCGGCGTCCAGAAACTCGACGTGGTCCGCATGATTCTCGCCGAAGCGGGCTTGCTGGGCGTCGTCGGCGGCATCATCGGGGCGATCCTCTCCGTGGGCGCGGGACTCCTCCTCAACACCGCCGTCATCTCGGATCCGTGGCTCACGTTCGCGCCGGCGAATCTGCTCTACATCGGCCTCGCGATGCTGTTCGCACTCGTCACGAGCGTCCTCAGCGGACTGTACCCGGCGTGGAAGGCGGCCAACGAGACGCCCGTCGAGGCGTTGCGGAAGTAACTCCCGACTCGCGTTCCCGCCACCTCGTTTCCGCCGCCTCGTTTCCGCCGCCGCGACCCACCACCCCTCCCGTCGCCGTCAGAACTCTACCACGGGGATGCCGGTCGTGTCGAACTCCGTCATCGCGGCGAGTCTCTCGGGGACGTCTTCGAGCGACACCGTCTCGGACACTATCGCCTCGGGGTCGAGCTTTCCGTGTTCTATCATCCGGAAAATCTCGTCGTAGCGGGGCCGCGGCATCCCGACGGCCCCGACGAACTCTATCTCCTTGAGGACCATCCGGTCGGTCGGAAGCGACACCTCGCCGCCCTCCTCGCTCGACGTCAGGCCTATCTGGACGTGCTGACCGCCCTTCCGGAGGCTCAGAATCGAGTTGCGACACGTCTCGGCGATGCCGAGGGCGTCGACGGAGACGTCCGCGCCTCCGTCGGTTATCGCGGCCACCTCCGTCGGCACGTCGCCCACCTCCTCCGCGTTGACGGTCGCGACGGCACCCAACTCGGCGGCGAACGCCAGTTTCTCGTCGAACAGGTCGACGGCGACGACGTTCGCTCCGAGGGCGTCGGCGACGTGGACGGCGGACAGTCCGACGCCGCCGCACCCGTGGACCGCCACCCAGTCGCCCGCGGTGACGTCCGCCCGGTGGACGAGTCCGTGGAACGAGGTCATGAACCGACAGCCCATCCCGGCCATCTCGACCTGCGAGACGCCGTCCGGCAGGGGGACGACGTTGAAGTCGGCCCACGGGACGTGAAATCGCTCGCCGAAGGCACCCTTCGACTCGGGTGCGAGGCCGAGCGGAATTCGGTTGTCGCAGCGGTTCGAGTGCGCGTTCCGACAGGAGGGACACGTCCCGTCGGCGAGGTTGAACGGCACGGTGACTCGGTCGCCCTCCCGGACGTGTTCGACTTCCTCGCCGACGTCGACGACGACGCCGGCGGGTTCGTGGCCGAGCACGTGCCCCTCCTCGAACCCCCGCGACTCCCAGACTGGGTCGCCCTGCCAGGCGTGCCAGTCGCTCCGGCAGATGCCGCAGACGTCCGTCTCGACCACGACCCCCGTCGCGTCCGGTTCCGGTTCGGCAATCTCCCTGATTTCGAGCGGTTCTCCGTGGCCGGTGAACACTGCTGCGCGCATATACTGCGTCAATCGCTGGCACGCGGCATAATTTCGAGGGTCGGTCGTCGGTACCACGACTACGGGTCTGTTGTTCGAGACGCGCCCCGTCTCACCGCCGCCACGTTCGGTACTGTGCGAGGCCGATAGCGGCCAGCGCGGTGAGGAAACTGCGGACGAGAGGCGCGAGGAACTCCTGCCAGTGCAACAGGGTCACCGGCGACGGATAGAGCAGATTCCGCTGCAGAGCGGTGGAAAACGGCGTGGGTACGTGCCAAACCGTCCACCCGACGAACTGTCCGAACAGCGACCCGACGACGACGGCGGCGGCGAGAGCCGAGAGGAGTAGGACCGTCGGGAGTCGTTCGTCGAGGCGACGGCTCAGGTAGTAGAGACCGACGAACAGCAGTACCGGTTCTACGACGAACGAACCGACGCTAAGCGCGACCCACTCTCCGGTCGCGAGGGACCAGAATCGGCTCAGTGCGCGGAGGAGAGACATCTGATAGGCCGAGACCACCTCGTGGAGGAAGAGGAGAGCCGCGGTGAACGCGGCAACTAATACCACCCTACGGTCGGTGTACCGCCGAATATCGTGGAAAGTGGGGACCATCGTTCCGTCCGAACCCGCGTCGCCGCGGGTATTTAGTTACACCTTTCTCGTGAGTGAAACGTAAGGCGAGGAAGAGAACCCGGAGACGCGGGAGCGCCGAGTTAGATGTAGTCGTGTTCGGCGAGGCGTTCGACGGCCTCGCGGAGGCGTTCTTCGCTCGCGGCGTAGGAGATGCGGGCGTAGCCGGGCGACCCGAACGCGCTACCGGGGACGGTGGCGACGTGGGCGTCCTCTATCGCGCCCTCGCACCACGCTTGGTCGTCGTCGTCGACGGGAATCATCATGTAGAACGCGCCGTCGCCGACGGGTACGTCCACGTCGTGGTCCGCAAAGAGGTCCACGAGCATGTCGCGGCGTTCGCGGAAGGCGTCGCGCATCTCGGTGACCGCTTCGTCCGTGTTTTCGAGGGCCTCGATGCCGGCGTGTTGGACGAAGTTGACCGCACACGAGACGGAGTGCGAGTGGAGTTTCGCCGCCTGCGAGACGAGTTCCTCGGGCGCACAGAGGTAGCCCAGACGCCACCCGGTCATCGAGTACGCCTTCGAGAAGCCGTTGATGGTTACCGTGCGGTCGCCCATTCCGTCCAGGGAGGCGAGACTCGTCGGTTCGACGCCGTACGTTATCTGCTCGTAGATCTCGTCGGAGATGACGGTGATGTCGTGTTCGACGGCCAAGTCGCGGACGCCTTCGAGGGCGTCGTCGGAGTAGACGGCCCCCGTCGGGTTCGACGGCGAGTTGACGACGAGCAGTTCCGTCTCGTCGGAGACGGCCTCGCTCAGGTCGTCGAGGGCGGGTTCCAGTTGGAAGTCGTACGGCGCGAGGTCCACGCGGTTGAGCGACCCGCCGGCGAGTTTGGCCATCGCCTCGTAAGACACCCACGCAGGGTCCAAGAGGACGACTTCGTCGCCGTCGTCGATGAGCGACTGGAACGTCTCGAAGAGGGCTTGCTTGCCGCCGGGCGTGACGATGACGTTGTCCGACGTGCAGTCGATGCCGTCGCCGCGGAGTTTCTCCGCGATGGCCTCGCGGAGTTCGGGGACGCCGTTCGAGGAGGTGTAGCCCGTGTGTCCGGACGCCATCGCGTCCTGTCCGGCTTCGACGACGTTCTGCGGCGTGGGGAAGTCGGGTTCGCCGACCGAGAGGTCGACGACGTCGACGCCGTCGGCCTCAAGTTCTCCGGCGAGGTTGCTTATCGCGAGCGTTGCGCTCGGTTCGACGCGTTCTACGCGGTCGGCGAAGTCGAAGTCGCTCATGCTAACACCTCCACCATATCGACCGCGGCGTTTACCGCTTCCGCACCTTTCCCGACGCGCTCTCTGGCCTCGGCACCGCTCTGTCCCGGGCCGGAGACGCCGAACGTGACGGGTTTGTCCCGTTCGACGCTCACGTCGGTGAGTCCCTGCGCCGCCGCGTCGGCGATGACCCTGTCGTGGTCCGTGTCGCCGGTGACTATCGCGCCGACGACGGCGACGGCTTCGACGTCCTGCCGCCGCGCGAGTCTGTCGGCGGCCAACGGCGAGTCGTACGCGCCGGGGACGCGGACGACTTCGACCACGTCCGCGTCTCGTTCCGCGGCCGCGTCGAGTGCGGCCTCTTCCATCTGTTCGGTGACCGAGGAGTTGAACTGGGCCACCACCAGTCCGAGTGCGACCATACGCGTCCGGTTCCGTGCGGCGATAAAAGAACTACCGAAGCCCGCAGACGCCGCCACGGCGACGGGCGGCCCTCGACGGGGCGATAATGCGTCGCGCGACTGTGACGCGCCCGGCGATTCGAGACCGACACCCACGAGCTACGAGCAAACACAAGAGTTGTAGTCTCGGAGGGGCGATGAGAGTCCATGAGTTCCGACGAGGTGTCGTCTTCGTCCACCTCTTCGTCCGCGTCTTCGTCCGCGACGGTCGAGGAATCGACCGCGACCCGGACGGACGCGAAGACCCGGGCGGAGCGTCGCCACCGCCACGGCTACTCCCGCGCCCTCCTCGGCGTCATCGCCGCCGCCGCCGTCGCACTCGTCCTCCGCGTCGTCGCCCTCGGCGGCCGCATCATGCACTGGGACGAGGGGCGCGTCGGCTACTGGATTCTCAGGTACCACGAGACCGACTACTTCGTCTACCGCCCCATCGTCCACGGCCCGTTCCTCCAGATAGTCAACGACTGGCTGTTGGCCGTCGCCGACCCCTCCGACTTCCTCGTTCGCCTCCCCGTCGCCGTCGTCGGCGGACTCCTCCCCATCGCGGCGTGGTTGTTCCGCGAACGCCTCGAACGGACCGAGGTGGTGGCCTTCGCCGCCATCCTCGCGTTGAACCCGCTCTTGGTCTACTACTCGCGGTTCATGCGCAACGACGTGCTCGTGGCGGCGTTCTCGCTGTTCGCGCTCGGGTTCGTCGTCCGCGGGTTCGACACCGGGAAACTCCGGTACGCCTTCCCCGCCGCCGCCTCGATGGGACTGGCGTTCACGACGAAGGAGAACGCCATCCTCTATCTGGTCTGTTTCCTCGGCGCGGCGTTCCTCTTGGCGGACCACCGACTGCTGTCGGCGACGGCGCGCGGCGAGTCCGCGGGCGAGGTGTTCGGCCGCCGGTGGCCCCGCGCCGTCGCCGCGCGACTCCGCGGCCACGGAGAGACCACGGGACGGAGCCTCCTCCGCGTCGGCGGCACCCTCGTCGCCTCGGCGCTCCTGTTTCTCGGCATCGTCTGGTTCTTCTACGCGCCGCGGCCGGACCTCTGGCAGGCCTTCGGCGGGTCCGCGTCGCTGACGAACGTCCTCGAGGCCGGAACCGTCGGCGCGGCGGAGAAGTTCGCGGACACGTGGGCCGGCGGCGGCCATCAGGACCACGCGTACCTCCCCTTCCTCCACGACTTCCTCGAGACGATGGTGTACGGCGCGCCCGCGGTCATCGCCTTCGCCGTCGTCGGCGTCTTCGTCGACCGGTACGGCTTCCGCGGCGGCCGCTACCGCGAGTTCGTCGCCTTCGCGACGTACTGGGGCATCGCCTCCGTCCTCGGCTACCCCATCGCCACCGACATCGAAGCGCCGTGGGCCGTCGTCCACGCCGTCGTCCCGTTGGCCGTCCCGGCGGCGGTCGGCGTCGCCTTCGTCTTCGAGTCCGGCCGGGAGGCGCTCTCGGCCGACGACGCGGTGAGCGTCGGGTTGGCCGCGCTGGTCGTCCTCGCCTCCCTCGGCGGCGTCGCCGCCGCCAACGCGGCGTACTTCAACAGCGCATCCGAGGAGAACAAGCAGGTCCTCCAGTGGGCGCAACCCGAGAACGACCTGAAGCCGACGATGGAAACCGTCGGCGCGGTGGCGCAGGCCAACGAAGGCACGGACGTGCTGTTCTACGGGACGACGGCGCCCGGGAGCGACGACGAGTTGTTCTACGTGGAGGACGAGTCGTCGCTCAGGACGCCGCCGCCGGGCGGCCCGGCGTGGCACGACCGCCTGCCGCTTCCGTGGTATCTGGAGATGTACGGCGCGGAGGTGACGAGCACGTCGCCGGACGCCTCGCCCGAGGAGGCGTTGCAGGACGCCCCGCCGGTCGTCATCGCGAAGGACTTCAGCCGCGACGAGGTCGAACCGCACCTCGACGGCTACGAGGCGTTCGAGCACAAGTTCCGCCTCTGGAACGACGGCGTCGTGGTGTTCATCGACCGGGAGGCGCTCAACGGCGTAAGCGGCCCCGACGTGAACGTCGACTCGGCCGACAACCTGCGGTCGGCGGGCGGCGGCGGCGCGACGAACGCCTCGGTCCCGGCCTGACGACTCGGCGGCCGTTTTGGGCACGAACGTGTTCATATTCTCGTCCGCTTCGGCAACGTTTATGCAGTGTTCTCCACAATCGAGCGACTGTGACCGTCACCGTACCCGGCCCGACCCTCGGCGTCGTGGGCGGCGGCCAACTCGGGCGCATGCTCGCGGAGGCCGCGGCCCCCCTCGGCGTCGACGTGGTCGTCCTCGACCCGACGCCAGACTGTCCCGCCGCGCCCGTCGCGCGAGAACAGATCGTCGGCGGTTTCGACGACCCCGAGGCGTTCCGCGAACTCGCCTCGCGGGTGGACGCCCTGACGTTCGAGATAGAACTCGCGGATTCGGACCTCTTAGCGGAGGTATCCGAGGAGTTCGGTCTCACCGTCCACCCCTCCCCGGAGACGCTCCGAACCATCGAGGACAAACTCGTCCAAAAGCGGGCCCTCCAGGAGGCGGGCGTCCCCGTCCCGCCGTTCCGCCGCGTGGACGACGAGGCGGACCTGCGCGAGGCCCTCGACGAGTTCGGGAGCGTCATGCTGAAAGCCCGGACCGGCGGCTACGACGGCCGCGGGAACGTCCCCGTCCGCGACGAATCGGAGGCCGAGGCGGCCCTCGAACGACTCGGCGGCCCGGCGATGGCCGAGGCGTTCGTCGACTTCGAACGGGAACTGTCCGTCATCGCCGTGCAGGGCGACGGCGAGGTGCGGACGTTCCCCGCGGGCGAGAACGTCCACGAGGAGGAGATTCTCCGCGAGACGCTCGTCCCCGCGCGGACGACAGAGGGGGTGCGCGAACGCGCCGACGAGGTGGCCCGGAACGTCCTCTCGATGCTCTCGGGCCGCGGCGTCTTCGGCATCGAACTGTTCGAGACGGGCGAGGGCGAGATTCTCGTCAACGAGATCGCCCCGCGTCCGCACAACTCCGGCCACTGGTCCATCGAGGGCGCGCGCACCTCCCAATTCGAACAGCACGTCCGGGCCGTCCTCGGGTGGCCCCTCGGCTCGACCGCCCTCCGGTCGCCCACCGTCTCGGCGAACGTCCTCGGCACCGTCGAGGAGACGCGGGCGGCCCGCCTCGGCAACGTCGAGTCCGTCCTCTCGGCCGAGGCGGCGTCGCTCCACTGGTACGGGAAAGACGACGTGCGCCCCCTCCGGAAGATGGGCCACCTCACCCTCACCGGCGAGGCGGACGCCGACGTGACCGACCTTCTCTCGCGCGCCCGCGACCTGCGGGACGGACTGACCTTCGAGTGAACCCATGAGCGACGACACAGACGCAGACAACGTGGACGTACAGGACCTCATCGACCGACTCCGCGCGGAGGCGAACGCGGACGTGGACCCCGAGACGACGCCCGAGGTGGGCATCATCATGGGGTCGGACTCGGACCTCGACGTGATGTCCAGGGCCCACGACGCCCTCGACGAACTCGGGTTCGAAGAGCAGACCGACTTCCGCGACGCGCCCGAGGCGCGCTTTACGTACGAGACGTACGTCGTCTCGGCGCACCGGACGCCCGAACTCATGTACGCGTACGGCGAGACGGCGGCCGAGAGGGGCCTCGACGTGATAATCGCCGGCGCGGGCGGGAAGTCCGCGGACCTGCCGAACATGACCGCCTCCATCGCGTACCCGCTTCCGGTCGTCGGCGTGCCGGTTCAGGAGAAGTCCGTCGATTCGGTCATCGGGATGCCGACGGGCGCGCCCATCGTCGCCGTGGACGCGGGCAAGTCGTTCAACGCGGCGCTCTCGGCGACGCAGATACTCGCTCGGCGGCACGAGGAACTCGAAGAACGCCTCGTCGAGTACCACGAGGAGTTGGTGTCGGGCGTCGCCGCGGTGTCTCGGGACCTCCACGACACGGGCGTCGAGGCGTTCCGAGAGTCGAGGTAGCCGCCGCAGAGAGACGGTTCGAGAAGCAGTCCGTTCGTCCTTAGGGCTTCGGCCATATGAGCCCCCCGAAACCGCGAGAGGCGCCAAAATCAACGCTTATAGGGGGAGCCTTCTAACCCACGAACGTCAGGAGACTACGGTATGAGTGATTGGATCGCAATCGGTGCGTTGGGCCTCGTCGGCGTCGGCATCCCGCTGGGGATGATGGCGGTGTCGGCGCTCCTGCGTCCAACAGTGCCGGAACAAGGGAAGAGCGCCACCTACGAGAGCGGTGAGGTACCCACGGGTACGGCGCGCGTCCAGTTCAACATCCAGTACTACATGGTCGCGCTGCTGTTCCTCGTGTTCGACATCGAAACCGTTCTCCTATTTCCGTGGACGGTCATCTACCGCTCCGCGTTGGCCCAGGGTGCTAGTTTGACGCAGGTGTTGCTGCCGATGCTGGTATTCATCGGCATCCTCGTCGTCGGCTTGGTCTGGGCGTGGCGCAACGGCGCTATCAGGTGGGTCAAAAGCCCGCTTGCGAACCGTCGGAAGACAGAGAGACAAACATGAGTAGCGAACACAACCGACCTTTCGTCACGGACAACAGTAGGGTACAGAACGAGACACAGGACGCCCGAATCACGGGTGCGGACGACCGCTTCAACTCGAAGCTTCGGGAGGCGTTCGGCTCCTCGCCGTTCATCCTCACGAAGTTCGACAAGTTCATGAACTGGGTCCGCGGGTCCTCGATGTTCATGCTGCAGTTCGGTATCGCCTGCTGCAGCATCGAGATGATGCACACGTACGCGGTGAAGCACGACCTCGACCGGTTCGGGTCGGGCGTCCCCCGGGCGTCGCCGCGACAGGCCGACGTCATCATCGTGCCGGGGACCATCGTCTCGAAGTTCGCCCCGCGGATGAAGCGCGTGTACGACCAGATGCCCGAACCGAAGTTCGTCGTCGGCATGGGGTCGTGCACCATCTCCGGCGGCCCGTTCCAAGAGGGCTACAACGTCATCAAGGGGGCCGAAGAGGTCATCCCCGTGGACATCCACGTTCCGGGATGCCCGCCGCGCCCCGAAGCGCTCGTCTACGGCGTCGTCAAACTCCAAGAGCGCATCGCCAACGGCGAGTCCTCGCCGGTGACGGTGAAGCCGTACGAGCTCGAACAGTTCGGCGACCTCCAGCGCGACGAGATCGTCGACAAGCTCGCCGAACAGATCGACGAAGACGAACTCATCATGAGATACAACTGGGCTGATTCACCATGAGCCTGGAACGACAGCAGACTCCCGAGAGCGTCTCGGCCGTTCCGACGACGGGCGACGAGCTCGCCGACCTGCTCGGCGACCTCGTCATCGGTCGCGAGGAACACGTGAACGCGCCCGGACTCGTCGTCCGCCCGGACGACGTACAGGAGGCGCTGTTCAAACTCCGCGACGAGGCGGACTTCGACCACCTCTCCTGCGTCACCGCCGAGGAGTACGAGGACCGCTACGAGTCTATCTACCACCTCACGAGCTACGACGACCGGACGCGGGAGGTCAGCGTCGTCGTACCCACCTCGAAGGACGACCCGCGGAGTCAGTCCGCCGAACCCGTCTACCGGACGGCCGACTGGCACGAACGGGAGGCGTACGACCTCGTCGGCATCGAGTACGACGACCACCCGGACCTGCGTCGCATCCTCCTCCCGGAGACGTGGCAGGGCCACCCCCTGTCGATGGACTACGACCAGGACCGGCCGCAGATAGTCACGCTCAAAGAGCACGCGAACCCGTTGCAGGAGGACCACCGGGACGAGGACGGCAACACGATGTACATCAACGTCGGGCCGCACCACCCGGCGACCCACGGCGTCCTCCACGTGAAGACGGTCCTCGACGGCGAGCAGATAGCCGACGTCGAACCCGACATCGGCTACCTCCACCGCTGCGAGGAGCAACTCTGCCAGAACGGGACCTACCGGCACCAGATTATGCCGTACCCGGACCGGTGGGACTACGCCTCGGCCGGACTGCTCAACGAGTGGGCGTACGCGCGCGCCGCGGAGGACCTCGCGGACATCGACGTGCCGGAGTACGCGCAGGTCATCCGGACGATGAGCGCGGAACTGTGCCGCATCGCCTCTCACATGCTCGCGGTGGGGACGTTCGCGTTGGACATCTACGGCGACTTCACCGCGATCTTCATGTACGCGATGCGGGACCGCGAGAAGGTCCAGAACATCTTAGAGGACCTCACCGGCCAGCGGATGATGTTCAACTACTTCCGCCTCGGCGGCGTCGTCTGGGACCTCCCCGAACCCCGCGAGGAGTTCTTCGGGAAGATTCGGGACTTCCTCGACGACCTGCCGACGGCGCTGGAGGAGTACCACGACCTCATCACCTCGAACGAGATTCTGCAGACTCGGACGGTAGGGACGGGCGTCCTCCCCGAGGACGTCGCGAAGTCCTACGGCGCGACCGGTCCCGTCGCGCGCGGGTCGGGCGTCGATTACGACCTGCGCCGCGACGACCCCTACGGCTACTACGAGGAACTCGAGTGGGACGTCGTCACCGAAGAAGGCGGCGACAACTTCTCGCGCCTCCTCGTGCGCATGCGCGAAGTCGAGCAGTCAGCGAAGATAATCGAGCAGTGCGTCGACCTGCTCGAAGACTGGCCCGAAGACGAGCGCGACATCCAGTCGAACGTCCCGCGGACGCTCCGCCCGGACGACGACACGGAGATATACCGCGCCGTCGAGGGCGCGAAGGGCGAACTCGGCATCTACATGCGCGCGGACGGCACCGAGAAGCCGGCGCGGTTCAAGATTCGCAGTCCGTGCTTCTCGAACCTCCAGACGCTGCCGGAGATGTCCAACGGCGAGTACATCCCGGACATGATCGCCAGCCTCGGTAGCCTCGACATCATCCTCGGCGAGGTGGACCGCTGATGTCCGCGACGGTCCTCCTCCAGAGCGGTGGGGGCGGCGGGAACGACCCCGTTCTCCTGCCGGAGACGATAGCGAACCTGCTCGGACTCTCCGGCATCGTCGGCGACATCGTCGGCGGACTCATCGGGGCGTTCCTCATCGCCAACATCATGCTCGCGATGACGGCCGTCGCCGGACCGTGGGCAAAGCGGAAGATAACCGCGGCGTTCACGGACCGCATCGCGGTCAACCGCATCGGGCCGTTCGGCCTGCTCATCATCGTCGCGGACGCCGTCCGTCTGCTGTCGAAGGAGCTCATCGTCCCCGAGGGAGTCGACCGTCCGGCGTGGGACCTCGGGCCGCTTATCGTCCCCTTCTCCGCACTTCTGGGCTTTGCGGTCATCCCGATGGGGAGCGGCATCCAACTGGCCGACCCCGAGACGGGCGTCGTGTTCGCGTTCGCCGCCTCCTCCATCGCGTCGCTCGGCCTCGTGATGTGCGGATACGCCTCGAACAACAAGTACTCGCTCCTCGGCGGCCTCCGCGCCGTCGCGCAGAACATCGCGTACGAGATTCCGCTCATCGTCACGGCGGCGTCGGTGATCATCTTCACCGGCACGCTGCGACCGAGCGAAGTCGTCGCGGTGCAGGCCGAACCGCTTCTCACCGTCGCCGGCGTGACGATTCCGCAGTGGTTCGCGTTCGTCAACCCGTTCGCGTTCGCGCTGTTCATGCTGGCGAACCTCGCCGAAATCGGACGGAACCCGTTCGACATTCCGGAGGCGCCGACCGAAATCGTCGCCGGGTACCAGACGGAGTACTCCTCGGTTTACTTCGTCCTCATCTACCTCGGGGAGTTCATCCACATCTTCCTCGGCGGCGCGCTCGTCGCGCTGCTGTTCCTCGGCGGTCCCGCGGGGCCGGTCCTGCCGGGCATCGTCTGGTTCATCATCAAGATCTGGGCGTTCTTCCTGTTCACGCAGTGGGCGCGGTCGGCGATTCCGCGCCTCCGCATCGACCAGCTCATCGAAGTCGGTTGGAAGGGGATGCTCGTGCTCTCCTTCGCCAACCTGGTTCTCACGGCCATAATCGTGGGGGTGATCGCATGATTGGAATACTGAAAGGCATGGCGACGACGATGAAGCACGCATTGGACGGCAAGACGTTCACGGTCGAGTACCCGGACGTCGCGCCCGAAGTGAGTCCGCGCTTCCGCGGCGTGCACAAGTTCAGCCAAGAGCGCTGTATCTGGTGCCGCCAGTGCGAGAACGTCTGTCCGAACGACACGATCCAGATAATTCAGGACGAACAGCGCAACGGGGAGCAGTACAACCTCCACATCGGGCAGTGCATCTACTGCCGACTGTGCGAGGAGGTCTGCCCCGTAGACGCCATCCTGCTCACGCAGAACTTCGAGTTCACCGCGGACACGAAGGACGACTTCGTGTACAACAAAGAGCAGCTGAAGAACGTCCCGTGGTACAAGGACATCGACCCACTCAACTCCCGGAATCCCGACCGCGACGCGTGGATCGGCGAGGGAGAGGGCGAAGTCGACTACCAGTGAGGTGACCGCGAGGTCGCTTCACCGAACGTAGACGTCCGCGGACGAACCGGCTCGGTTCCCCGTTCGGACGTTCTCGAAATCTACAAAAGGATTCCTCAAGGAGACACAAACAATGGTTTATGAAACCATCGCGTTCGCGCTGTTCGCCCTCGTTACCGTGGGCTGCAGCCTGGGCGTCGTCCTCGTGCGGGACATCTGGCACTCCGCACTCTTGCTGGGGGGCGCGCTCCTGAGCGTCGCGGTGCATTACGTGATGCTGCAAGCGGAGTTCCTTGCAGCCATGCAGATTCTCGTCTACGTGGGCGGGGTCCTCATACTCATCACGTTCGCCGTGATGCTGACGCGAACAGAAGCGGAGGTGAGTAGCACATGACAACCAAACCGGAACTGAAGCTCGGGTCGCACCTGATACCCGGTCTGGCCGCAGTCGGACTGTTCGTCGTGATGGCCGCCGCGTTCCTCACGTCGGCGTTCCCGCAACCGCAGGGGTTCGGCGACGTGAACATCACGGCCAGCATCGGCTACGCGATGTTCAACCTCGGGTTCGGACAGGTGCCGGGAGAGAGCTTCCTCGTCGCGTTCATCGTCATGGCGATAACGCTCGACGTGGCTCTCGACGGCGCACTCCACCTCGCGAAGCACGAGGGTGACGAAGGACAGGCCGAGACGGTGCTTCTGGCCGACGGCGGCCGAAAGATAAAACGAGCGCTCTTCGACGACGGGGAGGGGGAGGACTGATGGTCCCGCCGCAGTACTACCTCCTCCTGTCGGCCGCGATGTTCTGTATCGGCCTGTTCGGCATCCTCACGCGGCGCAACGCGCTGCTGCTGTTGATGTCGGTCGAACTGATGTTGAACGCCGCGAACATCAACCTCGTCGCGTTCTCCTTCGTCTGGGGGAACGTCACGGGACAGACGTTCGCGCTGTTCACGATGGCGCTCGCCGCCGCCGAAGTCGCGATCGGACTGGGCATCGTGCTCGTCCTCTACCGCAACTTCGACGGCGTCGACGTGACCGAAGCAACGACGATGAGGTGGTAACATGGCAGGAATACTCGACTTCACACCGGCGATCGTCTTGTTGCCGTTCGTCTCGTTCCTGGTCGCCCTCTTCCTCGGCAACCGCCTGCCGAAGGGCGGCGCGCTGGCGGGCATCGCCGCGACTGCGGGTTCGCTCGTACTGTCGCTGGCGACGTTCTTCGCCGTCAGTCAGGGACAGACGATCGACACGACCATCTACACGTGGGCCACCGGCGCACAGGACGCGCTGACGCTCACGTTCGGTATCCTCATCGACCCGCTGTCGGCGATGATGCTCGTCATCGTGACGCTCATCGCCTTCCTGGTCCACATCTTCAGCCTCGGATACATGAACGACGAGGGCGAGGTCGGCCTCCCGCGCTACTACGCCGGGCTCGGCCTGTTCACCGCCTCCATGCTCGGGTTCGTCGTCGCCGACAACCTGCTCATGGCGTTCATGTTCTTCGAGCTCGTGGGCCTCTGTTCGTTCCTCCTCATCGGCTTCTGGTTCCGCGAGCGGGGACCGCCGAGCGCCGCGAAGAAGGCGTTCCTCGTCACCCGCTTCGGTGACTACTTCTTCCTCGTCGGCGTCGTCGCGGTGTTCGCGACGTTCGGCACCGCGCAGTTCTCCGGGGCGGAGTCGTTCCCGGCGCTCGCGGAGGAAGCGCTCGCGTCCGGCGCCGCGGAGGGAATCAACACGTTCGGCTTCGCGCCGCAGACGTGGTTCACCGTCGTCGGACTGCTGATTCTCGGCGGCGTCGTCGGGAAGTCCGCGCAGTTCCCCCTCCACACGTGGCTCCCGGACGCCATGGAGGGTCCGACGCCCGTCTCCGCGCTCATCCACGCCGCGACGATGGTCGCCGCCGGGGTGTACCTCGTCGCGCGGATGTACGGCTTCTACGCGCTCTCGCCGACGGCGCTCGCCATCATCGCTCTGGTCGGGGGCTTCACCGCCCTCTTCGCCGCGACGATGGGCGTCGTCAAGCAGGAGATAAAGCAGGTGCTGGCGTACTCGACCATCTCGCAGTACGGGTACATGATGCTCGCGCTGGGCGCGGGCGGGTACGTCGCCGCGACGTTCCACCTGCTCACCCACGCCTTCTTCAAGGCGCTCCTGTTCCTCGGCGCGGGGTCGGTCATCATCGCGATGCACCACAACGAGAACATGTGGGACATGGGCGGTCTCAAAGAGCGGATGCCCGTGACCTACTGGACGTTCCTCTCGGGGTCGCTCGCGCTCGCCGGCATCTTCCCGTTCTCGGGCTTCTGGTCGAAAGACGAGGTGCTGTTCGAGGCGCTCAACCACGGGCTCGGAACCGAGGGCGGCCTCGGGACGGTGCTTCTCGTCGCGTACGCCTTCGGCCTGCTCGCCGTGTTCTTCACCGGCTTCTACACGTTCCGCATGGTGATGCTCACCTTCCACGGTGAGCCGCGGACCGAGACGGCGCGGAACCCCCACGGCGTCGGCTGGAACGTCAAGTTCCCGCTGGCGGTGCTGGGCGTCCTCGCCGCTGTCATCGGCTTCGTGAACATGGTGCCGGTCGAGGAACTGACGGGCATGCACCTGACGTTCCTCCACGACTGGCTCGACCACGGGTTCAGCGGGCTGACGGCCCACCACTACCTCGAAGTCCTCGAATCGGACTTCGGCGCCGGCATCCACGCGGCGGGCTTCGACGCCCTCGTCTCGGGTGCCGTCTCGCTGGCCCTCGCCCTCGCGGGCGCGGGGCTGGCGTTCTTCCTGTACAACGACCCCGAGCCGACGGAACACACCGACAAGCTCGGCGGCATCAAGACGGCGCTGTACAACAACTACTACCAAGACGAGTACCAGGTCTGGCTGGCCACCGGCGTCGTGCAACCGCTTTCGCGCGCCGCGGACAAGTTCGACAACGGCGTCGTCGACGGCGTCGTCAACGGCGTCTCCAGCGTCAGCCTGCTCTCGGGTAGTCGCGTCCGTCGGATTCAGACGGGTGTCGTGAGCAACTACGCCGCGCTCCTCACCTTGGGTCTGACGGCGTTGCTTCTCGGATTCGGCATCATCGGAGGGTGGTTCGTATGATAATCGAAGCGCTCATCGCAGTCACGTTCGTCTCCGCGCTGGTCGTGTTCGTCGCGCCGCGGCAACACGCCGGCGAGTTGGCGGCCGTGCTCAGTCTGCTCCCGGTCGTCGGGAGCCTCTACATGTGGTCACAGTTCGACGCGACCGGAAACGCCCTCCTGGGCGGTTCCATCGCGTTCGAGACACAGTTCACTTGGCTCACGCTGGGCGGACTCGACCTGAACTGGTACGTCGGCGTCGACGGCATCAGCCTGCCGCTGGTCGTCCTCACGACGATACTCACGACGCTGGCGATAGTCAGCGCGTGGACGCCCATCACGTCCCGGCAGTCGCAGTTCTACGGCCTCATGCTGTTCATGGAGGCGAACCTGCTGGGCGTGTTCACGGCGCTGGACTTCTTCGTGTGGTTCATCTTCTGGGAGGCCGTCCTCGTGCCGATGTACTTCCTCATCGGCGTCTGGGGCGGTCCGCGCCGGAAGTACGCCGCTATCAAGTTCTTCGTCTACACGAACATCGCGTCGCTCGTGATGTTCATCGGCTTCATCGCCCTCGTGTTCGGGCTGGGCGACTCCGTCAGTTCGCTCGGCTTACCCGAGATATCGCAGGCGTTGCGGGCCGGCGAACTCGGCGGCTACGGCGCGCTCGACGCCGCGACGCTGAAACTCGTCGCCTTCGTGGCGATGTTCCTCGGCTTCGCGGTGAAGGTGCCCGTCGCCCCGCTTCACACGTGGCTCCCGGACGCTCACGTCGAAGCGCCGACGCCGGTGTCCGTGATGCTGGCGGGCGTCCTCCTGAAGATGGGGACGTACGCCCTGCTCCGGTTTAACTTCACGATGATGCCGGACGTGGCGCAGGCGCTCGTCGTTCCCATCGCGGTCATCGCCGTCGTCAGCGTCATCTACGGCGCGATACTGGCGCTGGCCCAGCAGGACCTCAAGCGCATCGTCGCCTACTCGTCGGTGTCGTCGATGGGGTACGTCATCCTCGGACTCGTCGCGTACACGACGTACGGCGTCGGCGGCGCGACGTTCCAGATGGTCGCTCACGGCCTCATCTCCGGTCTGATGTTCATGGCCGTCGGCGTCATCTACAACACCACGCACACGCGCATGGTGGGCGACATGTCCGGCATGGCGGACCGGATGCCCGTCACCTCGGGCATCTTCGTGGCCGGCGCGTTCGGCTACATGGGCCTGCCGCTGATGGCCGGCTTCGCCGCGGAGTTCTTCATCTTCCAGGGCTCCTTCCAGTCGACGGTCCACGACGCGATGCCGCTGTTCACGGCGGCGGCGATGTTCGGCATCGTCATCGTCGCGGGTTACCTGCTGTTCGCGATGCAGCGCACGCTGTTCGGGCCGTTCCGGTTCGACGGCGACTACGAGGTGACCGAGGCGGCGTTCCACGACGTGGCGCCGCTCGCGGTGCTTCTCGTGCTCGTCATCGCACTCGGCGTGGCGCCGGACATCTTCTTCGAGATGATTCAACAAGCGGTTAATCCGATCCTCGAGACGGGAGGTGGCGTCTGATGTCCGCGAGCGCACTCGCGCTTCAGAGCACGCTCCCGAACTGGGCGGCGACGGCTCCGGCGCTCATCTTGGCGCTGACGGGGCTCGTCCTGCTCCTCATCGACAGTATCCACACCGCCCGCGAGGGCGTGAGCAACGCCGTGCTCGCCGGCGTCTCGGCCGCGGGGTCGCTGTTGGCGTTCGCCGTCGCGGGCTGGTTCCTCGTCGCCGGGACGGGACAGCCCGCCACGGGCGGCGCGATATCGCTCTACGGCGACGCGATAGTCGTCGACGGGATGAGCCTGTTCTTCACGCTCATCTTCACCGTCGTCGCCGCGATGGTCTCCGTCGCGAGCTACGACTACCTCGAAGCGCAGACGACGCGCGGCGAGTACTACTCGCTCGTGATGTTCGCCGCCACCGGCATGACGCTGATGTCGATGGCGAACTCGCTTGCGACGGTGTTCGTCAGCCTCGAACTCGCCTCGCTCCCCTCCTTCGCCCTCGTGGCGTTCCTGAAGACGGACCGCGGGAGCATCGAGGCGGGTCTGAAGTACTTCCTCATCGGCGCGCTCTCCTCTGCGGTGTTCGTCTTCGGCATCAGCCTCGTCTACGCGGCGACGGGGTCGCTGCTGCTCGCCGAAATCGCCTCCTCGATCGGCGACACGCAGATGATCGGCGTGCTCGGCATCGGCGTGCTGATGCTCGTCGGCGGGTTCTCCTACAAGACGGCCTCCGTGCCCTTCCACTTCTGGGCGCCCGAGGCGTACGAGGGAGCGCCCGCGCCCATCTCGGCGTTCCTCTCGTCGGCGTCGAAGGCGGCCGGCTTCGCCGTCGCCTTCCGCGTCTTCCTCGTGGCGTTCCCCCTCGGGCAACTGCCCGCGGGACTCGACTGGGTGCTCGTCTTCCAGATTCTCGCCGTCGTCACGATGACGCTCGGTAACTTCGCCGCGGCGACCCAAGAGAACGTAAAGCGGATGCTCGCGTACTCCTCCATCGGACACGCGGGCTACGCGCTCATCGGTCTCGCGGCGCTCTCCGTCGGCGGGCCGAACGCGGACGTCCTCGGCGCGTCGATGGCGCACCTGATGGTCTACGGCTTCATGAACACCGGCGCGTTCCTGTTCATCGCGATGGTGGAACGCTGGGGCGTCGGCCGCACGTTCGAGGACTACAACGGCCTCGCGACGCGCGCGCCGATGGCCTGCGTCGCCATGACCGTGTTCATGTTCAGCCTCGCGGGCCTCCCGCCGTTCGGCGGCTTCCTCTCGAAGTACGCCCTCTTCTACTCGGCCATCGAGGCCGGGTTCTGGTGGCTCGCCGCCTTCGGCGCGATAAACAGCACGCTGTCGCTGTTCTACTACAGTCGCGTCGTCAAGGCGATGTGGATAGAGGACCCCAAGGAGGGGCTCGAACTGGACACGAGTCCGGTCGGCCTCTACACGGCCGTCATCTTCGCGGCCGTCGGCACGCTCCTGTTGCTGCCGGCGTTCGCGCCCGTCATCGAGACGGCCCAAACCGTCGCCGCGGCCCTCTTCTGAGGGGCCGTTTCGGTTCGGCGACTCACCTCCGTTTCTTTCTCTTCGCGGACGCAAACCGACCGCGAGAGCCGCCGCTGGCGTTCGCGTTCGCGTCGGAGTCGGTCGGGGCGAAAGCCGCTACGCGGTAGACGCCACCTCTCGCTCCGTGAGAACCTCCTGTAGCGCCGTCGCCACCTCCTCGGACCGGCGCATCGTCAGTCCGTCCGTCGTGACGAACACGCCGTGCCCGCCGGCGGTGACGCGGGTGAGGTAGCCGTTCTCGAACGCCCGGATGGAGAACTCGTAGTCGCCGAGTTCGGAGCCTCGGTACGCTCGCTTCGCTCGAAAGCCGTCGGTTTCGTGCTCGACGAAGCCCGCCAAGTCGGCGTCCGAGTCGAGGTCAGACCGGAGGTACACTTGCGTGAACTGCTCGGGTGTGAAGTAGGTGATGCTGCGGAGACTATCGCCGACTGCCGTCCGGCAGGCCGCTTCGAGTGACTCTTCGAACTCCGTCCCAACGAGGTCGGGGTCGGCGTCCATGACATGACGTACCACATGTGGACGAGGTATAACTCCATCGACGGATCGACTGCGTCGCCGCCGGGGTGAAATCGGGGGCGGCCGCATCCGTGACGGTAGGGTTTTCCCGCCAGAGACTGACGTTTCGGCCATGACACGGCGGTTGGTCCTCGGGTGCGGGACGGCCGCGCGCCGGTCCATAGAACGGATGGCCGAGTGGCCGGGCGAACTCACCGTCCTCTCGCGGCGCGGGGGGGTCGTAGACTCCTTCCGCGAGGAGGGCGTCGACGCCGACAGACGCGCGCCCGACGACGAGGAGGCGTACCCCGACCACGCCGACGTGGTGTTCGTCGCCAGCGACGACGCCGCGACGAACGTCGACGCCGCGCGCCTCGTCCGCGAGAAGTTCCCCGACGCCTACGTCGTCGGTTACCTCGGACAGGACGCCGACCACGACGTCCGAGAGACGCTCACGTCGCTCGTAGACCGCACGATAGACGGCCGAGCGGCGCTTTTCAACCGACTCATCGACCTCGCCGGCGGGCAGTCCGCGGACCGCCTCCACCGACTGTACCGCGTCCTCCGGAGCATCGACGGCCGCCTCGCGGTCGTGATGCACGACAACCCCGACCCGGACGCGATAGCGAGCGCCATCGCGCTCTGTCGCATCGCGGAGTCGGTGGACGTGCCCGCAGACCCCTGTTACTTCGGGGAGATATCCCACCAGGAGAACCGCGCGTTCGTCAACCTGCTCGACCTCGACCTGCTGGAACTGGACTCGGAGGCGACCGTCGAGGCGTACGACGGCGTCGCCCTCGTGGACCACTCCCGGCCGGGGGTCAACGACGGCCTCTCGCCGGAGGTGAACGTCGATATCGTCATCGACCACCACCCGCCGCGCGCGCCGGTCGAAGCGCGGTTCCTCGACCTGCGCCGCGACATGGGTTCGACGAGCACGCTCTTGGTCGACTACCTCCGTCGGTTGAACATCGACCCCGGCGAGACGGTGGCGACGGCGCTCCTGTTCGGCATCCGCGTGGACACGAAGGACTTCACGCGGGAGGTGTCGTCCGCGGACTTCGAGGCGGCGGCGTTCTGCCTCCCCGCCGCGGACCTCTCGTTGCTCCAACGCGTCGAATCGCCGAGCATGAGTTCCGAGGTGCTCGAGACCATCGCCCGCGCCGTCCGCAACCGCGACGTGCGCGGGGAGGCGTTGGCGACGAACGTCGGCGAGATACGTGACCGAGACGCCCTCGCGCAGGCGGCCGACCGCCTGCTCGGCATGGACGGCGTGAAGATAGCCATCGTGTACGGCTTCATGGACGGCACGGTGTACGTCTCGGGGCGCGCCCGCGGGACGGAGGTGGACCTCGGAGAGACGCTCAGAGACGCGCTCAGCCCCATCGGGAGCGCCGGCGGGCACGCCGACATGGCGGGCGCGCAGATTCCGCTCGGCATCCTCGCGGACGTGGGCGAAGACTCCCGGGAGTCGCTCGAACGCGTCGTCGCGGAGGTCATCGCCGGCCGGTTCTTCGAAACGCTTGAGGACGCGACGATGATGCTCACGGCCGACGACGACGGCACCGACCTCACCTTCGAGTTCCCGATGGACGAGTGGTGAACGCGGGCTGACGGCCGAGTGACGGCCGAGTGACGACGGCGCGGGGACGCGTCGGAGTCACCCTTTTGGTCGGCACCCTCGTATCTCCGACGATGATTGGAAAGGCGACCGTCGAGGAGTACATGACGCGCGAAGTACAGACCGTGTCACCGACGGATTCGGTCGCCGACGTCGCCCGTCGCATCGTCGAGAGCGACGGCCACAACGGCTTCCCGGTCTGCGAGGGGCGGCGCGTCGAGGGGTTCGTCACCGCCCGGGACCTCCTCTTGGAGGACGACGAAGCGCCCATCTTCACGGTCATGACGGAGAACATCATCGTCGCGCACCCGGAGATGAAGGTGACCGACGCCGCGCGCGTCATCCTCCGGTCGGGCATCCAGAAACTCCCCGTCGTGGACGACGCGAGCAACCTCGTCGGCATCATCTCGAACACGGACGTCATCCGCTCGCAGATAGAGCGCGCGACGCCCGAGAAGGTCGGGAAGCTGATGCGGACGCTCGAACAGATACACGAGATACACGTCCACGAGGAACGGCAGACGGTCGAACTGTCGAAGCTCATCCCGACGCAAGGTCGAGTGTACGCCGACGAACTCGAGGGCCGAAAGTACGAACTCGAACGCGGACTAGCCGAACCCCTCGTCGTCATCGACAATCAGGGGACGTTGCTCCTCGCTGACGGCCACCACCGGGTGATGGCCGCAGACAGGGTCGGCGTCGAGGAGATGGACGCCTACGTCATCGTCCTCGACGACCCAGTCGAACTCGGCATGCAGCGAACCGCCGAGAAGGAGGGGTTAGAGTCCATCGACGACATCGAGGTGGTGGACTACGCGCGTCACCCGTTGGTGGAGACGACGCACCGCCTCCAGCAGTCCTGACTACGCCTCGTCGTCGAACTCCGCCATCCACTCCTCTGCGAGTTCCCGCGCCGCCGCCTCGGAGTCGGCCCGTTCCCGCCGGTACCGTCGCTCCTCGGAGTCCTGATACAGTTGGTCGAGTCGGACGGCCCACGTCTCGTCGGGTCGCCTGCGGACCCGTACCGTCACGTACCCGTCGTCGCGTTCCCACTCGGTGATTCGCTCGTCCGCTCTGACCTCGCTCCAACCCATACGCCTCGTGTGGACGCGCCCGGTACAAGTGCTTCCCTCTCTCGCCTTCGACCCGCCGTCACTCGGCGGCCTCGGCCGCCCGAGGGTCGGATTCGACGGACGCCAGCGGTCCGCTCCGCTCCCCGCAGAGCGGACAGACCGAGTAGCCGAGCGGGTCGTATTCGACCGCGTCGGCCCTGGCGAGTTCGCCGCACGTCGCGCACTCGAAGTACGACACCCATTCGAATGACATACATTCTCTACGTGGTGTATATCACATAGTTAATCGGCGGTTACCGTCGATTTCGACCGTCTCGACGCGTCGGGGTCGGAGGGGAGAACGGAGTAAGGGCGGCTTACTCAGAGCCTGTCGGCGTCCGCGTCGGTGGGTCCCGCGTCCGGTCCGCCCTCCGCCGGTCGCTCCGGCGCGTCGGGTCGGTCCACGAGTGCGAGTTCGGAATCGGCGCGCGCGAGGAAGTACAGCGAGTAGTACCGGAAGTACGCGGCGACCGGAACGGTGACGAACAGGCCCGCGACAGTGAGGCAGGCGACGTACAGACCGACGAGAGCGCCGAGGAGAACCGTCCCGGGCGTCAGGGCGACGGCGAACGGGGAGAACGCTGTCCAGATGACGCCGCCGACGAGGACGAACGGCACCGCGACGACGAGGGCGACGAGGCCGAGGGCGACCGAAAGAAGCGCCCCCGAGAGGACGTTGAGCGCGATTCGGAGGACGACGTAGAGGGCGAACTCCTTCCACTCGGCGCGCATCGTCGGGAGGACGCGCCGCCACCCCGAGAGGACGCCGCGGTCCTCGACGAGCATCGTCGGAACGACGAAGTCGCGGGTCAACCCGAGGACGAAGGCGACGACGACGGCGGCGAGGACGCCGAGGAGGACGAGAGGAATGAGGGCGAACAGTGCCCCCGAACCGAGGGGGACGGCACCCAAGAGGACCATCGCGACGGGGACGGCGATGAGCGAGAGTGCGGCGGCACCGAGGACGGACTCGAACGCGAACAGTCGTATCCCGTCGAGGAGGTGCCTCCGAAACGGACCGCGGAGGCGCACGCGGGGGGACGTGACGTTGTCCACGAAGACGAACTCGAAGACCGAGCCGAGAAACGAGTAGAGGAGATACAGAAGGACGAAAACGGCGAGGAGGCCGACGAGGAGCGACGCCAGATCGACCGACGCGACCAACTCGTCCGGCGAGAACGTCCCGAGGTCGAAATCGGACGTCGAGGCGACGTTGCCGCCGGAGGACCCCGACCCGTTCGCGGTCATCGAGGCGTTGGTCCCGGTGCCGACGAAGAAGACGACGAGCGAAAGCTTCGCCCACGTCCCGAGGTCGAACGGGAGGAGGAGCGACTGCGTCGCCGCGCGGGCGTCCGAGAGGGCGTCGACTGCGTTCCACGACATGTGGGGGAGGTGAACATCGGACCGGGATAAAATCACCTGTCGGCGGGGGGTCGAAGCGACGTTCCCCGGTCCCCGCAGGTATTTGTCCCGCGACGCGGAAGCGGTGCTATGCCAACTGCCTTCGAACGGCGGACGCGCGACGCGCAGGCGGCCCTCTCGGACGGCGATGCGGACGTGCTCGTCTGCTTCCCCAGTCGGAACCTGTTTTACCTCTCGGGGTTCGCGGAGGACCCCGGCGAGCGACATCTCCTCTTTTTCCTGCCCGCCGAGGGCGACCCGACGTTCCTCGTCCCGGAACTGTACGGGAAACAGGTCCGCGCGGAGTCGTGGGTCGAAGACGTGCGGACGTGGGCCGACGACGACGACCCGCGCGCCGCCGTCGAGTCCGTCGTCTCGGACCTCGATTTGCCCCCCGCGCCGCGCGTCCTCGTCGACGACACGATGTGGGCGCGCTTCACCCACGACCTGCGGGCGGTGCTCCCGGAGGCGACGTTCGGACTGGCGAGCGACGTGCTGTCTGACCTCCGAGTGCGGAAGGACGAGGCGGAACTCGACGCCTTGCGTCGGGCCGCCGCCGCGGCGGACGAGGCGATGGCGTCGGTCCGCGAGATGGGTTCGGACGCCGTCGGACTGACCGAAAGCGAACTCGCCCGCGAGATAGAGCGACTGTTGGCGGAGGCGGGCGGGGAGGGCGTCTCCTTCGAGACCATCGTCGGGTCGGGACCGAACGGCGCGATGCCGCACCACGCCCACGGCGACAGGGAGATACGCGCGGGCGACCCGGTGGTCCTCGACTTCGGGACGCGCGTCGGGGAGTACCCGAGCGACCAGACGCGGACCGTCGTCTTCGACGGCGACCCTTCGGAGACGTTCGCGGAGGTCCACGCCGTCGTCGAGGAGGCGTTGGCGGCGGGTATCGAGGCGGTCGAACCCGGCGTCGCCGCGGAGTCCGTGGACCGCGCCGCCCGCGAGGTCATCGAGGCGGCGGGCTACGGCGACCGGTTCGTCCACCGGACGGGCCACGGCGTCGGACTCGACGTCCACGAGGAACCGTACATCGTCGAAGGAAACGGTCGAGAACTCGAACCGGGGATGGTGTTCAGCGTCGAACCCGGCGTCTACCTGCCCGAGGAGTTCGGCGTCAGGATAGAGGAGTTGGTCGTCGTCACCGAGGAGGGGTGCGAGCGGTTGAACCGCACCGACCGCGGGTGGGAGTGCTGAGGCCGGCCGCGGGCAATCCCCGACGGCGTCACTCGACCGGTTCGACCGCCGCGTCGCCGCAGTGCGGGCAGTGGTCGTAGTTCTCGTTCACGGCTCGCTCGCAGGAGCGACAGACGTAGTCGGGGCCGTCCTCGGCGTCCGCCCCGCCCACGAACGAGCGTTTCGTCTCCTCGAACTTCCGCCCGGCTTTCTCGAACAGGCTCATCGATAGACAGACGGTTGGAACGCGAATAAGCGTTGGGCCGGCGTCCTTCCGTCCGCGGGTGACGGTGGAAGAGCGGGTTCGTACCGGGAGCCCTCGTCTCAGTCGTCGGTTCCGGTCGCCGTCGTCGTCGCGTCGCCGCCGTTTTCGCGTCCGACCTCCTCGACCTCGACGTCGCGGCCGGCGACGCCGCTCTCGGAGATGACGGGGAGGAGGTTGTAGGCGTCCGATCGACCCTTCTTCACGACGTTGATGTCGAAGACGAAACTGAGCGTCTCGCCCGGGACGACCTCGAAGGGCTTCGTGAGTTGGAGTTTTCCGCTCGGTATCTTGACGTCGACCGCCTCGCCGTCCACGATTCCCTCCACGTCGGCGGCGTGGAGTTCGATCTTGGCGTACCGGCCGGCTTCCAACTCGCCGTCGAAGACGCCCATCGCCTTCTCGCCGACGACCTGCGTCAGGTCGACCGTCGCGCCGCCGAGGTCGACGACGAAGAAGCCGCGTTCGCCCTCCGAATCGCCGCCTTCCTTCGGTTCGCTGTCCTCCGATTCCGTCGCCGTCTCAGTCGGAGTCGGCGTTTCGGTCGTTGTCGCCGTCTCGGTTGTCTGTGTTGCGGTTGCTGTCGTCGTCTCGTTCGCCGTTCCGGTGGCAGTTCCCGTCGCCGTTCCGGTCGTTCCGGCGTCGGTCGTCGTCGAATCGTCTTCGTCGCCCTCCGTTTCCTCACCGTCGTCGTCTTCCGTTTTTTCCCAGTCGCCCTTGGCGCGGAAGATTCGGGCGCGGTCGAACGACACGTTGAGTTCCTCGAAGTCGTCTATCGCCGCCGGTCGGTCGCTGATCAGCAGTCTGAACGCGCCGGCCTCGGGGGTCGTCTCTTCGGTCGTCTCGTCGTCGCTCGTCGTCTCCGACGGCGTGTCCGCGTCCGTCGCCGTCGCGGTGTCGCCGTCGCCGCCGGACGCCGGCGTCTGTGACGTACATCCGGCGAGGAACGTCGCGCCGACGCCCGTTCCGATCGTCAAGAGGCGTCGCCGCCGGAGGTGCGTCGTCTCCGAGTCGTTCGAGTCGTGGTTCGAAGAATGTCTCTTTTGACTCATCGTTCACCGTTCTCTCCCTCGGAGGGATATAATAGGCGGTCCTTCCGTCCGAATTCACCCGAATAACGGCGGTTCCCGGAGGCCGTCTGGACCGTCTTCCGGGGCGTCCTCTTCCCACGCTCACGCCTCGTACAGGTGAATTTTGTCGTCTTTCGCTCTCGTAGCCTCAGTTCCTCTGTGCTAGCTTGTTCTTCTGATGGTGCCGGATCGAGTCGTCGAGCAGTTTTCGATGCCGCCTAGCCCGTCTCCCGAGAACACGCTTGATTCGCTGTCGTCAGGTAACGAAGGCCAATCGAATCCGTAGTGTCGTACGAGAGGGTCACTCCCTCAGCTGTCTGTGGAGCGGCGGAAGGCTTTCGGCGAGTTTTCGGACGTCCTCTGGCGTCTCCAACTCCGACTCCGACAGCGTCCAGACCGGACAGTCACACATCCGTTCGACTTCCTCGGGATTGGTGCGCTCGGCGACCGACGCACCTTCATAGCGGTTCAGCGCGACCCCGAGGACCGAGATGTCGCGGGCGCGGAGGGCCTCGACGGTCAGCGCTGTGTGGTTCAGGGTGCCGAGCCCCGACCGTGCAACCACGAGTGCCGGCACGTCGAGGTCCGAAACGAGGTCGACGATCTCCCGTCGAGGCTCGTTCGACAGCGGGACGCGAAGCCCGCCAGCGCCTTCCACGACACCGACGTCGGTGTTCGCCATCGCCCCACGGGTGTCCTCCAGTAGCGTCTCGTAATCGATAGGGTCGTCGGCCCGCCGTGCCGCAACGGCGGGCGCCAGCGGCTCCCCGTACGTTCGCAGGCGGACGGCGGCCGCCTCGTCCTCGCAAACACAGCGGACGTAGTCGGCGTCGTCATCCTCCGGAAATCCGGTCTGGGCGGGTTTGATGGCTCGGGCGTCGGTCCCCTGGGCTCGCAAGCGTACGACAAGCGCCGCCGTGACGACTGTCTTGCCGACGCCCGTATCGGTTCCGACGACCGCGACGCTCACAGCAAACCCACCTCCTCGCCGGCGGCCTCGAAGCCGGCCAGACAGCGGTCGATGTCCGCCGCCGTGTGGGTCGCCTGCGGTGCCAGTCGAATCCGGCTGGTGCCCTCGGGGACCGTCGGCGGCCGGATGGCCGGGGCGACGATGCCGTCCTCGCGCAGGCGGTCGTCCAGGGCGAGAGCAGCCTCGCGGTCGCCGACCACGACGGGTAGGATGTGGGTGTCACCCCAGACCTCGTAACCCATCGCTTCGAGGCCCTCACGGAGGCGTTCGACGTTCGTTTTTAAGGCATCGCGCCGTTCGGACGCCAACGCTAGTGCGCGTTCGGCCGCGGCTGCCGCCGGCGGTGCCAGTCCTGTCGAGAAGACGAACGACCGGGCGGCGTTGAGCAGGTGCTCGACGAGCGTCTCGTCGCCGGCGACGAAGCCGCCCTGTGCCCCGAGCGCCTTCGAGAGCGTTCCCAACTGCACGTCGACGCGGTCGGTCAGGCCGCGCTCGCCGACGATACCGCCGTCGTAGACGCCCGTGGCGTGGGCCTCGTCGACCATCGTCCACGCGCCGTAGTTCGTTGCAGCCTCACAGATAGCGTCCAGCGGTGCCACGTCGCCGTCCATCGAAAACACCGAGTCGGTGATGATGAGCCACGAGTCGTCGGGTTCCGCTATCTCGGCACGGTCGGCCATGGCTTCGGTGAGCGCGTTCGCATCGCAGTGGTCATAGATTACGATGTCGGCGCCCGAGAGTCGCGCGCCGTCGACGATGCTGGCATGATTCAACTCGTCGGAGAAGATGACGTCGGGATCCAGCGCGGTGATCGTCCCGACGTTTGCGGCGTAGCCCGACGAGAAGGCCAGCGCGCGCTCGGCGTCCTTCTCGTCGGCCAGTCGCCGTTCGAGCGATCGATGGGCGGGCGTGTCGCCGACGACGAGCCGGGAGGCACCGGCGCCGGTGCCGACCTCGCGGGCCGCCTCGGCGGCTGCCGTTGCGACGCGCTCGTCGCCCGCCAAACCGAGGTAGTTGTTCGCCGCGAAGACGAGTCGCTCCTCGTCGAAAGACGGCGTCTCGCCTGCGGAGTCGTCGGCGACACGGGCACGCGCCGACACCTCCTCGATGGGGTCCAACGACCGACGAAGGTCGGCCCGTTCCCTTTCGCGGAGGCGCGTTTGAAGGTCGAAGCCGTGGGCGTGCTGGTGGTCCATGCCGTCAGAACCCTGGCATCAGATCAGCGGGACCGAAGACGCCGTACTCGCCTGCGCGGTTCCGGCGAACGCCCGCCTTCATGTAACCGAGGGCAGGGCCGTTGACGTTGGCTTCCATGCTCGTGACGTCGTCGAGTTGGAACGTGTTCGTCCCGCGCTCACCGTCGAAGGTTCGACCCGTAACGCTGACGGTGGTCGTCGTCGGCTTCTCGTCGGAGCGGACGTCGAGGATGCCGCCGACGGTGACGTCCTCGGCGTCACAGATGCCGGCCCGTTCCAGGAGGACGTCATCGGCGTGCTCCATATCGTTGAACTCGATGCGGCCATCGTGTTCCTCGACGATCTCCTCGATCTCCTCGTCGGTGAGGTTGCGGGCCGTCTCGATGTCGTAGCCGTCGAGGTGGGCGATATCCTCGCGGACGGTGCCACGGTTGTCCTCGTAGCCCGATTTGAGGCCGACGCCCCACCAGATTTCGACCTCTTCGATTTCGACGAAGGACTGCGCGGCGAGTGCGGCCGCTCCCGTCAGGAAGCCGGGGGTCGCGCCCGCGCCGCAGACGAACGTGATGCCCGAATCCTCGTAGGTCTCCTCGCGCGCGTCGAGGATGTCGATGACGCGGGAGCGCTTGAGTACGTCCACGAGCACGCCTTCGTAGCCGGCTTCGGCGAAACGCTCGCCGACGTTCGGTACGAAGTCGTGCTCGAGGTTCGGCAGGGCGATGAGTACGGCGTCGATGGCGTCCGATACGTCGATGATATCGTCGATGGGCGTTTCGGTGGGATCGGCCTGCGCGGAGGCGGCGACGCCCTTCATCGAACCCGATTGCTTGACGGTCTGTGTGCCGCCGTCGTTTGCGATATTTCCTTCCGTCGCCGCCAGCAGTTCGTCCACGTCGAGGCCGTCGTGGTCGACGGCGACGCCATGCCGGTCACAGGCCGCAACTGGGGTGAGATGGTCTTTCTGTGTGGAGTAGTCGAGTGCTCGTCGACCGATACCTCCGGTACCGAGAACTGCGAAATTGATCTCGTCCATAGTTGGTATGATGGTGTGTCGAAATCGCTGATCAGTCGTCCAGTTCGTTCGTCGCGTTACTCGTTGCGGTGCCGGCGGCGGTGTCCGGCGTCGGCTGGTGGTGCCGTTCCTTGACCTCGGCGGGGTCGAACTCGTTGACCTCGCGGTTCGGCTCCAGTCCGGCCCGCTGCACGATCTCGATGTCGTCGCCGGGGTCTTGGCCTTCCGTCGTGAGATAGTCGCCGGTCAGCAGGCCGTCCGCCCCGGCCTCGAACGGGAGATGTTGCTCGTGGGGCGCGAGGTTGACCTCGCGGCCGCCGGTCAGCCGGACCCTCGAATCGGGATGCAAGAAGCGGTAGACCGCGATGGTCTTGAGGATCTCCGTCTTCGAGATGGAAGCGTGGTCGGCATCGCCCAGGGGGGTCCCTTCGACGGGGTTGAGGATGTTGACCGGCAGCGAGGAGACGCCGATATCCTGCAGTTCGATGGCGGCATCAACCCGGTCAGTCGGCGATTCGCCCATGCCGAGAATGACGCCGGCACAGAGATCCATGCCCGCATTCTTGGCGCGTCGGAGGGTCTTGAGGCGGTCCTCGAAGGAGTGGGTCCCGATGATCTCAGGGAAGTAGCGCCGCGAGGTCTCGATGTTGTGATTGTAGTGGTTGAGTCCCTCGGCGGCGAGTTCGTCGGCCTCTTCCTGCGTCAGCAGACCGAGTGAGGCGTCGACCTCGACATCGGTTTCGTCCCGGACGAGGCGGATGGCCTCGACGATTTCGTCCCACTCGTCGGGCCGGTGTTCCTTCGAGACGCCCTTCTCGGCGACGACGATGCCGAACCGCTGGGCGCCGTCCTCCTCGGCTCGTTTCGCGGCTTCGAGCACCTTCTCCGGCCCGAGAAAGCCGTAGGTGTCGATTCCGGTGTCGAAATGGGTTGACTGCGCACAGAAGCCACAGTCTTCGGCGCAATTGCCCGCCTTGGCGTTGACGATACTGCAGGCGTCGACCGTGCCGTCCGAGTAGTGGCGGCGTACGATGTCGGCGCCCGCGGCCAGCGCGTCGGGCGGTTGGGCGATAAGCGCCAGCCCATCGGTCCGATCGAGGGTTTCGCCGTCGAGAACCCGCCGGACCGCGTCGTCGACCGTCTCGTTTCCCGTCTCGTAAACCACGATAGACATGGCAGTTGACGAGACAATAAATCTACCGGGGCTTAGGGGTCTAGTTGGCGAACGCGTGCGCGGGGCCCGGATCAACAGCCAGGCGCAAAAATAACCTCGAAAAGTTCGATCGGCGTGGGTTTCGGTTTTCGGAAGAACGTCTCGACCGGGAACATCGTTCGTCGGGTGACGCGGTTGCGTCACCCGTACACGTGGTGACTTCCAACGGCTGAGAGTCGACTACCCGAGAGCGATGGCGGTCCAGTCACTCGGACGAGAGGCGACCGACGGCCCGTCGGTCGGCGAACGAGCGACTACTTCCCCTGTGAACGGCGGAAAAGCGGAATTCGGGCCGGTTCAGGACTCTTCGTCCTCGTCGGGGGCGACTTCGCCGACGAGTGCGTCCACGTCGGTGTGTTCGAAGAGCAGGTCGCGCATCAGGTCCACCGTGCGTTCGTCGCGGGTGCGGCCCGAACGGATGACGTCCTCCGCGCGGTCCACGACGGTGAGGGTGTCGCCGTTGACCATCATCACCGGCACGCCCTTCGATTCGGCCTTGCCGAGAACCGCGCCGGAGGGCCGGTGGCCGCCGGTGAGGATGATGGTCTTGACGCCGGGCGCTTCGAGGGCCGCGGTGATTATCTCGGAGCGGTCGCCGCCGGTGATGACCGCGGCGTCCTTCGTGCGGCGGAAGTACCGCAGGGCGGCGTCGCCGCCCATCGCGCCGACGAGGAAGCGTTCGACGTAGGCGTCCGTCTCGCCGCCGGTGACGAGGTTCGCGCCGAGTTCGTCGGCGAGTCCCTCGACGGTGACGCCCGCGAGTTCCTGTTCGCGCGGGACGACGCCGAGGACGGGGATGTCGCGGCCTTCGAGGAAGGGGACGACCTCCTGTTCGAGTTCGTCGAAGGCGCTGTCCGTGACGCCGTTGAAGAGGACGCCCGTCAGTCGGTCGCCGAACTGCTCTGCGGCGGCGATGACGTCGTCTAAGTCGGTCGTCTTCTGGTAGTCGGCGACGAGGAGGACGCCCGCGTCGAGGCGGTCGGCCACGTCCACGTCCGTCAGGTCCACGATGCCGCCGGTGGACCAGACGCCGCCGCCCTCGACGAGCATGAGGTCTTTCCCCTCCGCGAGTTGGCCGAAGTACTCCTCGATTATCTCGCCGAGTTCCTCGCCGTCCTCCTGTCCGCGGATGGCCCCGTCGATGAACGTCGGCGAGTAGACGACGGGCTCCATCTGGTGCATCTCGGCGTCGAGGTCGAGCACCTCGCGCGCCAGCATCGGGTCCTGATCGAGCGTCTTGCCGACGTTCGACTGCAGGCGCGTGCCCTTGGGCTTCATGTAGCCCACGTCGAGGCCGCGTTCGTTCGCGAGTTGGCCGAGCGCGAGGGTGACGGCCGTCTTGCCGGTACTTTCGTGGGTCGAGGTGACGAGTAGCGTGTTCATGGGTCTACAGTTGGTCGGGGTCGACGGTGAGTCGCACGTCCACGGCTTGCACGCCGTCGGGCGTGGCGACCAGCGGGTTGATGTCCAGTTCGAGGATGGCCGGGAAGTCCGTGACGAGTTGCGAGAGGCACTGGATGGTCTCCGAGACGCCGTCTACGTCCACGGGGTCGCGGCCGCGCGCGCCGCGGAGAAGCGGCGCGGAGTCTATCTCTTCGGTCATCTCTGTGGCTTCGGACTCGGAGACGGGCGCGACGCGGAACGTCGTGTCTTCGAGCACTTCGACGAAGATGCCGCCGAGACCGAACATGAGTAACGGTCCGAACTGCGGGTCCTTGTTCATGCCGACGATGGTCTCGACGCCGCTGTCTAAGTCCACCATCTCTTGGACCTGCACGCCGATGATGTTGGCGTCGGGCTGGTAGTTCCGCGCCCGCGTGACGAGGTCCTCGTAGGCGTCGTACACCTCCTCGTCTGCGACGCCGACTTTGACGCCGCCGATGTCGGACTTGTGGAGGATGTCGGGGCTGACTATCTTCATCACCACGTCGCCCTCTATCCCCTCTGCGACTTCGAGGGCGTCGGCGGGCGCGTCCACGATGTCGCCCTCCGGCGTCTCGATGCCGTAGGCGTCCAAGAGGTCCATCGCCTCGACGCCGAGGCGGGTGTCGTCGCGGCCCTTCACGCTCTCGAGAATCTCGCGGGCGCGCTCTCGGTCCACGTCGAACTCGACGGGGTCGTCGTACTCGCGTCGGCTGATGTCGCGGAACCGCGAGAGGGCGTCGAGGCCGCCGACGGCGCGGGCCGGGTCGAAGTAGTTGGGGATGCCGGCGTCGGTGAGCACCTCGGCGGCGGATTCGACGCGTTCTCCGCCCATGAAGCAGGCCGCGACGGGTTTGTCGTGTTTCTCCTGCAGTTCGACGGTGTCCTCGGCGAGTTGCCCGTAGTCGAGGACGGCCGTCGGACAACTGAGGACGAGGGCCGCCCCGACGTTCTCGTCGGCGAGGGCCACGTCGAGAGCCTCGCGGAACCGCTCGTTGTCGGCGTCGCCGACGATGTCGACGGGGTTGAAGATGTTCCCCTCTTCGGGGAGCGTCTCAGAGAACGTATCGAGCGTCTCGTCGGTGAACTCCGCCATCGAGAGGCGGGAGTCGCCGACGGCGTCGGTGGTCATCACGCCGGGACCGCCGGCGTTCGTGATGACGGCGATGTCGTCGTTCTCGGGGAGCGGCTGGTTTTCGAGGACGCGCGCGGCGTCGAACAGTTCTTGGACGGACTCCGCGCGGATGACGCCCGCCTGTTCGAGGCCCGCCTCGTACGCCTCGTCGGACCCCGCGATGGTGCCCGTGTGACTGGAGGCGGCCTGCGCGCCGGCGTCCGTCCGGCCGGACTTCACGAGGACGATCGGCGTGTCGCTCGTGACTTCGCGCGCGGTGTCGATGAACGCCCGTCCGGCGTCGATGCCTTCGAGGTAGCCGATGATGACGTCGGTGTCCTCGTCGTCGCCCCACGTATCGACGAAGTCCGCCTCGTCCAAGACGGCCTTGTTACCCAAGGAGACGACGTCTTTGAAGCCGATTCCCTGGTCGTTGGCCCAGTCGAGCACCGCGGTGATGAACGCGCCCGACTGGCTCATGAACGACATCGACCCCGACGTGGCGTTCTCGGGGCCGAACGTGGCGTTCATGCCGTTCGGCGTGGACATGATGCCGAGGCTGTTCGGGCCGACGAGGTTCATGTCGTACTCCTCGGCGACGGCGGTCAGTTCCTGCTCCCGCGTCGCGCCCTCCGTCCCCGTCTCGCCGAACCCGGCGGTGATGACGACGACGTTCGAGACGCCCGCCTCGCCGGCGTTCTCGACGACGTCCACCGCGATGTGCGGCGGGACGACGACGACGGCGAGGTCCGCCTCGGCGTCGCCGACGCCCGAAACCGCCGGGAGACCGAAAACCTCGTCGTACTTCGGGTTGACGGGGACGACCTCCCCGTCGAAGTCGTCCACGAGGTTCTCCATGATGGCGCGACCGACGGAGCCTTCGCGCTCTGTCGCACCCACCACGGCGATTCGCTCGGGCACGAACAACTCAGATAACTCTCCCATCGCACGACGGTACTCACCCTCACCGCATAAATCCGGGCATGTTCTTTATCACATGGACCGTGAGGGCAGTTCTCGGTCACGGTCTTTGATAATTGTCAACGGATTATTGTTCAAGTGTACAGTTCGAAAGGTGAGCGAGCGGGCGCGCCGAGGCGATCAAATCAGGTCGTCGGGGCCGTACTGTTCGCGGGTTCGCTCGACTTCCGCGGCGTACTGCTCGCGTTGCTCCGGGTCGTCTACGGTGCCGAGGCTTCCGGGCTTCGCCTCTATCGCCGCCGTCGTGTCGCGCACGTCGCCGAAACTCGTCAGCGACCGCTCCTTCCTGAGGTACTTCGACCCGTCGGGCGTCGCGTACACGAGGATGATGATGTTCTGTTCGTCGTCGGAGTACGTCCGTTCGACGAGCCATACCCGCTCCGTCTCGGCGGATTCGGCGTTCTCGGACACGGTGATTCCTCGGAAGAACTGACGGCGCGCGAACAGATACGTCTTCCGTGCGCCGCGGGTCGCCCGCCGTCAGCCGATGACGCCGAAGCCGAACTGCGGGAGCCCGAACACGGCGGTCCACGTCAGGTGGAGTACGACGCCGACGGCGAGTGCGGGCACCGTGGTGTAGATGCTCGCGACGACTGCGGCCGTCTTGTCGATGGCGATGAGCGGAAAGAGGGCGTCGCCGTCCTGACTGATGGCGTTGGCAACGAGCGCCGAGAAGGGGATAGCGCCCTCCGCGTAGGCCGCAGAGAGGACGATTTGCGGGCCGCAGCCGGGGATGAGTCCGAGGGCCGCGCCGCCTATCGGGGCGAGAATCCCCGCGGCGGCGGCGACGGAGGCGATATCGACGCCCGAGAAGACGACGGCGTACTCGTAGACGAGGTAGGCGGCGACGACCCAGACGGTGACGAACGACGTCTCCATCGCCGCGTGCGTGAGCGTCTCGGCGGCGCTCTCGAAGGAGTCCTCGCCCTCGCCGACGCGCCCGTGGCCGACGTAGCGCCGGCCGACGACGTAGAGGAACGCCGACAGCGCGGTCCCCGCGACGCCGACGGCGGTGAAGACGCCAGCGTACGAACCGCCGAGCGTCAGCGGAACCTCCGGCGCGCCGCGGAGCAAGTAGAGGACGCCGACGACGAGGGCGACGGCGGCGGCGACCCACCACGCGCCGAGTGCGAGTCGGGAGACGCGCCGCCCGAGCGACGAGTCGCGCGTCGGTCCCTCGACGGTGCACCCGTCGATTTCGTCGTAGTGGTGGACTTGGTTACCGACGGCGGGGGCCGCCGTATCGCCGGACTGCGTCCGACCGCCCGTGAGACTGCGTCTCGCGCTGCCGCCGTCCGAGACGGCGGGCCGGAGGCTCGCCACCGCGGCGTCCACGCGCCCGACGCCGAATCCGAACCGGTCGATGGCGTAGCCGAAGGTGACGGCGGCGACGAGGGCGATACCGTAGGCGTACAGCGCCGCCTTCGGGGCGAGCGCCAACAGGACGAACGCCGAGTCGCCCGTGGTGGCGACGAGCGTCGCCACGACGGTGCCGAACGAGACGGTGCCGCGGACGTACAGCGGCATCATCACGATAGCGCCGCCGCACCCCGGCGTCAGTCCCATCAGCGCGCCGACCAGCGGTCCGGCGCGGCGGTTCTCCTCTAACCGACGGACGAGTCTCCCGTCCGTTCGGTACTGCACGTAACTGAAGAGGAGAACCGTCACGGCGACGAACGCGCTCACCTGCACGAACCCGTCGCGGACGGACGCCGCGAAGATATCGAACAGTTCAGCCATCCGAATCACCCGCGCCGCGCCGCGGCGTTCGCGTCCGCCGCGGAGAAATGTTGTCCATGTCTCACTAAAGGATTAGACACCTCTAAAAATAAATCTGTGCGTCCGGGCGGAGACTGTGAACTCACGGGAGAAACTGCCAAAAACGAGAGGGACGGGTCCTGTAATCGGCGTGACGACAGAACGGCGGCGCTTACTCGGCTACGTCGGCGGGCGTCGCGTCGGCGAGGCGGCGCAGTTCTTCGGGGGAGACGGGGAACATCGCACTCGGCGTCCCAGCCGCCCCCCAGACGGTGTCGTACTCCGAGAGGGACTCGTCGAAGAGGACGCGGAGGTCGGTTTCGTGGCAGAACGGCGGGACGCCGCCGATGGACCATCCGACCACCTCGCGTATCTCCTCGGGGTCGGCCATCGACACGTCGCCCTCGTCGAGTCCGAGGTGGGCCGCGAGTTTCGCCTCGCTGACCCGGTTCGCACCGCTGGTGACGACGACGACGAGTTCGCCGTCGCAGTCGAAGACGAGACTGCTGGCTATCTGCCCGACGTCGCACCCGACGGCGTCGGCGGCGTCCGCCGCCGTCTTCGTCCCCTCGGGGAACTCCTCGACGGTCACCTCGAAGTCGTACCGTTCGGACGCCTCGCGGGCGAACGTCCTCGCTCTCTGATGCACACTACCGTGTCGCACGGAGCGAAGCGAAAAGTGGTTCGCTTCTCTGCGGCGTCACCGTCGCCGGGAACCTCCGCGTCGCGGCGACGGTGCCGTCGCTCTCCGTCTGAGCGTCTCGGCGGCCGAACCCGGCCGCCGCGATTCGAAATCGTGCGAATATGCGCCGAGAATCGCCCGCGTTAGTGGCTGTGACCCATCGCTTCCGAGAGGGGGACGCCGAAGCGTTCCTCGAAGATGTTCTCCATCTCCTCGTTGAGTTCCGAGAGGTCGGCCGCCGTCTCGCCTTCGCTGTGGTGGACGACGACGTGGGCCTGCTGTGCGAACGCCTGCACTACCAGGTCGCCGACGACGCTCGTCGGTTCCTCGCCCTGTTCGGCGAACACGTCCACGAGACCCTCGGGGAGTTCGATAGATTCGACGTCGCCGTTCGGGCCTTCGATGGTGTAGATTTCCGTATCGACCATACGCTCCGTGGGGCCTCTCGACTTAAGGATGTGTGGGAATCGGAGGTGACCGGTTCGGCGGCGTGAACTACGGGCGGATGTACGCGTAGCCTTCCGTCTGCAGGCGCGTCACCTCGACGGCCCCCTCGGGAACCGTCTCGATGCCGCCGACGAGGTCCGACTCCTCTAAGCCCTTCATCTGGAGGGTGTTGCTGCAGGCCTTGAACTCGACGCCGTCGGCGAGGAGGTTCTCGACGTCCTCGCCTTCGTCCTCCTCGGTCGTCACCCGCTCTATCCCGCCGGCCTGCGCGACGACAGCCACTTGGTCGATGGTTCCCGACTCGTCGTCGACGAGGTTCCGCACGATGTTCAGCGCAGTCTGCTGTTCCGTCTCGTCCGCGGAAACGAGGTGGACTACTGTCTTCATGTACTCGTCCGTCGTTCGGACGCGGGGAAGTCCTCGTGCTTGCACACTGGCGAACGTGTTCGGCGGGAGGCGTTTCGGCCGCGGGCCCGAACGCCCCGCCGATGACGACGGGACGGAGCAGTCGCCGGTCGCGCCGGTTTTCTCGCCTTCGGCGCCGCCTTGCTCCTCGTCTGGCGCGTCGGCGTACGCGTACCTCCTCGTCGGACTGTTGCTCGACGTCGGCGCTCGACAGAAGAGAAATCGGCGGTCGAGAAGCGAGAACGGTCGGTAGCGCGCTCAGTCGTCGGACTCGACGGCCGCGGGTTCCTCTTCGGCCTCGGCGCGCCCGTCGCGTTCGAGTTCTTCGAGGTAGTCGTCGGCGTCGAGTGCGGCCTTCACGCCCATGCCGCCCGCCGTCGCGGCCTGTTGGTAGTGGTAGTCCACCACGTCGCCCGCGCCGAAGATGCCGGACACGTCGGTCGCCGTCTGCCCGCCGTCGGTGCCGCCCTTCGTCTTCACGTACCCCTCTTCGTCGCGTTCGACGCCCGTTCCTTCGAGGTAGTCGGCGTTCGGCGTGTGACCGATGGCGTAGAACACCGCGCCAACGTCGAAGTCGAACTCCTCGGTCTCGGGGTCGTCGAGTTTGTCCGTCGGGTGTCCCTCGGGGTTGCGGACGAGGGTGACGCTCTCGACGCCCTCCTCGGCCGACCCGTGGAGTTCGGTCACCTCGGTGTTGAGCATCAGTTCTATCTCGTCGTCGTCGACCTGCTCTTGGACGCGGTCGACCCAGTAGTCCTCCGCGCGGAACTCCTCGCGGCGGTGGACGAGGTACACCTTCGAGGCGAACTTGGTGAGGAAGCTCGCCTCCTCCATCGCGGCGTCGCCGCCGCCGACGACCAGTATCTTCTCGCCGCGGAAGAACGCGCCGTCGCAGGTGGCGCACGTCGAGAGGCCGTACCCCATCAGTTCGTCCTCGCCGGGGACGCCGAGCGTCCGGGCGGACGCGCCCGAGGCGGCGATGATTGCGTCCGCGGTGTAGACGTCGCCGTTGCTCAGCGTCACCGTGAAGGGGCGGTCATCCGCGTCTACCGACTCGACGATGCCGTGGCGAATCTCCGCGCCGAAGCGCTCGGCCTGTTCGCGCATGTTCTGGATGAGTTCCGGCCCGGAGATGCCCTCGGGGAAGCCCGGATAGTTGTCCACCTCGGTGGTGAGCGTCAACTGTCCGCCGGGTTCGTCCCCCTCCAACACGAGCGGGTCGTTGTTGGACCGCCCGGCGTAGATGGCCGCCGAGAGGCCCGAGATACCCGAGCCCGCGATTATCAGTTTCCGGTGTTCAACGAAATCGTCCGCGTCGTCGCTCATGTCTCAGAATTCGAGACTGCCTCCCTTTTAGGTTCCGCTGTCGTGCGCGCGGCGCGGGGTAACCGGCACGTCAACACATCGCAGGAGAGACCGCTCGTACCGACGGTACCGCGCCTCAGACCGCGTCGGTGGCCGGTCGGACCGCCCCCGCGAGGCGAGAGAGCGTCGCCCCCGCGACGAATCCGAGCGACGCGTACGCGAGGCCGACGAGGAGCGACGGACTCGTCGCCGCCAGCAGAAGGCTACCTGCGGGCGTCGGTTCGAGGCCGCCGAAGTGATAGAGGTCGTACCCCACCGTCGGGCAGAGGCCGACGACCCAACAGACGAGGAGGCCGTCGTTGCGGTACGCGTGCGCCGCGGCGGCGGCGACGGCGACGCCCGCCACGGGGTAGGGGTACCAGACGGCCCCGCCGAGGGCGGAGTGGAGGACGAGTTCGTACGCGGCGAAGACGGCGACGCCGAGGACGGCGGCGAGGGCGACGGCGCGTCGCGACGCGTCGGACTCCCGTCCGAGCAGGAGAGCGTGTAGTGGAGGGCGCATACGGCTCGATTCTCGTCGCGTCGTAAAGTCGTTCCGTGTACGTCGCGCCGCCGACACGAACGGACGGCTTCTTGGTCCGCCGCCGTCCACGGGGAGGTATGCCCGCGGACCTCCACGAGAAGACCGACCGCTACGAGGGGATGTTGGCCGACGCGCTCTCGGAGGCGGACCCCGCCGTCCCGGCGGGGACCCCCCTCGGCGACGCCGCCGAAGAGTGCCGCGAGATGGCGCTTTCGTACCTCGAAGACGGGCGGCACTTCCGCGCGGACGACGACTGGGTGAACGCCTTGGCGTCGTTCTCGTACGGCTACGGGTGGCTCGACGCGGGCGTCCGGATGGGACTGTTCGACGTGCCCGACGACTCGCACCTCTTTACGATGTGAGACGGGCGGACTCACGGCGCGCAAGGGAGAGTCGCCGCACCACTCGCGGGTCGTCCCTCCCCGCTCTCCGCGGCCTCACTTCGTTCGACCACGCGAACGCCCACAAGAGACTATGGTCCGCGCGACGCTTCTGACGGTATGGTCAGAAAGCGCACCCTCGCCTACGGCGGCCTCGCCGCCGCCTCACTCGTCGCCGGTGCCGCCGCGAGAGTCGTCCACGAGAGGCGTTCGACGCCCTCACTCCCTTACGAGTCGGTCGGCACCGTCGGCGGCGCGGAGTTGCGACGCTACCCGACGACGACGGTCGTAGAGACGGTCGCACCGTCCGAACATCAGGCGTTCGGCAGACTCGTCCGCTACGTCTCCGGGAACAACGAAGCCGAGGCGGACCTCTCCCCGCTTCCGACCGTCGTGAGCGAGGGCGAGACGCGCCGTTCGCCCGCCTCGGAGTCGAAGTCGGCGTCGGACGCCGTCTCCGTGACCGCCTCCGACTCCGCCGGCGGGCCCGTCTCCGTGACCGCCCCCGGCGGTGAGGAATCGGAGGCGGACGGCGTCCGGATGGCGTTCTACCTGCCCGAGTCGCACGACTTCGAGTCGGCCCCGCGGCCGTCGGACCCCAAGGTCAGGGTGGTCGAACTCCCGGAACGAACGCTCGCGGTGACGTCTCTCCCGCGGTGGAGCATCGGGAACCGCGCCGAACGCGAGGGCGAGAAACTCCGCTCGACGCTTCGAGAGGGGAGCGAGGACGTACAGGTCGTCGGCGACCCGTTCGTCCTGCGCTACGACGGGCCGGGCGCGTCGTCGTTCCTCCCCCCGAACGAGGTGGCCGTGGAAGTGCGGCGCGTCGCCTCGCGGTCGGAGTGAGCACCGTTCGCGGAACCGGTACAAAGTACGCGTACGGGCAGTGGAGCCTCAGTATCGGTAGAACGGCCCCTATCCGTCCATCGCCCGGTCGAGAACGTCTCGAACGAACTCTCCTTTCTCCTCGGTGTACCTCTCCCTGTTCTCCGGGTACTTCTCCGCCAGTCCCTTCTTTACGGAAGCGTACCGTTCGGCGACGTCAGGGTGTTCACGGAGATAATCCCTGAACGCGATTTTCTCTCTGTAGAAGTCGCTCCCTTGCTCCGTGATCGAGAGGTAACACGTACGGTTCGTGCGCGGCCCCTTGGCAAAGAACAGGCGTCCCTCTACCTCTCCGGGACGATACTCGAACTCGCGTTCTTCGAGTACGGGGACGAGGTCCGTAGCCTCGTCCAGTTCTTCGACGACGGCGAGGACGTCGATTATCGGTTTCGCGGGCATCCCCTCGATAGCGGTGCTACCGATATGCTCGAAATCGAGGAAGCTCTCACCCGCGATGTTCTTCAGTTGCTGTACTTCCTCTTCGTAGAGCCTCGTCCATTCTTCGTCGTACGGCTCCAACTCGACGGTTCCCCGTTCCAGTCCGACCATTAGTTCCGGGAATCAGAGTAACTGCATCAGTTTTGGTATCAATCGTTAATCTCTACGCAGACGGGGTCACCGACTCATGTCGTTCAGTTTCCACTCGTCTCGGAAGGGAAGCCGCCGACGTTCGTCACTCGAAACGGAACGCCGGCCCGTCGTCGGAATCCTGCACCTCGACGCCGAGTGCCGCGAGTTCGTCGCGGAGTTCGTCGGCCCGGTCGTAGTTGCCGGCCTCGCGTTCGGCCTCGCGCACGTCGAGGACGAGTTCCACGAGGTCCTCCGCGACGGAGACGTCGCCGCCCTCCCCGGCGTCGCCGAAGGAGAGGCCGAACACGTCGCCGCCGAGGTCCTCGAACGCCTCGACGGCCTCGCGTAGCGCGCGGTAGTCGTACCGCTCTCGGCCGTCGAGGTGGCGGTTGACCGCCCCGGCGAGTTCCAGCAAGGCGGCCATCGCCTCGCGCACGTTGAAGTCGTCGTTCATCGCCTCGCGGAACTCCGTGCGGACCGTCTCGACGGACTCGCGGAACGCCTCGTCCTCGACCGTCGCGTAGGCGTCCACGCCGTCGAGGGCGTCGAGAGCGGCGTCGTAGGCGCGTTCGAGGCGGTCCCACCGCTCCTCGGCTTCGGCCATCGCGTCCTCGCCGAACGTCTGCTCGGACCCGTACGCCGTCGAGAGGTAGAACGTCCGAATCACGTCCGCGCCGAACTCCTCTAAGGCGTCGTTCACGTAGAAGAAGTTACCCAGAGAGGAGGACATCTTGTCGCCCTCCGTCTGGAGCAAGCCGACGTGAAGCCAGTAGCGCGCGAACGTCTGGCCCGTCGCCGCTTCGCTTTGGGCCACCTCGTTCTCGTGGTGCGGGAAGACGAGGTCACGGCCGCCGACGTGGATGTCGATGGTCTCGTCTAAGTGCGTCATCGACATCGCCGAGCACTCGATGTGCCACCCGGGACGGCCCTCGCCCCACGGCGACTCCCACGTCTCGCCGCACGGTTCGTGGACCGGTCCGAGTTCGTCGGGGCGGTGTTCCGCCACGTCGTCCGGCGAGACGGCACCCGCCTTCCAGAGGGCGAAGTCCGAGGGGTTGCGCTTCTCTCTGCGTTCGTCCTCGGGGCCTTGAGACTCCATCTCCTCTATCTTCTGGTTCGAGAGTTTGCCGTAGTCGTCGAACGCGGAGACGTCGAAGTACACCGACCCGTTGGACTCGTAGGCGTAGCCCTTCTCTATCAGCGTCTCGATGAGGTCGATAATCTGGGGAACGTGCTCCGAGACGCGGGGGTACACCTCCGCGCGCTTGAGGTTCAGGCCGCGCATGTCGCGGATGACGTTCCCGGTGAAGTGCTCCGCGACGTCGGCCTCGGAGTCGCCCAGTTCGTCGTCGCCGATTCTGGCGGCTATCTTCTCGTTCACGTCGGTGAAGTTCTCGACGTGGTGCACGTCGTACCCTTCGTGTTCCAGCCATCGGTGCATCACGTCGGCGTGCATCCACAGGCGGGCGTGCCCGAGGTGCGCGTCGTCCGAGACCGTAAGCCCACAGACGTAGAGCAACACGTCGTCGTCTGCTCGTGGCTCGAACTCCTCGCGTTCGCCCGTCAGGGTGTTGGTCACGGACAGCGTCATCGTCGCGGATTTGTCTGCGTTCGGTGTTGAATGCGTCGGTAGCGTTGCCGAACGAAGTGAGGCGACGAAAACGCGAACGGGGAACGGAGTGACCCGTGAGCAACGGTAGCGTTGCCGAACGAAGTGAGGCGACGAAAACGCGAACGGAGGAACCGAAGAGAGACGGAGCGCTACCGAGCGACTTCGTGAAGCGCCCCCTCGACGATTCGGAGGGCGTTCGCGCCCTCCCGCCGCGGGACGACGATAGCGAGTTCGTCGTCGGCGACGCCCGCGGCGTCCACGACGACGTCTTCGGCCGCGAGGCGGTCCACGGCGGCCGAGAGTGCGCGCGCGTCCACGTCGCCCTTCGCGACGAGGGCGGTCATCGGCCCGTCGGCGGCGACCATCTCGACGCCGCCGACGGTCACCACCCGGTCGTCGGCGTCGGCGGCCTCCACGTCCTCGCCCGCGAGGCCGACACCGCTTCGCATGCGCACCGTCGCGTCGCGGTACTCCGTCGTCAGGTCGGGGAGGTCGTCGGCGAACCGGCGCAGGGCCGTCGCCACGGAGTCGGTGTCGCCCTCCACGTCGAGCGATTCGGCGGCGGCGGTGTAGTTGACGACGCCCGCGCGGAGGGCCGAAAGCAGGTAGGGACGTTCTCGCACGGCGTCGCGCGTCTCGGCGGCGAGTGACATAGCAGGGAGGTGGCGAGACGGGATAAAAAATCCCGCGGCGCGTCGGCCCGCGGGCGACCGCCCCTCACTTAGTCTATGATGAAGGCACTCCGAATTTCGGCTTCCGTTTCGACAAAATTCCTTTCGGAGATGCGAAGTCCCTAAGGCGGTGCTGTCGTAACCTACTCGTATGCAAGCGCTGGTCATCGTGGCGCACGGGTCGCATCTCAACCCGGACTCGCGCGCGCCGACCGAGAATCACGCCGACACCATCCGCGCGGCGGGGGCGTTCGACGAGGTGAAGACCGGATTCTGGAAGGAAGAGCCCCACCTCCGGGAGGTTCTCCGGACGGTGGAGTCCGACGAGGTGTACGTCGTCCCCCTGTTCATCAGCGAGGGGTACTTCACCGAACAGGTCATCCCGCGGGAACTCCGCCTGGAGGGGTGGGACGTCTCCCAGTGGGAGTCGAACGGCCTCGACGCCGACACCGCGACGTTGGAAGCCGAGGACACCGGACAGACGGTCCACTACTGCGGGCCCGTCGGGACGCACGAGGCGATGACGGACGTTCTCGTCCGCCGCGCCGAGACGGTGACGGGCGACCCGGACGTCGGCGAGGGGTTCGGTCTGGCCGTCGTCGGCCACGGCACCGAACGGAACGAGAACTCTGCGAAGGCCATCGAGTACCACGCCCAACGCGTCCGCGAGATGGACCGCTTCGACGAGGTGCAGGCCCTCTACATGGACGAGGAACCAGAGGTGGACGACGTGACGGACTACTTCGAGTCCGACGACGTGGTGGTCGTCCCCCTGTTCGTCGCGGACGGGTTCCACACGCAGGAGGACATCCCCGAGGACATGGGCCTCACCGACGACTACCGGACGGGGTACGACGTGCCCGCGGAAGTCGACGGCCACCGCATCTGGTACGCCGGCGCCGTCGGCACCGAGGGCCTCATGGCCGACGTCATCCTCGAACGCGCCGCCGACGCCGGCGCTGACGTGGGTGCCGCGATAGACGCCGTACGGAAACGCACCCGAGAGACGCAGGCGGCGGGGGACTGACCGTGCGCGACTCGCAGTTCGAGGCGCTACTGGACGCCGCCGAGTCCGAACCCGTCGAGTTCGACGGCCTCTCCGTCGCCGCGAGCGAGGGGGAGTACAGCCTCGAAACGCCCGAGCAGTCCCGTCACGGCCTCTCGGAGTCGGAACTCCGCGAGGCGGCCGAAGACGCCGCGGCGTACGTGACGAACTGGCACTACTGGGAGCGAACGGTCGGCGCGGGGCGGCACCGCCGGGCGTTCCTCCGGTGGGTGGAGGGCGCGGCGGAGCACTCGGTGCCCGAACGGTACGAGGCCCTCGAACGCGGCGTCGCCGTCGAGTGGGGACAACTCGCCGTCTCGGTCGAACTCGGGCCGGACGGCGAACGGCGGTACGACGTCCGCCACGTCGAGGACGCCGACGCGTCCCCCGAAGAACTCGACGTCTACGAGGACCCGTTGGACCTCCGCGAGGTGACGACGTACGACGAACGCGGCCGGTACCGGCCGCTGAAGACGGCTCCGACGCTCGTCTCAGGGTGGGCGCTTCCGGACGTCGACGGGCGCGACGCCGTCGAAGCCGTCGATACCGTCTACCCGGCGACGGTGGCCAACTGGAACCTCGAACGCGAGGGCGAACTCGACGTGAGTCACTGGCGGGACACCGCCGAGCGTCAGACGGGCATCTACGACATCGTCGACGAACTCCCGCGGGAGGCAGTCGAGTGGGTCGCAGAGACGTGCTGCGTCGATTCGCAGTGTCTCAGGCGGCGCGAGTGGGAGTTCGACGAGGGCGAGGAACTCGACGCCGACGGCGGCGACGGGCCGTTCCCGTGCCGCGAACCCTGTTCGCTCGTCGTCGCCGCCGCGCGGCAGTGGACGAAGTTAGAGCGAGAGGAGACGCGGACGTACGAGTTCGAACTGACGCCCTCCGAGAAGGAACAACTCGAAGCCATCGTCGACGCCGTCGCCGACGGCCGCACCGAGGAGATTCGGGAGGCCGACGTGTACGAGGGAGCGAACCGGTACCGCGCGCGCTACCTGCGCGCCAAACGCTTCGACGAGGAGGGCAACCTCTCGGGCACGCCGACGCACCCCGACGGGGACGGCGAGGCCGAACCCGCTCACGGCGACGACTGAGGCCCGAGGCGGCGACGCCACCGCGGCGACTCGCGCCTCGCGGGCCTACCGCCCGTTCGAGGACGGCTCCGCCGGTTCGGTGCGAGTCAGCGTCGTCTCGACGAGTTTCTCGACGCCGCCGCGGACGCGTTTCGAGACGGCCTGCGGACTGACGCCTAGCTCCTCCGCGAGTTCGCCGAGCGACGCCCGACTGGGCGTCTCGAAGTACCCCCGGCGGGCGGCCAACGCCACCGCCTCGCGTTGCTTCTCCGTGAGTCGATTCTCGCCGAGCGACGGGGCCGTCTCCGAGTGTATGCGGTCTATCTCGACGTTGGCACCGGCCTCGCACACCGCCGTCTTCAACGCCTGTAGCGCGTCGTACGACGGGAAGCGAGCCTCGATGTGAGCGCCGCGAACCGTCCGAGACGAGTTCAACACGGTGATGTCGTTGTCGCGGAAGAACGGGTACAGCATCTGCCACTCGGCGGGGACCGGTTCGCTGACGACTCGGTAGAGGCGGCGGCTTCCCACGTCGGCGAGCCTCCTGAACTCGTCGACCGTCGGGTCGTTCGTCAACGCGCGTTCGTGTTCGTCGAAGTCGCACCCCGAAATCCAAGAGAAGAACACGTACCGCCGCTCACCGGAGGCGTCCTCGATGTAGTGGTAGTTTTCGAGCGTGCTGTGCGCGTCCGGAACCGCGTCGAACGTCGCCTGAAACAGCGGGGGGTCGAGGATAGTGACCGTTGCGACGAAGCTCACTGGGTCGTGGTAACGGCCCGCCGGAGTATGAACGCTACTCAGGGAAAACAGACAGTCAGTGGAGGTTACCGTCAGCTCCGCCGAGTCGGCGGTCAGCGGATGAGGAACGCCGTCGCGACGAGCATCGCGCCGAGGACGACGCCGACGCCGAGGACGAGTGCCGTGCTATCGACGGTGGCGACGACCACGGCGGCGACGAGGAGAGAGAGACCGACGAGGCCGAGAAACGGAACGACGGTGCGCGAGGGGACGGGAATCGCCTCCCGCAGTTCGTCGACGGGGGAGGATTCGGGCTCCCTCCGCGGCGGCCGGGAGAACTCCTCGTCGACCTCGACTTCGGATTTCTCCGCCGCGGCGGGGTCGAGCGTCACGCGGACGTGCGCCTCCTCCGCGCCGTACCCGGTGACGACCCGGAGCGTTCCGGTCACCGGTTCCGCGCGCGAGGAGGCGCCGACCCGGACGCGTTGCGTCCCGCCCTCCTCGACGTAGTGGTTGCCGCTTTCGAGTCGCGCCGCGGCGGAGAGCGCATCGTCGAGATGGACGTGTACGTGGACCGCCGCGCCGGCGTTCTCGAGGACGACCACGAACGGGCCGTCGGCCTCGAACTCGGGCGGCGCGGTGATGGTGTGGAGACCCTCTCCGTTTAGTTCGACTCTCAGCGACTCTGACACGGTGTGTCCCTCTCGGCGTGTAGTGAAAAACGTTCAGGTCCGACTAGTCGTCGCGCATGTCCGGCGGCAGCAGATTCGGGATGCCGTCCTCGATGGGGTAGACCTCTCCGGTGACCGTCCCGACGAGACGGCCTTCGAGTATCTCGTCGCCGTCGCGTTCGTCGACCTCCAGTTCGAGATCGCTCTTGTCGAGGGGGTCACAGAGGATGTCCATCAGGGATTCCTTCATCGTGCGACGGATGGACGGGGTGAAACAAAAGGGTACGGATTCTCCGATTCGACGGAAGGGAGGCGCGAAGTCGGGGACGAACGCCGCCGTTCGGTGACGGCGCTCTCACCGACACGGTGCTCGTAAAAATCGACGCGGGGTAAGCGGTCGAACGGACCGACTTACCGCTCGAAGGGGTTGACGAGTTCGACGGTTTCGGCGCGGTCCGGGCCGACGCCGACGGCGTAGACGGGCACGCCCATCTCCTCGGTGAGGTAGTTGAGGTACGTCCGGGCGTTCTCGGGGATGGCGTCGTACCCCTCCTCGGCGACGGCGGTCCAGTCGACTTCCGGCCACGGTTCGAACTCGCGGAGGGTCGGTTCACAGTCCGCCCACCGTTCGGTCGTCGCGGGCATCGTCAGCAGTTCCTCGCCGTCTAACTCGTAGGAGTGGCCCACCTTCACCTCGTCCAGTCCGGCGAGGACGTCGAGATGGTTGACGGCGATGCCGGTGAACCCGCTGACGCGCGCGGCGTGGCGGAGCATCGGCATGTCGAGCCAGCCGATTCGGCGGGGGCGACCGGTGACGGTGCCGAACTCGCCGCCCTTCTCGCGGATGAAGTCGGCGAGTTCCTCCTCGCGTTCGTCGTCTTTCAGTTCGGTGGGCATGGGCCCCTCGCCGACGCGCGAGAGGTACGCCTTGACGATGCCGACGACTTCGCCCCGCCCGACGACGGTCGGACCGACGCCGGTGCCGGTGGACGCGCCGCCGGCGGTCGGATTCGAGGAGGTCACGTACGGGTAGCTCCCGTGGTCGATGTCGATGAGCGTCCCCTGTGCGCCCTCGAACATCACCCGCTCGCCGGCCTCGCGGCGTTCGGCGAGGAAGTCGCCGCAGTTGACGGTCATGTTCTCGGCTTCGAGCCGTTCGCCGACTTCGACGAACTCCTCGAAGAGGGCTTCGACGTCGCACTCCTCGCCCGCTTCGAGGCCGTACACGTCCTCGATGAGGGCGCGCTTCTGCGGGACGACGTACTCCAGTCGCTGCCGGAGCACGTCGGGGTCCAGAAGGTCGCCGACGCGGATGCCGCGGCGTCCGACCTTGTCCTCGTACGTCGGGCCGATGCCTCGACCGGTCGTCCCGACGGTCATGTCCGAGTCGGCCTTCGCCTCCTCTTCGATACCGTCGAGACGGCGGTGGTACGGCATGATGACGTGCGCGCGGCGCGCGAGGCGGACGTCGGGGTCGAGTCCGCGTTCGCGCAGCGAGTCTATCTCCGAGAAGAGCGTCCGCGGGTTGATGACGCACCCGTTGCCGAGGACGCCGACCTTCCCCCGAACCGCACCGCTCGGGACCAGCGACAGCTTGTACTCGGTTCCGTCTTCGACGACGGTGTGGCCAGCGTTGTCCCCGCCCTGATAGCGGACGACGACGTCGGCGTCTCCACCCCAGAGGTCGACGAGCGCACCCTTGCCCTCGTCGCCGAGTTGGGAGCCGACGATTGTGACGGTCATGGTCGGCGGTTCATCCCCCCTGATTAAACAGATTACGGTCCCGCACCGAGAGATATACACGTATGTGTAACTCAAACCTAATCGAGGGGCTGCGCTACGCACTCATGTGCATTTTCCCCGCGAGAACCACACCCAAACCGTTATCTACACCTCACGCGAAACGAGAGTCATCGCGTGCGGTCCTATCGAGCAATTGGAGAGGGCAACTTTTAAAACCTGCAAAGACAAGTTAACAAATGCCATGATAGACCGACTTGAGAAGGAAGTGGACATGTTGGAGCGGCACCTGCAGGTTCTGAAGATGGTCATCGAGAGCGAACCTATCGGTATCGTGAAGATGTCCAACGAGACGGGCTACCCGCACCACAAGGTCCGCTACTCCCTCCGCGTCCTCGAAGAGGAGAACCTCATCGAACCGTCGAGCCAAGGCGCAATCACGACGGAGCGCACGGCCGAGTTCGTCGACGAACTCGACGAGAAGCTCGACGAAATCGTCGACAAGCTGGACTCGATGAAAATCGAGGAAGCGGCCGAGATAGAGGGCTAACGCGACCTTCTGCAGATACGGAGTGCGCCGTGCGACGCCTCCGTACAGCGACTGCACCGCGCCGCCGCCGCCGCACCTCTCTCTTTTCGGCGACGCCGGCGCATCGCACGGGTACCACCCCGGACTGACCGCCGAGAGCGGAACCGACGCGAGTACCGACCCGAGCGACTCGCTTCTCGTCGCGGACCGCTACCGCACCGCTTGCTACGCGCCGTAGTCGCGACCGGCGTACCTCGGGAACCGCGAGAAAACCGGGCAGTTCGCCGACTCAGAGGTCGGGGACGTTCACGTGGAACTCGTTGTTCCGCGCCTCGACGAGACAGAGGTGAAAGCCCTGCTTGCGCGAGAGCTTCACGAACGACTTGCGCTTCGACCGCGAGAGGAACCCGCCGCCCGTCTCCTCGGAGACGGCTTCGAGTGCCTCGGGGTCGAAGAACGACTCGGTGACGTAGAACGCCGTCGAGAAGCCGTCGTCGCCCTCCGCGACGGTTCGGGCGTTCTTGATGAGAGAGCCGACCATCGCCTGCGTCGTCGCGTTCCGCGAGGTGTTCATGTCCGCGACGAACAGGGCGTCGCCCATCTGGTCGCGGAAGATGACGTCGAAGTCGCGTTCCTCGACGCCCTCCTCGGTTTCGACGCCGACCGTGCCGTGGAGTTCGACGCGGTCTATCTTCGGTATCGCGTCGAACAGTTCCCGCAGCGAGTTTCGGTTGCCCGTCTCGCCGATTTCGTACAGGAGGTCGGTGACGACCCACTTGGCGAAGCCGTACTCGGTGCTGTCGTGGAGGAACTCCGCGTACGGTTCGCCCTCGACGCCGAGTCCCTCGGTGTCGAACGTCGTGTGGTGTTCGAGTCTGAGGTTGTCGTTGACCTCCTCGCGCGTCACCTCGCCCTTGTGGGCGCGTTCCAGCGTCGCCTCGCCCTTTCGGTCGTAGCGGACGAACAGGTTCGTCCCCGAGAGCGCCTGCTTCGGCGGCATCGACTCCTCGGCGACGAAGCCGCCCGACTGCGCTTCGAGTCGTTCCGTCAGGCGCTCGACTTCGGCTTCGAGCTCTTCGACTCGCGCCTGCAGTTTCTCGGCCCGTTCTCGCTGTTCGTCGCGTTCCTCCTTCAGGTCGTCTCGCTCGGCTTCGAGCACCTCCCGCCGCTTCCGAACCGCTTCAAGCTTCTGCTTCAGCGCTTCGGCGGGTCCGCCGTCCGCCGACTCGCCGCCGCTCTCGGCCGTCGACGACTTCGAGACGCTCTCGGACGATCTCTCGCGCTTCGACGCGGCCGCCGAGGACGAACTACGGGAACGCGACACCGACTGCTTGTTCTGCCGCCGGCGCTTCTGGGCCGCCTGTTGGCCGCCCCCCTTCGACCGACTGCGGGACTTCGTCGCCGCCTCGGACCCGTTCTGCGTACTCGACTCCGAAGGGTCGAGCGACGGGATGGAGCGCGCTTCGCGCCACTTCTCCTCGGCGGAGAAGGGGTCTTTGTCCGACCCGGACGCGTCGCCTTCGTCCTCGTCGGCCGCGTTCGACGACGAGCGCCGCCGTTGCGCGCGTTCGGCGGCGCGCCGCTTTTGTTCGCCGTCGTCGTCGGCCGAACTCACCACCTCGCCGGACTCGCTGCCCGAACTCGGGGTCGTCCGCGCGCCCGCGGCGTCCGTCGTCGCCGCGTCGGGGGTCGCGTCCGCCTCTGCGGCGTCCGGCGCGTCCGTCGCGTCGGCGGTTTCCGTCGTCGAGGCGGGGTCTGCGGCGTTCGGCGACTCCTCCGGCGTCTCGTCCGCCTCGGCGGGTCCGTCCTCCGCCGCGTCGGCGTCGGCGGCCGTCGGTTCGTCGGGCGACTCCTCGTCGGCGGCGTCGGCGACGGAGGCGTCCGGTGCGAGCGTCGCGTCGTCGTCGCTCTCCGGTTCGTCGGCGGCGGCGTCCCCTTCGATTTCGGGGAGTTCGACGACGTCGATGTCCGCCTCCTTCACCTCGTAGATGCCCACCTCGTCGTTGGCCTTCTCGAACGCCTCGTCGCCGGTGACGAGGCGGCGACTGCTGCCGACGAACGCCGCGCTCATCGACTTGCCGCCGTGGTAGACGACGTAGTAGTCCCCCGAGAGGACGTTCTCGCTCAGTTCGATGTACCCGGTGAACCCGCCCGCAGAGAGCGTCGAGTCGGCGTCTTTGAGGGGCGTCTCGTTCGTGTAGTACTTCGCTCGCGTCTCGCCGCCCGTCTCCATCATGGTAAACAGAAGCGGAAGCGACGCGTCGGGCGCGCGGTACGCGGTCAGATCCGCGTCCTCGAAGTCCTCGATACTCCCCTCGAAGACGCCGATAACGCGTCCGTTGAGTACAAACGCCCACGTCATGCCCGTCGAAACGGCCCCGGTGAAATCGCCGTCGGCGAGGCGGTGGAGTCCCTCGTACCCGCCGTCTACGGAGACCGCGTCCCACTCGGTCACCGAGTCGATGATTTGGCTATCCATTTGTCGGTATATCACAGAATGCGAATCAAATACTTTCCGGAGGATTTCGCCCCCGAACCTCCGATTTGCGTCGGACGCACGTCATATCCGGCGGAGGTAATGCGCGGTCGGCGCACAGCCGCGGCGGGCCGCTCACCGAAAAAACCGCACGACGCCGCCGCCGTCGGACGGATTCGGAGCTTCGACGTGACGGCCCACTGAGAGGTACGTTCCCGCCGCGGACGGCTCTCGGGGTGCGCGCGCGACAGACCCGCCGCGCGCACCGACGCGCGGCGGGATAACGGCGTTCTCGCTCCGCGCTCCGGGGACGGCTCCGGCGACGGCGCGACCGAGACACGAGGATTTTTGTCAGGGCCAAATTATTTTCGTCCGTGCCTCCCACGCTACCCGAGACGTACTCGTACACGCGGTTCCTCCGCGCGCAGGAGTCCATCGACGACGCCGCGCTTCACCGGCCGACGCTCGACCGGTTCCGCGCCGAACTCGACAGGCTCGCAGAACGGTCGGCGAACCCGCTCCGAATCGTCGACGTCGGCGGCGGCATCGGGTCGATGTGCCGCCGCCTCTTCCAGTGGGACGTTCTCCCGGAGAACGTGACGTACGTCGTCCTCGACGCCGACCCCGAAACCGTCCGCATCGGTTGCGAGACGGTGCGCGAGTGGGTCCGAGACAGTAACCGAGCGGCGACGTGGGAGTCAGAGAACCGACTCTACCTGCCGGACGCCTCGACGACGGTCAGGTTCGTCGCCGACGACGCCTTCCGCCACCTCGACGCGCGGACGTACGACGTGTTAATCGGGCACGCCTTCGCCGGCACCATCGACCTCTCGAACGGTCTGCCGGCGCTTCTCGACGGCATCGAGTCCGGCGGCGTCTGTTACTTTCCGATAACGTTCGACGGCCAGACCGCCTTCCGGCCGTCCGGCCGCGCCGACGAGAGGCGGGCGATACTCGACGCGTACCACGCGTCGATGAGTTTCGACGGCGGGTCCGCCCAGTTCGGAGGTGCCCTCCTCGACGCCGTCGCCGCCGCGGACGCGGAACTGCTCTCCGCCGGCGGGTCCGACCGGGTCGTCTCGCCGCCGTACGACGGCGAGCAGAAATACTTCCTCCATCACCTCCTCCACCGCGTCGAACAGGCGGTCGGCGACGAGGTGGACGACGACGCGGTGCGGCGGTGGGTCGGCGGGAAGCACAGAGCGGTCGCGGAGGAGGAACTGACCTACCTCGCACAGAACGTGGACGTGCTATTCCGCGTCGACTGACGGCGGTCACTCGACCGACGGGCGGTCACGCGTCTCGAAGCGCACCTCGGAGCGAGACGGTTCCGAGGACGAGCAGGTACGTCGCGAGGCCGGCCACCAGTACCGTCACGGCGACCGGACCGACCCCCGCGACGCCGACGGCGGCGGCGACGAACGCCGCGAGGACGGCACCGCCTCGGACGGCCGGTCGGTCCCACGCGCGGCGGACGCGCGGCGCGTCGAGCGAGAGGAGGCCTTCGAGTACGAGTGCGCCCGCCGCGCCGAGGGCGGCGGCGAGAGGGTCGGCCGGGGCGTCGAGGAGGACGCCCGCGCCGACGAGCGGAATCGAAACGAGGACGGTCAGGAGTGCGTCGCGGCGACGGCCCATGGGTGACGTACTCTCGGGGGACTTTTAGCCGCGGAGGGTTCACGCCGGAGTATGCCAAACGGGTTGGAGTCGAGGATTCCCGACGCCCGCCGCCGGTTCGTGCTGTTCGCGATCGGCTCCGCGGTGTTGATGCTGGCCTACGCGGCGGTGTACCAGTGGGCGATGGGAACCTTCGAGGGGGTGCCCATCTCGTACGTGCAGGCGCTTCAGGTCGTCGTCGAGACGTTCTCCACCACTGGCTACGGCGAACAAGCGGGGCTGTGGTCCACGACGCCGATGCTGGGTCTGATGATTGTCATGCAGATGACCGGCGTGGCGGTCATCTTCCTCACCCTTCCGCTCTTCTTGGTCCCCCTCGTCGAGGACGCGCTTCGAACGTCGCCGCCGTCCTCCATCGACCGCTCCGACCACGTCATCGTCTGCACGTTCACCCCCCGCGGCGACGTTCTCGTCGACGAACTCGACTCGATGGACGTCCCGTACGTCGTCGTCGAGGAGGACCGCGAACGGGCCGAAGAGTTGCACGCCGAGGGGTACGACGTGATTCACGGCGACCCCGAAACCGTCGAGGCGTTGGAGAACGCCAGCGCCGAGGACGCCGTCGCACTCGTCGCCGACGACGACGACGAGACGAACGCGAGCATCATCCTCTCGGCGAAGCAAGTCGCGCCGGACCTCCGCGTCGTCAGCATCATCGAGGAGAGCGACGCCGCCGACTACCACGAGTACGCCGGCGCCGACAGCGTCATCTCGCCCCGCCGACTCGTCGGAGAGAGTCTCGCGCGGAAGGCGGCGACGCCCCTCTCGACGTCGGTGAGCGACGCCGTCGAAATCGGCGACGACTTCGAGATAGCCGAGGTGTTGGTCAAGCGCGGGAGCGAACTCGAAGGCGAGACTATCGCCGAGAGCGCCATCGGCCGGCGCACCGGCGTGAACATCATCGGCGCGTGGTTCAGAGGCGAGTTCGTCAGTCCGCCCGCGCCGACGGACGTCATCGACGAGCACACCATCCTCCTCGTGGCGGGGCGAGAGTCCCAACTGGAGGAGGTGAAGCGACTCACCCGGTCGCAGACGCGCAGACACAGACACGGGAAAGTCGTCGTCGCCGGGTACGGCGAGGTGGGGACGACGGTGGCCGACTCCCTCGGGGGCGCGGGCGTCCCGAGCGTCGTCCTCGACGTGGTGGAGATGCCCGGCGTGGACGTCGTCGGCGACGTGCGGGACGAACAGACCCTCCGGGCGGCGGACATCGAGGAGGCCCAGAGCGTCGTTCTCGCCCTCGACACCGACACGAAGGCCGTCTTCGCGACGCTCGTGATAAAGCACCTCTCGCCGGAGACGGAGGTCATCGCCCGCGCGAACGAGAGCGAGAACGTGGCGAAACTCTACCGCGCGGGCGCGGAGTACGTCCTCGCCCTCTCGACGGTGAGCGGTCGCATCCTCGCTTCGAACCTCACCGAGGAGACGGTCATCGCGCCCGAGTCGCAGGTGGAACTCGTCCGGACGAGAGCGCCGGACATCGCCGGCAAATCGCTCGCCGAGGCGGACGTGCGCGCCCGGACGAACTGCACCGTCGTCGCCGTCGAACGGGACGGCGAGCTCATCACCGAGGTGGGCCCGGACCTCGTCGTCCGGTCGGACGACACGCTGGTCGTCGCCGGGACGGACTCGGACATCAACTCGTTCTACGAGCGCTACACCTGAGACGGCGCGTCGGCGTTCGCGGGAGAGAGCGGTGCGGGCGGCGAGAGGGCGACCACCCACGCCGCGAACGCGACTGCGCCCACGTACTCCGGGACGGCCAGCCCCGGACCGAACCGCACGCCGCGGAGCCAAAGCGCCCACGAGACGACGTGCGCCGCCGAGAGCGCCAGCGCGAGTTTCCCGGTCCGTGTCCCCCGTCGGGCGAGTCCGTCGGCGACCATCGTCGCCGTCAGCGAGACGAAGAAGGAGGCGGCGACGGGGAAGTGAAGCGCCGTGCCGGCGGGGAAGACGCCGACGAGCCCCATCGACGCGACGGCGACGGCGTAGCAGGCGGCGACGACGCCGGAGTGCCGTCGGAGGGCGAGGGCGTATCCGAGTGCGACCGCACCGCCGATTGCGAGACTGGCGTTGAACAGGAGCGCGGTCGGCGGTCGGACGCCCAGATCCGAGAGCGCGCTCGCGGGCCACGAGAACGTCGGCGAGAGGACCGTCGCGAGCGTCACGCCCCCGAGCGCGACGAGCGAACCGAACGCTCCGAGGGCGCGCGCGACGCGGCGAGAACGGGCGGAGAGTCGTATCACGAGCGGGGTTCGAGGAAAACGGGTGCAGTCCCGCCGGATGCGGGTCGCTGACGTCGGAGCGTCAGGCTCCGATCTCCGCGCCGGCGTACAGGACGACGACGAGGAAGATCCAGACGACGTCCACGAAGTGCCAGTACATCGACGCCGTGCTGACGGAGACGTGCCGTTCGGCGGAGTACTGACCCATCAGCGCGCGGACGAAGACGATGCCGAGGATGACCGCCCCCAGACTCACGTGGAGGCCGTGGAGGCCCGTGAGGCCGTAGAACGCGGTGCCGAAGATGCCGGTGGTGAGCGAGAAGTCCGAGTGGACGATGAACTCGTAGTACTCGTACACCTGCCCGCCGATGAAGATGAGGCCGAGAAGCAGGGTGACGGCGAGTCCGCCGACGAACTTCTTGCGGTTGTTCTGGCGGATGCCGACGTGCGCCCAGTGGAGCGTGAGCGACGAGGCGATGAGGAGCGCCGTGTTCACGAGGACGAGCGACCCGAGGAGGTGCGGTAGCTCCTGCGGGGGCCACGCGCCGGCCCGGATGTAGAAGTAGTATCCGAACAGCGCGCCGAACGTGCCGAGTTCGGACCCGAGGAAGGCAAGCATGCCCCACCTCAGTTTGCTCTCGCCTTTCTCGCTGGCGGTACGCGACCAGAAGTGGCTCACGAACGCGTGGTAGAGCCACCCGTATATCCCCGCGAGGAACAGCGCGACGCTGCCGACGAACACCGCCGGACCCACTACGGGGCCGACGATTGCGTTCTCGCCGCGCCCGAGGATGTAGAGTGCGGCGGCCACGTAGATGCCTGCGCCGCCCACCGCGGTGACGAAGGGCCACCAACTGGCCTCTCCGAAGCCGCGAGGCCAGTCCTCGACGGCCGGTAAGTGGTGGCCGTGGTCGTCGTGTGTTTCTTCGGTACCCATGGACGGAGGTTGCTGTTCGACTACTAAAAATCCTCCCAAGTTTCCCCCGCAACGAGGCGACGAGGGGACGCCTCGCTCCGAACGCGGAGCGCAGATTCGGGTCGGCGGCCCGCGGCCGCCGTTCCTCCGGGGCGTCGAGCGTCAGTCGGCGGTGGACGCCGTCCGGTGGTACGGGCGGGAGAAGATTTCCGTCCGCAGGTCGGCGAGGGCGTCGCGTTCGACGGGGCCGCCGGTCATCGCGGCGACGACGGCGAACACCTCCTTTCGGGACACCTTCACGCCCTTCGCGGAGACGGCGTCCTCCGGGTTCGCGAGCAGTTCGCGGAGCGTCCCGACCGAAAGCAGGAACGGAATCGCCCACGCGGCCAGCGTGTTACCGTTTCGGAGCGGAACCGTCTCCAAGTACGTCTGCGCGTCGTCGAGGAACGACGCGGCGTGTTCGGCTGTCCGGCGGACCACCGAGGAGACGGCGCTCTCGTTCTCTTCGGCGAGTATCTCCTCTTGGGAGACGCCCTCCTCGGCCAACCACTCCTCGGGGAGGTAGACGTTGTTCTCGGCGGTGTAGTCGTCGTGGACGTCCTTGGAGATGTTCACCAGCTGCAGGAGGAGACCGAACTCCTCGGCGGTGTCGTACAGGCGCGACCGGCGCTCTGCGGTCAGGTCGTGGCGCGTGACGAGGTTGGTGATGAGGTTGCCGACGGTGCCGGCGGCGTAGTAACAGTACTCCTCCAGTTCCTCGGCGGACTTGATTCGCAGGCCGCCCTCGTCGGCGTAGCGTTCGACGAACATCACCATCCCCTGAACGAGTTCTCGGACCGGGGGTCGAACCGCATCGCGGACGTCCGCCGGAAGCGCCTCGAACGTGCGGACGACTCGGGGGGCCTCCGCGACGACTCGCCAGTCCTCGTTCATCTCCTCGTCGGGCGGGAGGTACGGTTCGACGGCGTCCGTGAACGCCTCGACGCCCGCCTCGTCGTCGGGGTCCAACGCCGCGTCGTACGCCCGCAGGATATCCGCCTGCGCGTCCGGTGGCACGTCCGATGCGTCCTCTACCGTGTCCGCGACGCGGCAGAGGAGATACCCGATACAGATGTACGAAGACATCGGCTCGTCGAGAACGTCCACCGTCAGCGCGAAGGTGCGAGAGACCCCTTGAACCGACTCGTGGCACCACTCGAGGTCGGACCGGTCGACGTGGGGGCGGTCATCCTGCTGAGACATTCGAAGTAGGTCAATCTATGACGTGAGACATAAAAAGTTCGTGGGCACGGTCGGAGCGAGCGAGAGCGAGGCGAAACCTGAAGTGTCGACCATGAGAGATATGCGCATGGACTTCGCGCTCTCCCCCGAACAGCGACAGATACGAGACGTGGTCTCGGAGTTCGTCGACAGGGAGGTTCGGCCGCGGGCCGCCGAGATAGACGAGACGGACGAGTACCCCGCCGACCTGATTTCGGAGATGGCCGACCTCGACCTGATGGGGATGCCGTTCCCGGAGGAGTACGGCGGCGCGGGACTCGACTACCACTCCTACGCCATCGGCCTCGAAGAGATAAGCCGCGGGAGCGGCGGACTCGGCACCATCGTCGCCGCCCACACCTCCCTCGCCGGGAACATGCTGTACGAGTTCGGCGACGACGACCAGAGAGAGCGGTTTCTGACGCCGCTGAACGCGGGCGAGGACCTCGGCGCGTTCGCCCTCTCGGAACCGCAGGCGGGGAGCGACGTGCCGGCGATGGACACGATGGCGACCAGAGAGGGAGACGAGTACGTCCTCGACGGCGGGAAACTGTGGACCTCCAACGGGTCGGAGGCGGACACCGTCGTCGTCTTCGCGAAGACGAACCCCGACGCCGGGCGGAAGGGCATCTCCTCGTTCGTCGTCCGCCCCGAGGAGGACGACGGCTTCGTCGTCGAGGGGACGGAGCACAAACTCGGCGACAAGGGGTGTCCGACCGCAGAACTGCGGTTCGACGAGATGGCAATTCCCGCGGACCGCCGCCTCGGCGAGGAGGGCGAGGGGTTCCTGCAGGCGTTGAAGACGCTCAACGGCGGCCGAATCACCATCGCCGCGCGGAGCGTCGGCATCGCGCGGGCGGCACTCGACGACGCCGCCGCGTACGCCGAGGACAGAGAGCAGTTCGGCGAACCCATCGGCGAGATACAGGCGGTGAAGCACAAACTCGCCGACATGGACACGAAGGTGCAGGCGGCGAAACTGCTGATGCACAGGGCCGCCGACCTGAAGATGCGCGGCGAGTCGTACGTCAAGGAGGCCGCACAGGCGAAACTGTACGCGAGCGAGGTGAGTCGGGAGGTGGCCAACGAGGCGATTCAGATCCACGGCGGGTACGGCTACACGACGGACTTCCCCGTCGAACGCTACTACCGCGACGCGAAACTGAACGAGATTTACGAGGGGACCAGCGAGGTGCTCCGCAACACCATCGGCGACAGGGTGCGAAGCGAGCGGTGATTACTCCGTCGGGCGCGCCTCCTCGCCCGCCTCGTCCGACTCCTCACCCTCGTCCGACCTCTCGGACCCGTCCGACTCGTCCGCTTGCGCCGTCCGACCCGCCTCGACCCGTTCTGTCAGCCACTCGTAGTACGACTCGACGCCTTCCTCGCCGCGTTCGGTGAGGCCGTACACCTCGTGGATGTCCTCCGTCCGACGAGAGAGGTGGCCCTTCGAGACGAGGGCGTCGAGCGTCCCGTAGAACGATTGGGGGTCGAGTCGGGTGTCGTAGTGCGCCTCGACCCGTCGCTTCAACTGCTGTCCGCGGAGTTCGCCCGCGTCGTAGAGGATAGCGCAGAGGTCGCGGCGACGACCGCTCTGGAACCACATGGGCGGACCGTGGGTCACCGAGCACACGTCAGTTTCGTTCCCTACCGACCGGCGGTCGAACCGGTAGTTTCGATTACCGGCCCTCCCTACGCCCGCCCATGAGCGAACGCGAGGCGACGGCGAACGGTATCACCGGCCGCTACTACGAGACGGACGCCGAACGCGTCTTGGAGTTCGTCGGCGAACGCGGGACGGCGGCGGTGGCGCAGAACATCGAAGGCTACGCCATGCTGAAGGTGCGCCCGACGCCCGACGGCGACGAACTCGAACGTTACTACGGGTTCGACATGGCACTCGACCACGCCGCCGAACTGCTCGGCGTCTCGCCGTCGGACCTGCCCGTCCCCGACCCCGCCGCCGACATGGGGATGTGACTCAGTCGCGCCGCCAGTAGAACACCGGCCCGAAGAACAGGTACGCCAGCGCCAAGAACAGCAGTCCGAACGCGAACACCTCCCCGGGTTCGCCGGTCAGAAGCACCGCCAACGCCTGCACGACGCCCATGATAATCGCGTCTTGGGCGTGCAGGTCGGGGTAGATTATCGTCGTCACCATCAGGGCGGCGAGCAGGTAGACGAGGGGGACGAGCACGACCGGTTCCGCAAAGCCCGCGAGGACGCCCGCCGAGAGAATCGTCGCCGCCAGCGTCGTCTGGACGCCCTTCGTCTCCGCGAGGTCACTGTCGTAGGCGGTGTAGAGACCGAGTCTGACGACGGCCATGGCGACGAACCCCGCCGCCCCCGCGAGGCCGACGGCGAGTCCGACGTCGCCCGCCCACCGCATCTCCAAGACGACGGTGGCGACGAGGAACGCGGGCGCGACGCCGAACGACGCCACGTCGGCCAACGCGTCGAGGTACTCGCCGACGACCGTTCCGCCGCGGCGGCGGGCGATGACGCCGTCTAAGGCGTCGGCGATGGCGGCCAACAGGATGAGTCGCGCGGCCAAGGAGATATCGACCATCGCGGCCACGGTGGCCAGAAATCCGAGGCCGGCGTTCGAGACGGTTACTGCGTCGGCGAGTCCCAGTTTGCCGACGAACCGAGGCATCATACTTCGGCGTCGGCGACCGCGGTTTTTAGCTTTTACATCTCCGCGTCCGCCGCTCGCCGCGCCGTCCCCGACTGCGACCCGACGTTCGACGCACGAACCGGGCCGCATTTACCCCCCGCGTCCCGAGGGACGAACATGAACGGTCTGTCGCGCCGGAGATTTCTCGTCGGCGTCGGTGCGGTCGGAGTCAGCGGTCTCGCCGGGTGTTCGGGCGTCTCCGGGTCCGGGTCGGACTCCGGGTCCGACGACTACGACGTGGGGATGACCGCCGTCGCGTTCACCCCGGCGGAGATAACGGTGTCCGTCGGCGAGGAGGTCGTCTGGCGGAACACGAGCTCTCGGGGCCACACCGTCACCGCCTACGAGGACTCGATTCCCGAGGAGGCCGAGTACTTCGCAAGCGGCGACTACGAAAACGAACAGACGGCGCGAACGGAGTTCAGAAACGGCGTCAACGGCATCATCGAGAGCGGTAGCTCGTACTCGCACACCTTCGAGGTGCCCGGTACCTACGAGTACGTCTGCATCCCGCACGAACAGTCGGGGATGATCGGTACCGTCGTCGTCGAGGAGTAGTCGCGCCGTCCCGTTTCGGTCGTCGCGGCGAGAGCGGACGCGTCGCTCTCCGTCTCCGATCGAGCGTCAAAAAGTGCGAGTCGGTCGAATCGACCGACGAAGGCTTCCGAGTTAGGCTTCGTCGACGGCGATGTCTTCCTCGTCGACGTCCACGGCGGCCTCCTCCTCGGCGGCGACCTCTTCGGGACGCGCTTCGAGGGAGAGCTTCTGGACCTCGACCCGGCGGAGCGGGTAGATGGTCTTGGCCTCGCCGTAGATGGCCGAGGAGAGGCGGCCCTCGACGATGCTGTCGACGAGTTCCGCGAAGGTACGCTCCTCTGCGGACTCCTCCACGAGGTCGATCATGACCCGGCGGATGGCCTGCTCTTGGGAGCGGTCGGCCTTCTTCGTCGTGAACGCCACGGGCTGGACTTGGACGCGGTAGTCGTCCGTCGTCAGAATCGTGATGTTCGCCGACACTTTCGACGCGCCGCGGCGGACGAGACTACGGAGGTAGTCCCGCGTGAGTTCGTGCTGGACGAACTCCGTGTACGCCGCGTCGCTGGACACGTCGTTCACCTTGAAGGTGAGCTTCGTGTTGTTCGCACCCTGGTCTCCGGTGAGTTCGCCGAGGGTGACCTCGACGGTGCGTCCGTACACCTTCTCCGGCTCGTCGGCCATCGTGGAGCCGATTTCCTGCCGGTCGAACTGCTCCGGAGCGATGAGGGTGTACCATCGCTTCCCGCGCTTCTGCTTCGAGACTGATCGTTCGCTCATGATTTGTAGTTGCGTGCTGTGTCGATGACGGCGTCTGCCACCGTCAGGTTGACCACGGCGTCGTCCACCGTGGACTGCAACCCGCCCGTCGTCTCCCGTTCGACGGTCGTCGTGAGGGTCTCGCCCTCGACGACCATCCGGATGGAGTCGGTGTTGTCCGGACGGAGCGATTCGGCCACCGCGTCGGCGGCCTCGTGCGTCGTCCGGAGGCGGGCCGTCCGGGACTCGACGGTCCCGGGCGTTTCGCTGTCGTGTACGGTTCGATTCTCGCGCGTCACGTCGACGCCTCCCTGACCGCTGCGATTACCTCCGCTTCCTCCGAGTCCGCGTCGAATCTCGCGACCGCTCGCGTCGCGTCGCCGTCCCACGCGCCGGTGTCGTCGCCGAACTCCTCGGCGACTGCGGACATCGCGTCGGCCGCCCCGCGTTCGACCGCCGCGGCGGCCGCGAGGCCGTCGCCGACGGCGAGGACGAACGGTTCCGGCGACCGGAAGTCGCGGACGAGTCGCGCGACGGTCGCGAGGCGACCGACGCTGTCGGCCGTCCGGTCGGTCGCACGGACGACGAAGACGCCCTCGTAGCGTCCGGTGTGGGCCTCTCGGACGTCCGCGTGGACGGCGACGGCGTGGTCGCGCCACGCCTCGAGCGCCGGCACGCGAGCGTCGTATCCCAACGCGAGTGCGACGCCGGTGCCGGGTCGTTCCCGGGCCGCCGCGTCGAGGACGTCGGCGAACCCGCCGAGCGTCGCGAACGTCGCGTTCGGCGTCGCGTACGGGCGGACGGCGCGTTCGACTGCCTCCGCCGCGCGCGTCGTCGCGGCGTCGTCGCCCGCGACGTCGAGTGCGAGGACGGACGCCACGGTCCGGTGCGCGTCCGCGTCGAGTTCCGCGGGGAGGTCGAGTTCCGCGAGCGCCGCGGTGGCCGCTTCCCTGTCGCCCGAGAAACTCGCGTGCGCGAGCGTGCCGTGGGCGAGTCCGTCCGCGATGTCGGCGACGGGCGCGGCGATGCCGGGCCGTCGCTCCACCGCGCCGGTCCGTTCGGCGACGGCGAGGAGGCCGCCGTCCGCCGCGCCGGGGTGTTCGCCGGCGGCGACGACGCCCGCGAGGGCGAGAAGCGGGTCCGGCCCCGCCTCCCCCTCGGGCGTCAACGCCTCGGCGACGCCGTGCGCGCGGAGACTGGCCGTCCCGTCGCCGGGCGCGATGGTCGCGTCCGCACCGGAGACGCGCGTCCCCACCGAGAGGAGCGCGTCGTCGGCGCTCCCGCCGACGGCCGGTTCGCTCTCGGAGTCGTCCGCCGAGGACGTGACCGCGTCCTCGGGAAACGCGACGGCGCGCACGTGGAACGGCACGCCGGCGCGGCGGAGCGTCCGGGCGACGAGGCCGCCCGCCGCGAGCGCGTCGCCGTCGGCGCGACAGACGACCCTGACGAACGGGGCGTCTCTCAGCGCGGCGGCGACGCTCTCTACGGGGGCGTCCGGGGCGTCGGCCGGGTCAGGTCGTGCGGACATCGGAGTCGGTATCGAGGTGGGTCGTTAGTCTTCGAGGAGGCGGACGGCGACGTCGTAGCTGTAGGTGAAGTCCTCGTCGAGCTCGTCGCCTCGGTAGTAGTTGACGAGGCGGCGAATCTTCGACTCGGTGTTCTGGAGGGCCCGCTTGTTCTGCATGTCCTGGGGGTTCTCCTCCATGTGTCGTCGGAGACCGATTGCGCGCTCCATCAGGTTCCGGAGGTCTTCCGGAAGCTCGGGCGCGGCGTCGTTCTCCTCGAGAATCTCGGTGACCTTCTTTCCGGTCGCCAGCTTGACGCTGGGGACGGGAGTGCCTTTGACGCCTTCGTCGCGGAGCTTCAGACCGATCTGACTGGGGTCGTAGCCCTGTTCCGCGAGTTCGACGATGCGCGCTTCGACGTCGTCCGCATCGACGTCGCTCCACTCCGGGGGTTCGTCTGCCACCGGCTTGTCCGAGCTGGACGAGCCACGGCGGCGGGTGTGCATTCGTGCCATTGTTGTTCGGTTGGAACGGCACAGACCGCAGAAATACGCGACTGGCAGCTGACCGCGACCGGTCGAGCGCCACACTTCCGCAATCCCAAGCCGCGAAACGCGGCGAGTCAGATTTGCGGCCGTGCTGTTCCCGTGTGAGTCCACCCGCGCTCCGCGGAAAAGGGTTGCGACCCGCGCCGCCGGCTCCGAAAGTCGAAGCCCTTAATACCGACACCGGAAAAGCAGAGAGTGCGTTCGAGGGCTCGTAGATCAGTGGTAGATCACTCCCTTGGCATGGGAGAGGCCCCGGGTTCAAATCCCGGCGAGTCCACTCACTTCCTTCCGTCGCTACGCTCCGTCAGTCGTTCGTGGACTCGCCGACGTCCCGCTCGCTCGTTTCACTCGCTCGCGGGACTCCCGGCGAGTCTACCAACCTCTCTCGACACTACCGGCGAGCGAAACGAGCCGCGTCTGTCGAGCGTATTCGTGTTCTGCCCGAGTTACCTCCCCGTTCGCAGTGTTCATACGAACCCTGGGAGGCGCTCCTCGTACCCCTCTTTACGCGCTCGTTCCAGTATCGAAGCGACCACCTCCGATTTGGCTTTCGTGTACGTCTCTAAGTCCTCCGGATGTTCCTCCAGAGCCGTCCGTTTGATACGCTCGTATTCGTTCCGCGCATCGGGGTTCTCGCGGAGATACTCCCGAAACACGAGTTGGTTACGCACCCGCTGGTCGTCTTGCGCGTGCAGTTTCACGAAGACTGCGTACTCGTCCTCCCATCGGACGACTGTGGAGTCAGATTCCCGCTCGTACCCCTCCCTTTCGTCGAGTTTCTCTGCGGCCGTCTGCACGGATTCTTCGTCGGTGTACACCGCGACGATGTCCAGTGCTGGCTTCCCCGGCAGATCGCGGATTGCGGTACTTCCGACGTGGAAAACACCGAGAAGTCGGTCGCCCGCAACTTCCAGCAGCCGTTCGCGCTCGTCTTCGTATCTCTCTGGCCAATACGGGTCGGATTCGAACGTGACGTTGCGGTCTTTCAAATCCATCGCGAGTCCTTATCCTTGTTACCGCTACTCGCAGATAGTTCTATCCACTATGTGAAATTTAAATTCTACTTACTATTTCGCCGCCTGCGGCATTATGTGTTTTGGAGGGGCAATTACCGTATTTGCGCAATCACACACCCCCGCTTCGACACGACTGGCGACTAAAATCCACTCCGCCTCGAACGGACCCTCACAGAACCCGAAACACCCGAACCGTATCCCGCTTGCCCGGTTCGGACAGCAACTGCGCCAGTCCCAACTCCGAGAAGACGCGTTTCCAGTTTCGATGGAACAGCGGAAACTCGTCGTTGACGTAACTCACTTCCGCGCCCTCGCGTCCGCGGTGGGGGCTGTTGCCCTCGTTCTCGGCGGTGATCAGCAGGTCCGAGGTGACGCGGATGAGTTCCTCGAACACCCACTCCTCGTCGGGGTGGACGTGTTGGAGCGTCTCCACCGAGTAGACGACGTCGAACTCGTCGTCGTCGAACTCGGGGAGGACGTCCTCGAGTGCGCCCGTGTAGAACGTCCCCGTCTCGGCGAGTTTCGGGAAGTACTCCGCCATCACGTCGAACGATTCGTCGTTGATGTCGATGCCGGTCAGGTTCTCGTACCCGTTCTCTCGGAGGTGCGCGAGGTGGCGACCGGAACTGCAGCCGACTTCGAGGACGTCGGCGTCGTCGTCCACGTAGTGTTCGAATACTGCGAGGAGCGTCTCGCTGACTTCGTTCGGTCCGATCTGCGCGTAGTACTCCGGAGAGAAGTCTCCGGAGCGTTCGGCCCACCCGCGACGGTTGTCGTCCGGTTCCACGGGCGGTGCGACGAGTTCGAGGGATATAGAATTCGCGAAGTTCCCGTCCCGTCCGGTCCCGGCGGATTCGGCCGAACGAGCGCCCCGAGCGCGGCATCCTGCGGTGCGCCGTCGAATCCGCGCGGCGCGCGTGCAGAAGCCCTTATACACTGTCCCCTGATAGATGGAATGAATGACTTCGTCTCCTGACGCGGATGCCGATTCGGCGACACGCATCCGCCAGCAGGAGGTCGTTGCGGAACTCGGCCAGCGAGCGCTCGAAACGGACGACCTCGACCAACTGATGCGCGACGCCGTCGTCGCCGTCGCCGAGACGTTGGACGTCGAGTACGCGAAGGTACTCGAGTTGCTCCCCGACGGCGACGAGGTGTTCCTCCGGCAGGGCGTCGGGTGGCGCGAGGGACTCGTCGGGTCGGCGACGGTTCCGACCGACGCGGACTCGCAGGCGGGCTACACACTCGACACCGAACGGCCGGTTATCGTCGACGACCTCCGCACCGAGGAACGGTTCTCCGGACCCGAACTGCTCACCAGCCACGACGTCGTCAGCGGTATCAGCGTCGTCATCGGGTCCGTCGCGGAGCCGTGGGGAGTGCTGGGAACGCACACGACGGAGAAGCGGGAGTTCACGCAGTACGACGCTAACTTCGTCCAGAGCGTCGCGAACGTCCTCGCGACGGCGATAGAGAACCGAGAGACCCGACGGGAACTGGAGGAGATTTACGGTCGCATCTCGGACGCGTTCTTCGCGTTAGACGAAGAGTGGAACTTCACCTACCTCAACGAACGCGCGCACGAACTCATCAACCCGGAGAACCGGGAGTTGGTCGGGGAGAACATCTGGGAGGTGTTCTCGGCCGCGCTCAGTCGGGCGTTCGAACAGGAGTACAAGCGAGCGATGTACGAACAGGAGACGGTCTCCTTCGAGGAGTACTACCCCGAACCGCTCGATACGTGGTTCGAGGTGCGCGCGTACCCCTCCGAGACTGGACTCTCCGTCTACTTCCGCGACGTGAGCGACCGAAAGGAGCGCGAACAAGAACTGGAACTGTTCCGGACGCTCCTCGACAACACCACCGACAGCGTCCTCGTCATCGACCCGGAGACGGCCGACTTCGTCGACGTCAACGAAACCGCCTGCCGCCAGCTCGGGTACGACCGGGACGAACTGCTCGACCTGTCGGTCCCGGAGATGGAACGGCGCTTCGCCGACATCGAAGACTGGAACGCTCACGTCGAACAGGTGAGAGAGGAGGGTGCGGTGACCGCCGAGGGAGTGCACGTCCGGAAGGACGGGACCACGTACCCCGCGGAGGTCAACGTGACGTGGGTCGAACTGGACCGAGAGTACATGGTCGCCGTCGCCCGCGACATGACGGAGCGTCGGAAGCGTGAACGCAGGCTCAGGGAGTCCGAACAGCAGTACCGAACGCTCGCCGAGAACATCCCGAACGGCATCATCACGCTGTTCGACGACGACCTCCGGTACTCGCTCGCCGCGGGGCGGGCGTTCGACGAACTCCCCATCGCGCCGACCGACGTGGAGGGTCGGTTGGTCGGGGACGTGTGGCCGGATAACGTCTCCGACGCGCTCGAGTCCGCGTATCAGGCCGCGCTCGACGGCGAGGCGCAGGAGATCGAGTTCGAGTACGCCGGCCGAGAGTGGATAGTGTACGTGGTTCCGATTACGGACGTCGACGGCGAGGTGTTCGGCGGAATGACCATCGGTCACGACATCACCGAGCGCAAGGAGTACCAGCGGAGACTGGAAGAGTCCAACGAGCGCTTAGAGCAGTTCGCCTACGCCGCCTCTCACGACCTCCAAGAACCGCTCCGGATGGTGTCGAGCTACCTCTCGCTCATCGAACGGCGGTACGGCGACCAGTTGGACGAGGACGGCGAGGAGTTTCTCGAGTTCGCCGTCGACGGCGCGGACCGCATGCGCGAGATGATAGACGGGCTGTTGGAGTACTCCCGCGTCGATACGCAGGGCGACCCGCTGGAACCGACCGACCTGAACGAGGTTCTCGGGGACACGTTCGAAAACCTGCAGATGCAGATAGAGGAGACCGACGCCGAGATAACGACGGAACCGCTCCCCGTCGTCGAGGGCGACGCCAGCCAACTCAGGCAGTTGTTCCAGAACCTCCTGAGCAACGCCATCGAGTACTCGGGGGACGGACCGCCGCGAATCCGCGTCGAATCGGAACGGGACGGCCGAGAGCACCTCGTCTCTGTCCACGACGACGGTATCGGTATCGACCCCGACAGCCAGGACCGCGTCTTCGAGGTGTTCCAACGGCTCCACAGCCACGAGGAACACCCCGGCACCGGAATCGGGCTGGCGCTCTGTCAGCGAATCGTCGAGCGTCACGGCGGACGGATATGGGTCGAGTCGGAACCCGGCGAGGGGGCGACGTTCTCCTTTACCCTCCCCGCGGTGGACTCCCCCGACGAACGGAGCGACTGACCCGTGTTCGAGTTTCGGACGGCCGCGGGAGTCCGGCGAGTCCGAGAGACGCCCGGCGCGTCGCCGCGGGGAAACTCCGCGCCTGCGCTACCGTCACCGTTGACTGTTGATTAATCTGGGAGGTACGTCGAGACGCGCCCTACCGAGGCGTCTGAAACTCGGTGGAAACGTGAAACGGTCGGGGGATTCGCCGCGTCGGTCCGACGGACGTTCGCGCCGTCCGACGCGTTCGGCGCTACGGTGACGATAACTATGCGGTACCCTCCCGTAGGACCGTCCGTGAGTCAGTCAGAGGCACACGAAAACGAAACCGAGTACACCATCCGGGCATTTCGGGCGGCGGACGTAGACGACTTTCTCGGTCTCTTCTCGGAAACCTTCGGCTCCGAGCGCAGTCGGCGGTGGTTCGCGTGGAAGTACGAGGACAACCCGTACGTGGACCACGTCCCGATATTCGTCGCGGAGGCGGACGGGACGCTCGTCGGCGCGCGACCGTTCTTCGCGCTCGATATGTCCGTCGGCGGCGAGCGACGACTGGCGCTGCAACCCGCGGACACGATGGTCCACCCGGACCACCGGCGGCGGGGCCTGTTCACCCGGATGACGGAGACGGCTATCGACGAGTACGGCGACGCCGAACCGAGCTTCTTCTTCAACTTCCCCAACGAGAACTCCAGTTCCGGCTACCTGAACCTCGGGTGGCGGAAAGTGACGGAGCAGCCGACGTACTACCGGATTCAGAACCCGAGCGAACTGGCGCGACACCGCGATTCGGACGCGTTGGCGTCAGTCGGCGGCGCCGTCTTGGACCCGTTGGTCAGCGGATACAATCGACTGTCGAACGCTCACGCGCCGTCCGAAGGTGGCGTGACCGTCACGCGACACGAGTCCGTCCCGGCGGCGACGATGGCGGCGATAGCGAGCGGAACACCGGAGCGCGGAGTTCACGTCCGCCGGGACGAACGGTTCTACGACTGGCGGTTCGGCAACCCGAACTGGGAGTACGTCGCGTACGTCGCACGGGAGGCGGGCGAACCGGTCGCCGGGATAGTCGTCGGCACCTCGGTCGGTTCCGGGCCGACGACGACGAAGGTGACGGACGTGGTGCCGGTGCCCCGAGAGTCCGCGAGCGACGGACTGGAGGCGTTGCTCCACCGGGCGGTGGGCGACCACGCCGACTCCGACCTGTTGGCCGCCCCGGCCGCACTGCCGGCGTCGTCGGCCCGGAGGGCGGGCTTCCGCGCCGACGACCGGCCGCCCATCTCCTACGTGTCGAGTCGGACGACGCACGTCGTCCGGCCGTTCGACGGCGAGTGGGTGCAGAACGGCGTGGACATCGCGGACGAGGAGAACTGGCGGTTCACGTTCTCCGAACAGGACACGAGTTGACGGACGCGGCAATATTTACGGGCGGCGTCGCCCGGCGGGTCGCGCCGAGTAAGATTCCCTGAAACATACGAAAATGGGACGGACAGGGGGTTTATCCCGAATCGGCCCCCCCATATCGTATGGTGAATCACTCGGAGGAGACCCCGGATTTTTTCCGGCGTGACGACGGCGAATCCGAGGTCGGGGAGCGGTTCGAGGCGCTGGCGAGTTCGCTCGCGGACGGGGTGTACGAACTCGACACCGACGGGCGATTCGTCGCGGTCAACGACGTGCTCTTCGAGACGTTCGGGTACGACCGGAGCGACCTGCTCGGAGAACACGTCTCGGTGCTCCTCGACGAGGGCGGCCGCACTCACTTCGAGAACGTCGTCGAGACGCTTCGAGGCGGGAGCGGCGCTATCGCCACGTTGGAACTGACCCTCGAACGGGCGGACGGCGGGAGCGTCCCCTGCGAACTGCAGTGTAGCGCCCTCCGCGCCGACGGCGAGTTCCGCGGGACGGTCGGCGTCGTCCGCGACGCGACGGGCGGACGGGAGACGGCGGACTCGCTGGAACGCTCCGAGGGGGCGCACGCCCGTCTCGTCGAGAACGTACCCGGCGTCGTCTATCGCTGCCGGAACGAACCGGGGTGGCCGATGGAGTTCCTGAGCGACGGGTGCACCGAACTGACGGGCTACGACCCCGAGGAGTTCGTCTCCGGAGCGAGACGGTGGGAGAAGGACGTGATTCACCCGGACGACGCCGACCGGGTGCGAGCGGAGGTTCGTCGGGGCGTCGAACGCGGCGAGACGTTCACCGTCGAGTACCGAATCCGAACGGCGGACGGCGAGACGCGGTGGGTCGCGGAGCGCGGACGGGCGGTCGAACCGGACGGCGGCGAGAGCGCCGACGGGGACGCGGAACCGGCCGCGCTCGAAGGCGTCGTGACGGACATCACGGAGCGAAAGCGGACCGAGAAGGAACTTCGGGACCGCGAGACGGAGGTTCGGTCGCTCGTGGAGGCCGTCGAGGGGTACGCGCTCGTCAGACTCGACGTCGAGGGGTACGTCGAGAGCTGGAACTCCGGGGCCGAACGGATGGCGGGGTACGAACGCGACGACATCGTCGGCGAGCACGTCTCGACGTTCTACACCGACGACGACGTCGAAGCGGGCGTTCCCGACCGCACCCTCGTCGCGGCGGCCGAAACCGGGCGGGCGGAGCACGAGGGGTGGTTCGTCCGCGAGGACGGGTCGACGTTCTGGGCGGACGTCACCGTCACCGCGATTCGCGACGGCGAGGGCGAACTGCAGGGGTTCGCGACGGTTGCGCGGGATATGACCGAACGGCGTCGGCGCGAGCGTCAACTCCGCGAGGAACGCGACCTGCGGGACCGCGTGTTCGAGACCAGCCCCGTCGGCATCGCCATCTTCGACCCCGACGGCCGATTGGCCAAGGCGAACGAGCGGATGGCGGAGCTGCTCGACCTCTCGACCGACGCGTTCGACGGGTACGAGATGGGCGACAGGGAGTTCTTCGACGAGGACGGCGAGCCCCTCCCGTACGACCGACGCCCCGGCGTGCGCGTCATCGAGACGGGCGAACCCGTCTCGGATCAGCGGGTCCGAGTCGCGACGCCGGAGGGCGGGACGCGGTGGCTGTCGATAAACGCCACGCCCCTCACGGACGACGACGGGGGGCTGAGCTACGTCGTCGCGACGGTCACGGACATCACCCAACTCGAAGAGCAGACGCGGCGGCTGAGTCGTCGCCGCGACGAACTCGAGTCCGAACTCGCGGACGTGTTCGACCGCGTGACGGACGCGTTCTACGCGCTCGACGAGGAGTGGCGGTTCACGCACGTCAACGACCGAGCCGAGGAGATGCTGGAACGCGACGCGTCCGAACTGCTCGGGGCGCGCATCTGGGACGAGTTCGAACACGCCGCGAACTCCCCCTTCCGCGCGCAGTACGAACGCGCGATGGAGCGACAGGAGTCGGTGACGTTCGAGCACTACTCGCCGTCCATCGACGCGTGGTTCGAGGTGCGCGCGTACCCCTCGGAGACCGGCCTGTCGGTGTACTTCCGCGACGTGACCGACCGGAAGGAGCGCCAACACGAACTGGAGGAGTACGAGACCATCGTCGAGACGGTGGGCGACGGGGTGTACGTCCTCGACGAGGAAGGACGGTTCCGTCGGATGAACGACGCCTGCGCCGAGATAACCGGGTACGACCGCGGGGAGCTCTACGGGTCGCACTACTCGCTCGTCGTCGGCGAGGACGTGACCGAACGCATCGCCGAGTTCGAGGCCGCCATCGCGGCCGGCGAGGTGAAGAACAAACGGATGGAGTTCGAGATACGACGGCGGGACGGCGGCACGCTCCCCGTCGAGAGCACGTTCACGCCCCTCGTGAGCGACGGCGAGTTCCGCGGGACGGTCGGCGTCGTCCGCGACATCTCGGAGCGGAAGGAGCGAGAGCGAGAGCTCGAACGGTACGAGCAGTTGGTCGAGACGGTGTGGGACGGCCTCTACGCCCTCGACCCCGACGACCGAATCGTCCTCGCGAACGAGGCGATGTGCGAACTCACCGGCTACGACCGCGAGGAACTGCTGGGCGAACGCCCGACGCTCATAACCAGCGCGGAAGTGAACCGGGCGGCGAACGAACTCCAAGACGAGATGCTGTCCGGCGGCGAGACGGAGGGCGCTCTCCAGTTCGACATCCACCGGAAGGACGGCGAGACGGTCCCCGCCGAGGCGCGACTCGGCCCCTACGAGTACGACGACGGGGTGTACGGTCGCTGCGGCGTCATCCGCGACGTGACGGAGCGAAAGCAGTTCGAGGAGACGCTGACCGCGCTCCACGAGTCCTCGCGCGCCTTCCTGAACGCCGTCTCGGACGACGACGTCGGCGAGATAATCATCGACGCGGCGACGGACGTCCTCGACCTCTCGGGCGTCGTCGTCTACCGGTACGACGAGGCGGCGGACCACCTCGTCGCGGACGCCAAATCGGTGAAGGCGGGCATCAGTGCCCACGAGTTCCCGCCGGTGGCCGACAGGGACGGCAGCCTCATCGGCCACATCTTCTCGACGGACGAAGCGAAGTACTACGACGACATCCGCGAGTCGCCGACGCTGCAGGTTGACAGAACGATGACGAGGGTCCGGAGCGGATTCGGCGTGCCGATGGGCGACTACGGCGTCCTCGCCGTCGGGTCCACCGAGTCGGACGTCCTCGACGAACAGACGCGGGAACTCGTCGAGGTGCTCGCGGCGAACGCGGAGGCGGCGTACGCCCGCGTCGAACACGAGAGCGAACTTCACGAGCGAGTCCGACAGCAGAACGTCGTGGCCGACCTCGGCCAGCGTGCGCTCTCGGAGCACGACATCGACGCCCTCGCGCAGAACGTGGCCGAGACGGTCGCGGAGACGCTCGATATGGACTACTGCGGCGTCCTCGACCTGCAGCCCGACGGGGAGAATCTGCTCCTCAGGGGCGGCGTCGGGTGGGGCGAGGACGTCGTCGGCTCCGCGTTGACGGAGGCCGACGAGAACCGCCAAGCGGGCTACACGCTCCGCTCCGCCGGCCCCGTCATCGTGGACGACTTCGACGACGAGACCCGGTTCGAGAACCCGGCTTTCGAGGAGTACGGCGTCAAGAGCGGGATGACCGTCGTCGTCGGTTCGCAGGACGACCCGTGGGGAGTTCTCGGCGTCCACGACACGGAGAGACGGCAGTTCACGGAGCGAGACGCGAACTTCCTGCAGAGCGTCGCGTACGTCCTCGCGGCCGCCATCGACCGCCGAACGTACGAACGGGAGTTGGTCGATCAACGAGCGGAACTGCAGAAACGCGAACAGACCCTGCGCAACGCGTACGAGGTAATCGCGGATCCCGACCTCTCGTTCGACGAACGAATCGACGACCTCCTGCGAATCGTCCGCGAGGCGGTGGGGACCGAGTACGCGACGCTCTCGCGGGTGCACGAGGACGAGTACGTCTTCGAGGCGATAGACACCTCGTCGGAGGCCGGGTTCAAACCGGGCGACTCGATACCGCTGTCGGCGACGAACTGCGAACGCGTCGTCGAGATGGAACGGACGCTCGTCCTCAGGGACGTGGCGACCGACGCCCCCGAACTTGCCGACCGGGCGGGGAACGCCGAGTGGGGAATCACGAACTACCTCGGCGCGCCGGTGTTAGTCGACGGCGAGGTGTACGGCACGTTCTGCTTCTACGGCACGGACGAGCGAACCGAGAAGTTCACCGACTGGGAGGCGACGTTCGTCGACATCCTCAGCAACTGGGTGGGCAACGAGTTCGAACGACAGCGCAACACCGACCGACTCACCGCACTCAACAGTCTCAACGAAGTCGTCCGGGAGACGACGGAGGCGGTCATCGAGCAGTCCACCCGCGAGGAGATAGAGAAGACGGTTTGTGAGGCCCTCGCGGAGTCGGAGTCCTACGAGTTCGCGTGGGTCGGCGCGGTCGCGCGCGGGGGCGACGAGGTGTACGTCCGGCAGGAGGCGGGCGTCGAGAACTACCTCGAAGGGACGCGGATATCGGTCGACGAGGACCACCCGTCGGGTCGCGGGCCGACGGGGCGAGCGTTCCGGACCCAGGAGATTCAGGTCGTCCGGAACGTGATGAACGACCCCGCCTACGAGGAGTGGCGGGCGCGAGCGGAGGAGTACGGCTACCAGTCGTCGGCGTCGATTCCCATCGTCCACGAGGGCGTCGTCTACGGTACCCTGAACGTGTACGCGGCGCGCCCGGACGCGTTCGCCGACGAGGAACAGGAGGTCATCGGCCAACTCGGCGAAATCGTCGGCCACGCCATCGCCGCCGTCGAACGCAAGCGCGCGCTCACGAGCGACCAGATAATCGAGGTCGAATTCGAGATACCGGACGTGTTCTCGGAATTGGACATCCCGGCCGGAACGGACGAGGAAATCGTGCTCGAACAGGCGGTCCCGACCGACCACGACGACTACCTCGTCTACGGGACGACCACCGAGGGCGGCGTCGAAGCCATCGAAACCATCGTCGAGAGCGTCCCGCACTGGGCCTCCGTCCGCGTCGTCGGCGACGACGTCGGGCGGGTGCGGTTCGAGGCCAGACTGGAGGAACCGCCGGTGTTGATGGCGATGGCGTCGCTCGGCGGGTACGTCCATCAGGCGCAGATTCGCGACGGCGATTACCAGATGGCGGTTCACCTCCCCGTCGGAACGGACGTTCGCGACGCCATCGAACGCGTCCAATCGGCGTACCCCGCCGCGCGGGTGCGCGCCCAACGGCAGAGAGACCGCACGGAGAGGGGACCGAACCGCATCGTCTCCGCACTCAACGAGGAGTTGACCGACCGACAGCGGAGCGTCCTCGAATCGGCGTACTTCTCGGGGTTCTTCGAGTGGCCGCGGGAGAGTAGCGGTCAGGAGGTGGCGAACTCGCTCGGCATCTCCGCGCCGACGTTCTCCCAGCACATCCGATCCGCGGAGAACAAGATATTCGGGGCCCTGTTCGAGCGATCCGGGACGGTCCACTGACTGCCTAAAGGCTTTGGTGATAGCCTTAACCAGACGTAGTGACTTTTCACGGCTACGATGAGTGGCACAACCGAACCCCCCCGTGCGACGCTCGAGCCGTTGACGTTGGACCAGAAGTTCGCGCTCTTGGCCGACCGACAACGACGCACGCTCCTGTTGGTCCTCGGGAGCGTCGGCGACCCCGTCTCCATCGACGGCCTCGCCGAACGGTTCCTCGCCCGCGAGGACCCCGCGTCCGCGACCGATTCGGCGGCGCTCGAGGAGTTGGAACTGAAACTCCACCACGTCCACGTTCCGAAACTCGCCCGACACGACATCTTAGAGTACGACGCGGAGTCGGGCATCGTCTCCCGCGGCCCGCGCTTCGACCGCATCTACTCGTGGCTCGAGTCGCACGACGAGCGATAATCTCCGGTCGGTCTGCCACTCCGTCCCCCACGCGATTTCTCCGCCGGTCGCTCTCCGTTCGATACGCCTCGACTGCGCAGAGAGTCGGCTACTCTCCGTCCCCGGTCAGACCGAGGTCCTCGGCGGCGAGGTCGGTCACGTGACGGACTATCTCGGGGTCGATGCCGGCCACGTCGTCGCCGTCGTGTAACCTGTCGTTGTGCTTCGCTATCGCGTCGGCCACGTCGGGGAGGGGCACGCGGGACGTCGTCTCGCACTCGTCGCAGACGATGGGAACGCGCGGTTCCTCGTCGGAGTCACCCGTCATCGACTCGGGGTTCTCGGGACGACGGAAAAACACAATCGGTTCGCCGGGGGCGTTCGTCCCCCTCTCGCTCGTTCCCGCCGGACGTTCTCGCGGCGATAGACACCCTCGCTGGTATCCCCTCGAAACGCGTCTCTCCGCCTGTGAAGACGCTCTTCCGAATCGCCCTCGCGGTCCTCTCGATCGGCGGAGTCCGAGGCGGTCACTCGTCGGTACTGACGAGGTAGACGCCGAGCGACATCACGACGCCGCCGGCGACGAACGCCGGGCCGACGCTCTCTCCGAGGAGCGTCACGCCCAGCAAGGTGCCGACGACCGGTTGCGCGAAGAAGAACACCGCGACGGCCCCGGCGTCCAGCGATTCCAGCCCCTTGTACCACGCGTACCACGCCGCGGCGGTGCTGAAGACGCCGAGGTAGACGACGGCGGCGGCGAGCGTCGGCGTCACCGTCGTCGTCGCGGGCGCGTCGAAGACGAACAACTCCACGGGGACGAAGACGGCGACCATCGGGACGGCGGCCACCGTCGAGTACGTCGCCGCCTCTATCGCCGAGTACCGCCGGACGAGAGGCGCGCCGTACACCGTGTAGCCGGCCCACCCGAGGCTTCCGAGGAGTAGCGCGCCGACGCCGAGGAGGTTCGACCCGCCGAGCGACGAGAGGTCGTACTGCCCGCCGACGACGACGAGCGTTCCGACGACGGCCAGCGCCATCCCGACCGTCCGCCGCCGCGTCAGCGACTCGCCCAAGACGGCGACGCCCAACAGCAAGGTGAAGACGGGCGTCGAGACGGTCAGGAGCGACCCCTGACTCGCGTTCGTGAGGTCCGTGCCGACGAACTGCGCGACCAACGTGAGGCCGACGAGCGCGCCCAACCCGACGAACTGCCGGCGTTCCGACGCGGAGAACGACCGGCCGGGCCGCGTCAGGCGGACGACGACCAGAAGCGTCGCCGCCCCCACCGCGAGGCGCAGGAACGTGAGCGTCACGGGCGGGACGGCGGCGAACCCCCACTTACTCACGACGTACATGCCACCCCACAGCGACGCCGCGAGCAACGGTCCGGTCGCGGCGGGCGCGAAGGCTCCGCCGTCCGCGGCGGACGCCCGTTCGGTCTCCGTCTCACCCGAGCCCATGCGAACGACGTGCGGACACGGCCCCCATTACTGTTCCTCTCCGCGTCTCCACCCGCGTCCCTCCGTCCGTCCGCGTCTACGACCCTCGGCGGGTTCATCTCGTCGCGAGTGCTACTGTAACCCATGCCCACCGTCCGGACGAACGACGTAGAGACGTACTACGAACGACGCGGAGACGGCCCGCCCGTCGTGTTCGTCCACGGCGCTATCCTCGACGCCGCGCAGTGGACGCCGCAGATGAACGCCCTCGAAGGCGAGTACACTGTCGTCGCCTACGACGTGCGCGGCCACGGCCGCACCGGCGGTTCGGCGAGGGAGTCGTACTCCGTAGAACTCCTCGCGGCGGACCTCCGCGCACTCGTCGCCGCCTTGGACCTCGACCGGCCCGTCGTCTGCGGGCTCTCGATGGGCGGATGCATCGCGCAGGTGTACGCCGCCGCCCACCCCGACGAGGTGGCCGGTCTGGTGCTCGCCGACACGTTCACGCCGGAGTTGTTCGACCGGCGCGAGTGGCTTCAGCGCTCGGCGATGCTTCGGGCCACCGTCCCGTTCGTCCGACTCGTCGGTTACGAACGGGTGGAGCGAGCGATGGTGTGGCTCCACGAACGCTTCTCGAAGGGGGTCAGCGGCGACTACGGGCGGATAGAGAGCCTGCGGGCCGAGGGGCCGAAGATGGAGACGGCGGAGTTCGCCAAGGTGGTCCGCGCCGTCGCCGCCTTCCACGAGACGACGGTGGACTACTCGGCCGTCGCCGCCCCGACGCTGGTCCTGTACGGCGAGTTCGAACCGTCGTTCGTCCGGCGGCACGCGGCGAAGATGGCGGCCGAGATTCCGCGCGTCACCGTCCGGGAGGTGCCCGGCGCGGGGCACGCCTCGAACCTCGACGACCCGGACTTTTTCACCGACGCGGTGCGGGCGTTCCTCGCGGTCATCGACTTCGGTGCCGACGGAACGGAGACGGGGACGCGCGAGGGCGCGTCGGGACCGGAGTGACGGCTACGTCGGGGTCGAGCGTTCACCGCGAGTCGCGGTTCGTCTCATCTAACGCGTCGGCGATGCGTTCGGTCGTCTCCGCGTCCATTCGCTCCAACGCGTCGGCGATGCGTTCGACCGCATCGACGAGTCGGAGGAAGGCGAAGACCACCCGCACTCCGAGGACGAGGAGGACGACGAGAAAGAGGAGGTAGAACCACAGCAGAATCTGTCCGGCGATGATGACGGAGTACGTGAGCGAGACGACGAGCGCGACTGCGATCGAGACTTTCGCGGCCGAGGAGAGCTCTCGACCGAGGAGGGCGTTCGACATAGTCGAGATAGTCGGGTGACACATATCTAAACGCTACGACTGTCTCGTATCGGCGAATTAACACGCAGACTTAATGGGGGTACCGAGGAAGGCGTAGATGTGAAACTCCGGACCGACCGGCGCGGCGTCAGCGAGGCTATCAGTTTCGTCCTCATCTTCTCGCTCATCGTGACGTCCGTCGCCCTCGTGTACGCAGTCGGGGCGCAGGAACTCACGGACGTGCGGGACTACGAACGGTTGAACAACGCCGAACGGGCGTTCGACGTGTTCGCGGACAACGTCGAGGACGTGAGCCAACGCGGCGCGCCCAGTCGCGGGACGGAGATAAAACTCGCCGACGCGTCGCTCCGAACGGAGGGGGTGGCTCGCATCAACGTGACGGGCGACTACCGCACGGGATCGACCGACCCCGCCCGCGACTTCACCACCGGGAACATAACGCTCTCGCCTCTCACCTTCGAGGCGGGCGGGACCGGTCGCATCCGGTACGTCGGCGGCGCGGTGGTCCGCGACGACGGCGAGGTGGGCGACGGGCGGATGGTGCGCCCGCCGGCGAACGTCCTCGACGAGGACCGGACGGTGCTCACGGTGATACAACTCGAACCGCGCGGGTCGCCGGTAGTCGCGGGGTCCCAGACCGTCCGCATCCGAACCGAACAGTCCGCCCGCGACGTTCTCGTCGCGGACTCCGGGAGGTTCGACGAGGTGACGGTGAACGTCACCTCCCTGTACGCGCCGGCGTGGGCCGAGTACTTCGAGTCGGAGGGGTTCTCCTGCACGACGCTGGCCGCGCCCGACGGCGACGACCCGGGCCGCGTCTCCTGCACGAAGACGGACGTGCGCCGACTCCACCTCGTCTACGTGAAACTCACGACGACGTTCGAGTGAGGGGGCGTTCGAAACGAACGGAGAGAGGAAGGTAGCGCAGTCGAACTCAGCGGAACCGGACGCTGACGTTGTTCTCGGTGACGTGGAGGTAGGTGATGTACCGCGACCCGGTGGAGGTGTCGTAGTACAGCGCACCGGACGAACCGCTCCCGTCCACGTGGGCGGTACCGCTGGACCCGCCGCCGTGGTACACTTTCAGTTTGAAGTCCGAGCCCATCTCCGTGAGGTAGTGACGCGAGAGGTTGCCGACCGTCTCGGAGTTGCCGGTGGTGTGGGTCTTGTTCTCGCCGTCGTACCCGGAGTGGTTGAACGACGCCGAACTCGCACTCGGGTCGTCCCACGCGAGGCCCGTCTTCGAGGGGAGCGAGGGGTCGCCCATCCGGAGCGTGGTGTCGTCCGTGAGGTAATCGACGACGATGCGCGTGTCCTTCCCGTCGCACTCCAAGCGAATCGGACCGCTGTCCGCGGGGATGCTGTCGTTCACCCACGCGTGCTTCGGCTTGCCGTCGTCCGGGTCGTCGTAGAGAACCCACATCGTGAGCGTGTCGCTGCTCTTTATGTTGCAGTTCCCGCGGTCTTTGTCCACGCGGAGGAGCACCTCGTACTTGCGGCCCTCCTGCTCGGCGTAGAAGGAGAACTTCATGTTGTTGAACGACCCGCCCGACTGCGCGATGTCCACGGCGAACTGGTCCACCGAGTGGCCGGCGGCCTTCCCGCGCACCTCGACGCCGTCGCCCTTCGAGGGGAGCGCGAAGTCTCCGACCTGTCCGACCGTCTCCAAGACGACGGTGGCCGTCCGCGTCGAGTGGTCGACGGTGACGTTCCCCGTCGTCCGTTCGCGGAAGTAGTCGGCCCACCCCCGGTAGTAGACGCTCTGTACCTCGACCGAGACGGTCCCGTTTCTGACGGGGTTGTGGTAGCGGAGCGACCCCTCTTCGTACGTCGCACTCTGGTTCGGGTAGACGCGGAGCGTCTCGCTCTCCCGCTTTACGAACGCGCTGGACGGCCCGCCCGAGGCGTCTCCCGACGTGACGCGGATGACCGGCAACGTGAGCGTCGCGTCGCGGTAGTGGAACTCCGGCGGCGACACCATCACCGTGCCGTTGTCGGTGTGCCGCCAGACGCCGCCGCCCTGATACGCGACGACGGTGTCGCCGTTCGAGTACGTCACCTCGCCGAGCGACCGGTTGTACAACTCCTCGTCGTACGTTCCCGTGTAGTTCCTGTGTCTGACGACTATCCGGCCGGTGTTCGGCGTCGCCTCGTACGTCCCGCCGGAGGCGCGACCGAGCGTCACGGACTGGCCGCCCGTCTCCCCGAGGCCGACCATCGCCGTCCGCGCGTCGAACAGCGTCATCGCGTGTTCCGCCCGGCTGAGTTCCGTCGTCTGCGTCGTCCCGTCGATTGCCGTCGAACCGAGCGCGACGGTCAGTCCGGCGGCGGTGACGGTCATCCCCACGAGGAGGACGACGGCAACGGTGGAGGACAGCGCGCGGTCCATCTCAGGCCACCCCCGCGGCCGTATCGACCGCGATTCGGTTCCCGTCGCCGTCCGTAACGGCGTTCGACGCCCCCGAGAGGGTGACGACGCGGAGTTCGTTCGTGCTCGAATCGACGTAGACGACTTCGAGGGCCGAGTCGCCCTGCCAGTCGACGCCGGTCGCCGCGGCGGGTTCGACCCCGCCCGTGACCAGCGTGTCGTTGATACCGCTCTCGTAGACGATGTGTAGGTTGTTCGTGTTCACGACAGGTACCTCCGCGGGGTCCGTGGCCGTCAGGCGACGCGGCGCGCCGACGCCGTCGGAATCGACGGCGACGCCGGTCGACTCCGTCGCGTTCGCCGACTGGTTCACGTACTTGAGTTCGGACGACTCGACGTAGGCGAGGTCGGTGACGGCGTCGCCGTCGTAGTCGGCGGGTCCGGCGACTGCGTCCGCGGCGACGCCGCCGCCCCCGGTTTCGACGCGCCGCGGCGGGTTCGCCGTCGAGGCGCGGTACACTCGCGAGGCGTCCGAGGCGTTCGCGTAGAAGACGCTCGTCTCGCCGCGGAACGTCCCGACGGCGAGCGTCGTCTCCGACGTTTTCGCGCCCGTCGCGACCGTCTGGGTCCGGTTGTTCGCGTCCACGAGGCGGACGTGCCCGGCGGCGGTGACGTACGGAATCTCCCGGAGGCCGTCGCCGTCGAAGTCCACCGCCTTCGGTCCGACCGCCGTCACGGCGTCGGCGTCGTACCGGGTCTTCGTCCCGTCGGGCGACAGCGACGTGAGGACGCCCGAGGGCGTCACGTACACGAGTTCCTCGTGTCCGAGGGACGCGGCGGCCGCGTCCGGCGACAGCGACTCCGTCGTCGTCACCAACTCGCGCGCGTCGTCGCCGTCGGCGTCGCGGACGACGACGACGAGGGGCCCGCCGGACACCGCCCTCGGGGCCGCCTCGCGGGCCGTCGGAACCGTCACCGACGCGGAGACGCCGCTGACGGTGTCCGAGAGGGTGACGACGGTTCTGTTCGGTTTGTCGGGCGGCGTCGATTCGTTCGACACTTCGACGAGGTACGCGTTCCCGGCGACGCGCGTCGGCAGGTCCACGGCGACGCGGACGGTTCCCGCCTCGTCGCCCGACGAGAGGCGGTCCGCGTCGGCGACGCCCGCGGCCAACTGCTCTGCGAGCGTCGATAGCTCCTCGCGGACGACCTGTTCCCGTTCGTCCTCGACGAACTGCCCGGACGCGAACAGGAGTCCGGAGACGAGCATGGTCGTGATGATCAGGGTGAGGACGTACCCGATGGCCGTCGAGACGGCCCGGTCGGTCCCCGAGAGGGCGGCGAGCGTCGGCCCTCGACGGTCATCCGACTCACGCATTCGGAATCACCGCCGCTCTCGACGCGTACTGCGTCGAAGACGTTCTGTACACCAGTTCGAGTTCGACGCCGTACAGCGCGTGCGTCCGGTAGGGCGACCCGCCGCCGTCGTTCGCGAAGTCCTCGCCGTACTCGCCGTACGGCGTGTCCGTCACGAGCGAGTACGTCCCCCCGGCGGCGTCGCCGTCGCCGTACCGGAGCGTGAAGGTGTCGCGGACGCCGTCCTCGAAGGTGAGCGCCTCGCAGTCCGCCCCGCCGACGGTGCCGTCGGAGAAGTCGACCGTCGCGTCGCCGCCCGACGCGGCGGTGCAGGTGGCGCGGTGCGTCCCCGACGGGCCGAACACGGAGACGACGACGTTCGACGACCCGTCGCGGCCGACGAAGGCGGTGTACTCCTCGCCCGCGTCGGTTTCGAGGGTCACGTGGAACACGCTCGCCGCGTCCAGAACGGACGCGTCGGTCAGGTCGGTCCCGCTCACGTCGGTCAGCGCAGACCGGTTGACGGTCATCGAGAAGTCGCGGTACGCGCCCGCGCCCTCCGCGACGGACCAGTTTCCGGCCCCCGTCTCGTTCAGGAACTCCCGGTCGAAGTCGTCCTGTCTGAGTCGCGTCCCCCGCGTCCGGGCGGCGACGCGCAGTTCCGTCGCGGAACTCGTGACGGCGCGGTGGCGACTCGTCGCGGCGTCCCAGTCGCGCATCGCCGCGCCGAACGTCGTCTCCAGTTCCGCGTAGTCGGAGTTGTTGTGGGCGTTCACCCGTCGGAGCGACTCGTCGGCGGCGTCGGTCGCGGCGGTTCGGTACTCCGCGATTACGTCGGAGTCGCCGCCGACGGACCGCGTGGCGAGGTTACCCGTGTAGATGACGGTGTTCAGGAGCAACGCCAGCGAAACGAAGAGCACCGCCATCGCCAACGCGGCGACGAGCATCAACTGCGCCCTATCGTCGCGGCGGCGTCCCCGGGTGGACTCTCCGCCCCTTCGGGCGTCGGTCGGCGGCCGACGCGGCGTCACATCCGCCACGCGACCACCTCCACTTCCACGACGTTGTACAGCGGAGAGTCCGGCGACACGTCGGGCGCGTAGAACTCCGTCGTCTCCGAGACGGCGGTCCCCGACGGGTTCCGGTTCGCGTCGAGGAGTACGTCGTCGTCGTAGAGGGTGACGGTGCGCGTCGCGACCGACGCGTGGTCGCTCGGCTGTCCGAGGTAGACCATCCGAACCCGCCGCCGTTCGTCGCTCCGCATGTAGTAGACGTTCACGTTGAACGCGATGCCTCTGTCCGCGAGCGTCTCGTTCAGCACCGCGCCGAACGGCGTCGGCGGCCCGCCGAGGGGGTAGCCGTCGCTCGTCGCGCCGTGCCAGTTCGACCCCGAGGCGTTCCAGTACAGCGTCGTCGGCTTCAGCGTCCCGTTTTCCGCCTCCGAGGCGAGGATGCCGTCGGCGATGGACGCCTGCTGGTTCTCGATGTGCTGACTCGACGTACTGCCGGTCAGCGGCGTCACCGCCGTCACCTGTAGCGCGAAGACGAGGCTCGAAAGCAGGAGGATGCCCGCCGCAAGCGCCTCCAACGTGTGCGCTTGGGCGCGTCTGTCCGTCATCTCACCACACCCTCACGAACAGGAAGTACGTCGTCCCGTTCAGGCGGACGGCGCGGCGGGCCGTCGTCACCGACCGGTCGTCGGGGACGGCGTCTCCCGCCGCCAGCGTCGTTCCCCCGAGGGCGGCGATGTCGCCGCCACGGTCCCTGACGGTGACGTTCGCGTTCGTCGACGAGTCGAGCGCGAACACGCCGTTCGGCGCGTCCGCGCCGGTGTCGAACCGGCAGTCGGTCGACCCGCCGCTCCCGTTGAAGAACTCGACGGTGCAGGCGTCGTCGAGGACGTACGGCTCCGCGGGGTCGCCGAGGACGTCCGTCGCGAGCGACGTGGCGACCCTGTCTGCGACTTGGGTTCCGCTCTCGGTTCGCTCGAACGGTTCGAAGATGCCGGGGACGAACGCGACGACGAACGCAACCACGAGGAGGAACAGTCCGACGCCGATGGCGAAGTCGAGCGTCATCTGCCCCCGATCGGTTCGCGTCACCCCACCACCACCCACACCGCGAGCGCGATGGTCTGGAGTATCACGACGAACTTCACCCCGGAGATGAGCTGCGCGCTCCGGATGTAGCCGCTTATGAACCCCGAGAGCGCCGCCTGCAGGGTGACGGCGTGGAAGAACAGCACCGACAGTAAGTTGATGTCGACGCTCCCGCCGAAACTCGGCCCGCCCTGTTGGGCGGCCGCCCCGCCGGAACTGCTCGCCTGCGAGGAGAGGCCGGCCATCACGTCGAGGAACTGCGTCTTCAGGATGGCCATCACCGCGAGCAGGGTGAGGTACGTCATGAGGATGATAGCCACCTGCATTCGCGTCCGGGAGATGCGCTCTCGCTCGATGTCGTCCTGATTCTCGGAGGCCTGCGCCGCCGTCGTCAGCACGTCCGTAATCTGGCTGGAGGCCTCTTGGGCCTTCGAGATGAGTTTGACCGTCCGGGCGAGGCGCGGGATGTGGTACTTGTTGTTGAACTCGACCATGGCGCCGCGGAGGCTCATCCCGTAGTTCACCTTCGCGTGCATGATATCGAACTCGTCTGCGAGTTTGCCCGAGGAGGTGTCCGAAACCGTCTTGATGGACTCCAGTAAGGTCTGGCCGGTGTCGTTCGCGCTCGACAGTTTCCGGAGGTTGTCGGAGAGTTTCCCGACGACGGCCTTCCGCGACCGGACGTTCCACTCGTAGAAGAACGCGAGCGGGATGCCGACGAGGTAGACGGGGATGTACCACCAGACGAACGTCCCCCAGACGGGTTGCTCCAGCATCCCCTCCCACGTCAGGGGCGCGCCGCCGCCGGAGGCGGTGACGCCGACGAACACAAGCGCCGCCGGAACGGTGACGACGAGGGTGTACAGCGGGTTCTCGCGGAAGAAGATGTGCGGTTGTCGGAGCAGTTCCCGCGTCTTGTACGTCCCCTCCCGACTGCGGATGCGGTCGAACACGCCGAAGTCGCCGACGAAGCTCTCGACCAGCCCCATGTGCAGGAGGCCCTCGCGGTGTTGTTGTTGCAGGCGTTTGCTCCCCCCGGACGGTTGGAGGTAGCCGTCGCCGGGTTCGTCCTGCTTCACCGTCGAGACGAGCACCAGAAAGCCCACGCCGGTGAGCGGAATCAGGCCGTAGACGGTGGCGTACAGCAGTTCCTGCTGGGCCTGGTTCAGCATGCTCATGATGACGAGGATGATGATGAGCAGAAGCGGGAACAGAGACAGCGTCATGTACATCTCGCCGAACAGTTCCAGCGTCTCCAGTATCGTCTCCTGTTCCTGTTTCGCCGTCCGGAGGTGCTTCTCCTTCTTGTCGTCTAGGAACTGCTCCATGTTCCCGCCGGAGTTGACGATGGAGAGCATGTCCGTCAGGAACTGCGAGAGGTCGTCCGACGGCGTCAGCATCGCCTGCTCGCGGATGGCGTTCCGGTAGTCGGTGCCGAAGTACTCCGTCTCCTGGACGATGCTCTGGAACTCGCAGGCGACTTCGCCGTAGGTGTCCTCCGCGCGACCCATCGCCTCCAGAATCTCCAGTTGGTTCAGCCCGCCCACGGAGAGGGCGTACATGAACGACACCGCGTCGGGCAGCAGCATGTTTATCTCGCGCTCCCGGGAGGACGCCTTCGAGTAGGGAACCGCCACGAGGGTTCCGAACCCGAGGCCGAATCCGGCGCTCCCGAAGACGAGGCCGGAGACGAGGACGCCCGCCGGCATCGTGAGCGACTTCAGGAACTGCGCGGTGGACTCGTCGGCCACGGGGATGCCGAGACTCAGCGAGTCCGCCGAGAGGATGCCGAACGCGAACAGCGAGTACCCGAGCACCGACCCGACGACCCAAAGCAGGAGGCCGGCGAGGGTGCCGACGGCGAGGGCGTTCGAGAGGTACAGCTCCACCGTCGCGGGTATCCGCGCCTGTTGGAGCTTCAATTCCACGTCGGCCACGAAGTCGCCGTCCTCGTCGAACAGCAGCCGAAACAGCGGGTAGAACGCGTCGCCGAGGGCGTCCGTGCTCCGGTCGAGGCCGCCGGACTCCGACGTCTTCGAGTCGAGACTCACGCGTCAGTCCCCCTCGCCCGTCGCTTCGTCCGACGCGTCGGAGTCGTCCGCCTCGGGTTCGACGCTCTCGAACTCCCCGAAGCCCCACCCGTCGGCGTCGTCGGCCAACTCGGCGGTGTCCACCTCTTGGTTGAGGATGTCCTCGATGCCGAACTCCTCGTCTTCGGTCCACGCGCCGTCGGACGGGGCGTCGGGTTCGTCCCCGTTGTCGGCGTCAGCCGCCTCCGATGCGGGGTCGCCCGCCTCCGTCGACGTGCCGTTCGGTTCCGTCGGCGCGTCGTCCGGTTCCGTCGGCGCGTCGTCCGTCGCCGTCGCGGGGTCGCTTGCGCCGTCAGCGTCGCTTTCACCGTCCGCGTCTTCGCCGTCTGCACCGTCGGACGCCGACTCGCCCGCCTCGGCGGCGTCGTCGCCGGCGTCCAACGCGGGCGTCGAACCGCCGTCGAGTTCCGAGGGTTCGTCCTCGCCCTCGTCCAGTTCGGAGGGGCCGTCCTCGCCCTCGTCGAGTCCCGGCGGTCCGTCGCCGCCTTCGTCGAGTTCGGGGTCGGTCGTCCGTTCGTCCAAGGCGTCGAGTTCGTGTCTGTCGCCGTCGGTGTCGGCGGTCACGTCGGGCTGGTCTCTGAGGTGGGTGAGCGCGTCCGCCACGTCGCCGGGTTCCTGCCCGCGGAAGTCGGGGAACAGTTCCTCCTCGGCCCGCCGGAGAATCCGCTCGCAGAGGTCGAGTATCTCCTCGCTCGGGTCCGGTCGCGGGACCATCTCCTCCTTGTCGGGGTCGACGTTGATCTGGACGGACTCCATCTCCCGGAGGTCTTCGAGGCTCCGTTCGAGTTCGTCGTTCGCCATCAACGCGAGGATGGTGTCGGGGTCGTTGATGTACGCCTGCAGGGTCGCCGCCACCTGCGTGTACGTGTTCAGGCCGTGCTTGATGAGGTACGCGAGGACGACCTGTCGCTTGAACAACTGCAGTTCGAGCGTCTCTTGGCTCCACCCGCGGTCGAACTTTATCTCCTCTAAGGTGTTCGAAGAGCCCATCTTGAGGTACTCGTCCGTCTCGGCCTGCCACTGGAAGACGTCCTGAACGTTTATCTCGTCGTTCTCGGGGTCGTAGTGGTTTATCTCGGTGAGCGACTTGTTCCGTCGGACTTTGTTCCCTTGCACGCGCGTGGAGGTCTGAATCGACACCAGGTCCAGCGCCGTGAACATCGTCTTCGAGACGTTGATGGGTTCCGTGGTGAACCGCTTCAGCACTTCGCCGACGCTGTCGGCGTGGAACGTCGTGTACGTCGTGTGCCCGGTGGACATGACCTGAAACAGCGTCCGTCCCTCCTCGCCTCGAATCTCGCCCATCACGATGTAGTCAGGACGTTGCCGGAGTGCGGCCTCGAGCAGGTCGAACTCGTCCACGTCGCCCTTGTCGTCGTCGCTGAACGACGGCCGGGTGACGGAGGCGATCCAGTTTCGCTGGGGCAGTTCCACCTCGCGGGTGTCCTCGATGGAGACGATTTTCGAGTTCGAGGGGATGAAAAGCGACACCGCGTTCAGCGAGGTGGTCTTCCCGGAGGCGGTCCCCCCGGCGAAGATGAGGCTCTTGTTGTTCTCGATGCAGAGCCACAGGAACGCCATCTCGTCCAAGGAGAAGGTGTTCCAGTTGATGAGGTCGATGGGAGTGAACGGGACGTCCTTGAACTGCCGGATGGTGTAGTTCGTCCCGTGGTCGGACACCTCGCGTCCGAGCGTCAGTTGCGCGCGCGACCCGTCCGGGAGGGTGGCGTCCACCTGCGGTCGTCGCTTCGAGATGCCCTTCCCCGACCGCTGGGCGAGTTTGACGACGAAGTCGTCGAGTTCCGTCTCGCCGTGATAGACGTTCGAGATTATCTGCTCGTAGTCCGAGTGGTAGACGAACACCGGCGAGTTGTAGCCGTCGCAGGAGATGTCCTCGACGTTGATGTCGTGTTTGATGCCGTCGATTCGCTCGTAGCCGATGAAGTCCCGGCGGAGGAAGTACAGCATCTTCTCGACCTGATACTCCGTGAGCGTCTCGGCGTTGTCCGCCAAGACGGCGGACTCGGGCCGGGCGGCGATGCCGTCGAGCGAAGGCGACTCCGCCTCGGGCGGGGAGGCGAACAGGCCGTCGAGACGCCCGCCGAACGCGCCCTCGTTCAGTCCGAGGCGACGCGCGAACGACCCGAGCGAGGAGTCCGTCGGCCCGGCGTCCGCGCCGGACGCCGAGGCGTCGTCCGCGTCGCCGCCGTCGGAGTCGATACCGAACCTGGAGAGAAGCGCCTCCACCGCGCCCGGACCGGCCTCTTCGGCGTCGTCCGTCTCCGACGGCTCGGGTGCCAGAGAGAGCAGATCGGAGTAGCCGTCGTCCGGCCGTTCGTACACGTCGTAGCGGTCCAACAGGTCCAGCGCCTGCCGTTCGATGACGCGGCGGCGGGTCCCCTCTCCGACGCCGACGCTACTCTCGTCGTCGTACTTGATGGCCGTCCGGAGTTTCCCGGTGAGGAACTCCGTCAGGTCGGCCTCGATGCGGTTCTGGTAGGGTTCTATCTGGTAGTACTTCTTCTCGTTCTCCTTTATCGACTGGAAGATGACGATGAAGGAGTGGGGCTTGTTCACCCAGTAGCGCTCTACCTCCTGAAAGTGCGTCTTCTTCTCCATCGGCACGGCCTTCTCCAGGTCGTACCGGTTGACGACAGTGGTCGCGCCGCGTTCGTCGGAGAAGAAGGCGTCCTCGTCGAGTTCCTCGTTGACGTCTACGGTGCGTTCTTCGACGACGTCCGCGAGTTCGTCGGCGCGTTGACCCGCGCGCGCGAGTGCGTTCTCGGTGTACTCGGGGTCGAATCCGAGGGCGTCCTCGGCGTCGAAGCGGACGATGTCGCCCTCGTCGTCGCGGGGGCGGGCCCCGTCGTCCTCGTAGTAGTACTCGCGCTTGTAGTGTTCCCACATCCAGACGTCCTTGACGACCGGCGTGGTCTCGGGGTCGCAGAACGCCTCGAACTCGGCTTGGATGCGGTGGGCCTCCGAGGCGCACTCGCCGACCTTCTCCTCGGTTTCGACGGCGTGGAAGTCGAGGTACTCCTCGGAGTCGACGCTGACCTCCTCCCAGTCCTCGCGCGTCGGCGTCGAGGGTTCGACCGGTTCCTCCTCGGAGTCGTCCCACCGCGAACTCGACGGTTCCTCCGGTAGGTCCCGGGGGTCCACGCCGCCGTACAACGACTCCACGTCGCCCGGTTCCCCGTACTCATCGAGGAAGTGCGCCCACGTGTACTCTCCGACCGCAACTCTCGGTCCGTCGGTCGTATCCTCGTCCGACGCCGGGTCGGTCGCCGCCTCATTCGGCGGCGCTCCCCGGGCAACTTCCCCCTCCAGAGCCGACTGCCCCGAGTCGGCCCCCCTCTCCAACGCGTCGAGGTCCGACCCGTCGTCGTCAGAATCGGACTGACGAACGGGGGCCACCTCGACGTCGTCGTCGCTAGCCATTGTTCTCCGGTGGATTCCCCCCATCAAAAAGACTTCTGGCAATTTAACAAGTCATTTAGTTTGAAATCTTACAGTATTCTACAGGAATAAGGTATATAATATGCGATCCGAGAGGCGAATTAATCTGCGAGACGAATCGAACGGACCGGTAGAGCCGACAGCGCCATCTACGACGTTCCAAATATAAGTGTGACTTAAACGTCACTTGAAGGGGCCGGGCGGCGACCGTAATCGGTCGTTAAGTCGCGGCGCGCGCGGGGCCGTCAGCCGACTTGTCACTCGGCATACATTGGTGTCGGCGCAGTACTGTCAGATGGATGTAGCGTGTCTTTCGGCGGTGTCGAGTCGGGACCGCTTCCGGACGTACGGCGTCGAAAGGCGACGCGAAAAATCGGAGAACCGAGCGTCAGTCGTCGGACTGCGTCGTCTCGGTCGGTTCGCCGCCGTCGGCCGCGGCGGGCGCGGCGTCGTCCGGCGTCGCGGTCGGAGGAGAGTCCCCCGCTTGGACCTCGAACTGTTCGAGGAGGGAGTGCAATCGTTCGGCCCTGTCGGCGAGCGACTGGACGCTGGTCGAGACTTCGGTCAGCGACGACGTCTGTTCCTCGGAGGCGGCGGAGACGTTCTGCGCCTCGGCGGTCGTCTGAGCGCTCACGCCCGCCACGTCCTCAACCATGCTGACCACCTGTTCGGTCGTCCGCGCCTGCTCTTCGGTCGTGTCGTCTATCTCCTGTATGCCGCGGTTCGTCTCCTCGAAGGCGACGACGACTTCCTCGACCGCTTCCAGCGCCTGTTCGACCACGTCGACGCTGTTGGAGACGTCCTCGCCGGTGTCGTGCATGTCGGTGGCGGCCTGTTCGGTCGAGGCGACGGCGTCGGAGATGAGCGAATCGATCTGGTCCGTCGCTTCGCTCGCCTCGGTCGCGAGCGTCTTTATCTCGTCGGCGACGACGGCGAACCCTTCGCCCGCCTCGCCGGCGCGGGCGGCCTCGATGGAGGCGTTCAGCGCCAGCAGGTTCGTCTGCTCCGCGATGCTGTCTATCATCTCGACGATTTCACTGATCTGCTTTATCTCCGTTTCGAGCGACTCCACTTCGTCCACGCGGCGTTCGGTCCGCGTCTCGATGACGTTCATCTCCTCGATGGCGTCCTGCGCGTAGTCGCGGGCGTCCTTCCCGCGTTCGACGGCCCCCTCCGCCGTGGTGGCGACTTCGGACGCCGAAGAGGTGACTTCCTCGATGGTCGCGGACATCGATGTCATCTCGTCGTTGACGGTTTCGAGGTGCTCGTTCTGCCTCGCCGCGCCGTCCGATATCTCTTGGACCGCCCCGCTGACCTGTTCGCTGGCCTGCTGAATCTCCTCGGTGCTCGACGTCACCTGCTCGCTCGCGGCCGCCACCTCGTCGGCGAACGACCGGATTCTGACGACCGTCGCTTCGAGTTCGTCCATCATCCCGTTGAACGACATCGCGATGTCCCGCATGGCCTCGTTCTCGTCGTCGGGGTCGAGGCGTCGGGTCAGGTCGCCGTCGGCGCAGGCGGACATGACGGCGCTGTAGTCGGCCGCCTGCCGTTCGAGGTGTTCCGTCGTCCGGCGGGAGTCCTCGATGCGTTCGCGGACGGTGTCCCGCATCGACCCGAACGCACCGTACAACTGCCCGATTTCGTCCTCGCGGGAGCTCTCGATTTCGACTTCCAAGTTACCGGCTTCGAGTTCCTTCGCCTTCGATCGGAGGTCCTTCAGCGACGAGACGGTGCTCCGACCGACCGTGACGCCGAGAAACGCGAGTCCGGCCAGCGCGGTTCCCAGAAGCAGGAGGAAGTCCTTCCCGACCGACGTTGCGAGGACGTACGCCTCGGACTTCGGGGCGTGGACGGCGACCGACCAGTCGGTCCTCTCGACGGGGGCGTATCCGAGGAGGGACGGTTCGTCTATCAATCCCTCGACGGGGGCCATCTCGATCATTCCGGACTGGCCCGCGGCCTGCGCCGCCGCGTCGGCGAGGACGTACTTTTCGTTTATCGCCTCCCCGCGTTCGTCCATCATCACCTCGCCGTCGCCGGTGTCGACGACCATGCTGAACCCGCCGTTGACGCTCGTGTCCAACTGCGAGGAGATCTTGGAGACGTCGGCGTTGATGACGACGAGGTAGTCATCGTGACCGTTGACCGGAGAGACCCACGATATCGTCGGCCTGTCTCCGACCATGTAGATGTCGGAGCGGTACACGTCGTCGCCGTCCGTCAGGTTACGTTCGTCGGCCGCCCACGCCGCCTCCTTACCGGTGTAAGTCTCGCCCAGCGTGGAGGTGTTGGTGCTCGCTAAGACGGTGTTCGTCTCCGCCTCGACGTAGTGAACCGAGTACACGTCGTCCGGGATGGAGTCGATTTCGCTCATCAGGAACCCGTTGATGCTCAGTGCGTTCTCCGTTTTCATCACCTGATACTCGGAGAGCATCTGCACCGTCTGATTGCGCTGACCCACCCATCGGGCGACCTGACCGGCTTGTAACTCCGCGGACGTCGCTATCTCGTTCGAGACGTCCTCCTTGACCGAATTTTGGCTGTCTGTGTAGGCGTACCCTGCGATGCTTCCCATTGCTAGTAGAACGACTAGGACAACCGTGAGAAATGTGAGTGCGTAGCTCGACCGAATCCGCTTCGGGAGCACGCCCCGTAACGATGGCATACGTCGAAATTATAAACGAGTGCTATATTCTTGCCGCCCCAATTATCAGAACGTGATATCGAGGACCGGCCGACTGGGGTCGGCTCCCGTCGGAAAGGGACAAGGATTTCAACTCATACGGGGATGCGACGGTCATGTCTCGCGACACTGCGACGACTGACGCCGCCGTCAACGGGATGGTCGCACTCGCCCTCTTCGCCGTCGGCGCCCTCGTCGCCGCCAGACTGACGACGGGTCTCGACGGGTGGGTCGGAATCCCTCTCGCGGTGGCGGTGGGGGGCGCCTGTAGTTACTTCGCCTTCCAGCAGATTGCACACGGCGTCTACACCCTCGTCGAGGACGCGACGTCCGGGAGAGCCGAGTAATATCACAAAGCCCATACTTCGGTCGCCGAGTGTCCCCGCGAATGAATCGTCGAACGTTCCTCCGCGCCGGCGTCGCACTTTCGTGCGGACTCGCCGGATGCCTCGACAGCATTAGACCCCCCACGTCGTCCTCGTCGGACGGCCTCTCGTGTCCATCGACGGTCCCCCGCATCGAAAACGCCGACTTCGAAGGCGAGTTCGAGATGAGGTGCAACGCGCCCACCGAATCGGAGACGGAACCTTCGGACACGGCTCTGGCCCCCGACTCTCGTTCGGTCTCGCTCCCGGACGCGGAGATCGCGTTCACGCTCACGAACCGCCGTGACCGGTACTTCAACGCGAACTTCTATCGGTGGGAACTCCAGAAACGCGTCGACGGCGAGTGGTACGCGACGGTCCCCACGCGGGCCGCCGCGAACGCGGGGTCGTCGCTCGCACCCGACGAGTCGCACACGTGGTCCGTCTCCGTAACCAACGACAACCTCGGTACGCCGGTCGAACCGGTCACCGCCGACGAGTCGCTCTCTCTGCGGGCACTCGGCGGGGGGACGTACGCGTTCCTCGTCGTCGGTTCCTACGGCCGGCGGGGTCAGTCGCCGCAGGAGAATCAACCGATAATCGCCTACGCCGCGCCGTTCACGTTGTCGGGCGACGCGCTTCAGTTAGTCCCGACGAACACCGTCCGCGACGTTACCCGCGACGGAAACGCCGTCACCGTGACCGTCGGAGGGGCCGATTCGAACGGTTCCGTCACGGTGACGAAACGGCCCGAGACGGACCCCTCGGACGATGCCGTGTCCGCCGCCTACGTCACGGAGTCCGTCTACGGCGTTCCGGCCCTCCGAAACGCCCTCGCGCACTTCGAGGACGGCGTCGAAGCGGTGACGGTCCGCGACGACGACCTGTTCGGGACTCCGCTCTATCGTGGATTGACGTTCGCCTACGAGGGAACCGTCTACGAAGTGACGGACCGGAGTCTGTGACCGAACGGGAGGGGCACGTCCGCGCGGCGGTCGGTTCGTCCTCCGGAACCCCGGAACGGAAGCGTCGGTTCGCTCGCCGCGTTCACGTATCGGCGGCCGAAAGCGTAACCGAGAACGTCGACCCCTCTTCGGGTTCGGACTCGACTCGGACGTCGCCGCCGTGGCGTTCGACGATGCGCTGACAGAGGGCGAGACCGATTCCGCTACCCGAACACTCCTCTCGGGTGTGGAGTCGCTGGAAAATCTCGAAGATGCGCTCCTGTTCGTCCGGGTCGATGCCGATTCCCTCGTCCCGGACGGAGACTATCACCTCCGACTCTCCGTTTCGCCGGGCGGAGACGTGCACCGTCGGGGGGTCGTCGCCGCTGTACTCGAGAGCGTTACTCACCAGATTCTGGAACAGTTGGCGCAGTTGGTCCTCCTCGCCACGCACCGTCGGTAACTCCTCTATTTCCACCGCGGCACCGCTCTCCCGAATCCGCATTTCGAGTTGCTTTCGAACGTCGTCGAGAACCCCGTCGAGGTCCACCTTCCGGAACGTCTCCTCCTCCGTCCCGAGTCGGGACAGTTCGAGCAACCCGTCGATCATCGCGTGCATCCGTTCCGCGCCGTCGACGGCGTACTCGAGGAACTCTTCACCGTCCTCGTCCAGTTCGTGGCCGTATCGGTCCTCGATGAGGGAGAGGTAGTTCGTGACCATCCGAAGGGGCTCCTGCAGGTCGTGGGAGACGACGTAGGCGAACTGCTCTAAGCGCTCGTTGGACTCCTCCAGTTTGTGGTTCGACTCTTCGAGCCGTTCGACCGCTCTCCGGAGTTCGTCCCGCGTTCGCTCCAGTTCGGCGTTACGCGATTCGAGGCGGCGGGCGTGCGTCTTCGCCAGCGCGTCGCGGCTCCCGACGGCGAAGCCCGCGACGCTCCCGAACGCCGTGAGGACGAGGTAGCCCCGAATCGGGTCGCTGATGCTCTCTGCGGGTTCGAGTTGATAGAGCGCGAGGCTAGCGAACATCAGCCCGAACCCGCCGAGACACCACCGCGCGATGGTCGGGTAGAACTCGGGTTCGATATCGGTACGCGGTAACCGATATCCGCCGTAGAGCAGCACGATACCCGCGGAAACGACGAACAGCGACACGACGAGCACGTTCGACACCGGTTTCCCTTCGAGGAGTTCCACGAACGCCAATCCCACGCCGAGGGCGAGGTAGAAGCCGCCGAACGCGACGACTGTCTCTCTTCCGCGGGAAAGAGATACGGCGTCCGTCCAAAACGTCATCACCGATACTCCGTGCCAAGTGTATTTCAAATTTCACACTGGGAGCGCTATCTTCGTCGTTGCTGTCGTCTCTTGCTCGATATTACGTTCTCGGCCGTTCGGGCGGCGACTCCTCGAATTGACAGAAAATGCACGGTTCGTTTTCGCGTCGAGCGAAACCGAAAACGGGCGTGACGGGATTCGAACCTCGGTCGCTCACTTCGTTCGCTCCCTGATTCGAATCCCTCGGGCCGTTCTCACGGCTCACTGTCGTTCGCCGGAGAACGGGCGTGGCGGGATTCGAACCCGCGATCGAGAGGTTAGGAACCTCTCGCCCTGTCCGCTAGGCCACACGCCCTCGACGGAGAGTAAGAGAGCATCGACTAAAAACGGGTGTGATTCGAAAGACCGCGGGCGGAAAACGGAACTGCTCAGTTGGTTTCGGTCGAGGTGGACGTGGACGTCGCCGTCTCGGTGTCGGCCTCTTCGTCCTCCTCCTCGCCGTTCTCGAACTCCTTCAGTTCCTCCTCGATTTCGTTGCGTCCGCGCTTGAACTCGCCCATCGCCTGACCCGTGGAGCGAGCGAGTTTGGGAATCTTGTTCGCGCCGAACAGCAACACGAGGACGAGCAGAACGATGAGCAGTTCCGGCCCGCCAGGTATCCCCGGGAAGAGGGGGGTCATGGTCGGTGACATCACTACCAAATGCTAACCTAGTCTCGATTATAGGCTTTTTGCTCCCTCAACGTAACGTTTCCCGCTCCGAGAACGGGAGATACCCGCCGAATATCTCCGGTTTAGTCCCTGCACCGCTGATATTCGAACGCCGGTCCCGAGAGAGCGGTCGGTCCCGCGAACGCCCGCCGTTCGCGGGTCGAAACTACTCGCGGCCGACGCCGAACGCGCCTCGGTTGGGGAAGGTTCAACACCGCCGCGTCCGAACCGCGCCCATGGTCGAAGTCGGCGACGACGCCCCTGACTTTACGGCACCGCTCGCGGACGGTGACGTGAGCACCGTGACGCTCTCGGACCGCCTCGACGACGCGCCTCTCGTCCTCGCGTTCTTCCCCGCGGCGTTCACGAGTACGTGCACGACGGAGATGTGCACGTTCCGCGACCGGATGGCGAACTTCGAGGATATCGGCGCAACCGTGTTCGGAATCAGCGTCGATACGCCCTTCGCGCTCAACGAGTTCCGCGACCAGAACGACCTGAACTTCCCGCTCGTCAGCGACACGAACCGCGAGATAGTCCGCGAGTACGGCGTCTCGATGGACTTCGAGAAGTACGGCGTCGAGGAGGTAGCGAAGCGGGCGGTGTTCGTCGTGGACGGGTCCGGCGAGGTGACGTACGCGTGGGTGAGCGACGACCCCGGCGCGGAACCCGACTACGAGGAAGTCGCCGACGCCGCCGAGACGGCGCGCGCCTGACGGCGCCGACGCCGCCGATACCCGGAGGTATTTGCGCCTGCGTCACGAACCGAACGGCGCATGGACGTGACCGACATCGACGACGACGGCGGGCGTGAGTACCGGTCCGGAGAGGACCACGCCTACCCCGACGAGAAACTGAACGAGATTCTACCGGAACTGCTCGACGACCCCGAGGTGACGGCGTATCTCGAAGCGCAGAACGTCAACGCGGTCACGCGGAAGGGGTACAACGACCACGGGCCGAAACACATCGAAATCGTTCGGAACCGTGCGCTTCGCCTCTACGACCTGCTGAAGGCGGGCGGCGTCGAGTTCAACGGCGCGTCGGACCAAGGCCTCGAAGAGGCCGACGAACCGGTCATCGTCGCCCTCGCGGCCACCCTCCACGACATCGGACACATCGTCCACCGGGACGAACACGCCTACTACTCGATCCCCCTCGCCGCGGACCTTCTGGACCGCTTCCTCCCGAAGTTCTACGACAGGGCCGACGCCGTGCGGATGAAAGCGGAGGTGCTTCACGCCATCCTCTGTCACCACACCGAGGAGGACCCCCTCACGCGGGAGGCTGGCGTCATCCGCGTCGCGGACGCACTCGACATGGAACGCGGCCGGTCGCGCATCCCCTACGAGAAGGGCGGCCGCGGTATCAACACCCTCTCCAGTCGGGCCATCGACAACGTCGCCCTCGAACCGGGCGACAGTCGGCCCGTCCTCGTGGAGATAGAGATGGTCAACGCCGCGGGCGTCTATCAGGTGGACAACCTCCTGAAGGCGAAACTCAACAACTCGATGCTCGAAGACTACATCCGCATCGTCGCGGTCAACACGAGAGCCGAGGACCAACTGGTCGAACGCATCGAACTGTAAACTCGGCCGAAAACGGGAGTCTCGCGTCGGTCGCCGTTCAGTCGTCCGCGCTGGCGCGGAGCGAATCCGAGTCGGCGATGGTCAGGTCGCCGCTGAGCGTTCGGTTCGGGTACGGGATGTCGATGCCCGCCTCGTCGAACCGTTCCTTCACGCGTTGGACGTACTTCGCGCGCGTCTTCACGAAGTCGGAGCGACTCGGGTTCGAAATCCAGACGCGCGAGGTGAGCGTCACCGAGGAATCGCCCAGTTCCGTCAGGCGAACGGACGGCGCGGGGTCGTCGAGGATGTCCGAGTCGGCCTCCGCCTCCTCGACGATTATCTCCGTCGCGGCGTCGATGTCGTCGTCGTAGCCGATTCCGAACGGCACCTGCAGGCGGAGTTTGTCCTTCGCCACGGGGTTCTTGATGACGTCGTCGGTCAACTGGGAGTTCGGCACCGTCAGCAGTTCGTTGTCGAACGTCCGCACCCGCGTGACGCGGAAGCTGATGTCCTCGACGATGCCGGAGTTGTCCTCCCACTCTATCCAGTCGCCGATTCTGAACGGCTTGTCGGTGAAGATGAACACGCCCGCGACGAAGTTCTGCAGAACGTCCTGCATCGCCAGCCCGATCGCGAGGGTCGCCGCCGCGGCGATGGTCGCGACGGACTGCAGGAAGTTCGGTAATCCCGCCGCGGTCAACGCGACGGTCAGCGCCGCGAACACGACGATGACGCTGGCGATTCGTCTGAGCGGTCGCCGCGCGTGCGGTTCGAGTCCCCGCCGGTGCATCATCCGCGAGAGGAAGGGGAGGAGGACCACTTTCCCGACGAGGTAGACGACGGCGAAGGCGACGACGAAGGCGACTGTCTTGCCGAGGAGGGCGGCCGACGCCTCTCCGAGGAACCCCTCGAACAGTCGGGCGATTACGCCGTCTAAGCCGTTCACTTGGAGGGTGAGTCCGGCACCGCTCATCGAGTGACGACGGCGGTGTTACCTCTCGTTTCGACGACGTTCGCGTTGACCCGTTCCGCGAGGTCATCGGCGAGTTCTTCGACCGTGGTTCCGGCCCGCACCGCGCGGAGGAACTTCACCTTCACGAGTTTCCTATCGGCCAGTTGGTCGGACAGTTCGTCGGTCACCGCGCCGATTCCGCTCTTGCCGACCCACACCGTCACGTCCACGTCGTGTGCTTCCTTCCGCAGTTCCTGTTTGTCCATACCTCCGTTAACGGCCGAGTACGTTTGAACGTTAAGGGTCCGTGAACGTCGTGCCCGGTCAATCGTGCGGGTAGCGCTTCGTCGCGCCGCAGTCGCAGCGAACGACCACCCGGCCGGGGCGGAGTCGGACGCGCGCGTTGACGCCGGGGCGGAGGTACGCGTCGCAGTCGTCGCAGGTATAGCGGCGGAACGCCCGCGGGAGGCCGGTCCGGTTCCGTTCCGCGATGCGCCGCGCGAGGCGGACGTACTCGCGGGCGCGGGCGAACTCCCGTTCGGCGGTGGCCTCCCGCGCGAGTTCGTGCAGACGTTCGATGCGTTCCGCCGGGATGCCCATGGTCCCACGAGAGGGGCGGCCGGACAAAGACGTTCCGTCTGCCGGACGCGGAAGTCGGTAGCGTCAAACCGTCGCCCGAAAAAGTCCGCGGCAACGTGACCCTGCGCGTCCTCAACTACCTGGAACTCGAATCCGAGTTACACCGAAGCGGCATCGGCACGGCGACGGACCAACAGCGCGCGGCACTCGCTCGCACCGACGCCGACGTGGACGTCGTCACTTCTCCGTGGCGCGGCGGACACCCGGCGCGCGCGCCGCTTTCTGCGGCCCTCGGACGCGGGTTCTTCCGCGAGTACGACGTGGCCCACTGCAACCTCGTCGGGCCGGGGTCCGTCGCCGTCGCCCGGCACGCCAAGCGCAACGACATCCCCCTGATTCTCCACACGCACGTCACCCGCGAGGACTTCGCCGACTCGTTTCGCGGGTCGAACGCCGTCGGCCCACTCCTCGGGCGGTACCTCAAGTGGTTCTACTCGCAGGCGGACCTCGTGCTCTGTCCCTCGGCGTACACGAAGCGCGTCCTCGAATCGTACCCCGTGGGCGCGCCCGTCGTCCCGATGTCGAACGGCGTCGACGCCGAGTCGCTGTCGGGGTTCG